>JAEWJO010000623.1 GCA_023386455.1 Pseudomonadota bacterium | reverse complement strand
GTACGGCCCGCTCGCGCATCTCAGGTGGGTACTTGTTCTGTCGTCCCATTGCTCCGATCCTCTCAAGGTTTGGAGCCTCCGGGAAAACCGGGGCGGTTCACAGGCTGCAGCGTCTCGTGGGTTCCGGGGATGAACGTTCCAAGCAGCACATGGAAGAACCACACACGGTAGCCGCGCTCGAAGCCCTGAAGTCCAACCGCGTAGCCCGTTCAAGGCGTTAGCTGACCTGAAGGTGGTGTGCGACGCTTGCCACGCGCAGCTGAAGGAACTGCACTCGGCTTAGTTCGAACGGAAGCAGCAGCAAGACCAGGACCTGCAATGCCAATTCTCGTCGGAGATTTTTCGCCCGAACGCATCGCTCAGATCGAGCACCGGATGGTCCCTGGCCAGAGCTCGCGCATCGGATTCCTCACGCAAGGCGAGAGACTCCTCGACATCATCGCGCGAGACGAGAAGACGTGCGCCGATCGAGGAATCACTCCACGGCAGATTGCCGACCGCCTTGAGACACTTGTCGGACGGGCGAAGCGGCGTGTAGGACTCGCACTGCGACGGGGAGAACGAGGCGACGAGGTCGAGGGCTTCATGAATGGAAGGGGTGGTGGCGTTCTCCTCGAGGGATTCCGAATCACCGGAATCCACTATCGCGGTCTTCAAGACTGTCCCTTCGAGGAAACCAGGGGAGCGACCTGCGAGCCCTTCATCTACTCAGCTGGCAACTACTGCATCGAGCACGTCGATACGAAACGCGAGATCCGCTTCCCGGGCCTGATCATCCACCTCGCCCGCGAGCATCGCTTCTTCGAGGGGTCGGTGACGTACCGGCTCGAGCCATCCGAAGCGATCGATGTGCTCGGACTCGAGCGCGACGTCGACTACGCCCCCAAGTACGCGACCGAAACAATTTGGCACGGCGTCATGGCAACCGCAGACCCATACGACAAGGTCAAGAACAACTCCGTGGTCGACGTCCGTATTGATGACGCCCGCCAGGTCGTCGAGGTCGTGCCGGGCATCAGGATCTATGTGAAGGAGTCCCGTTGCGTGGTCATCGCGGAGCGTGAGCACCTTCTCGACGAACCACTCCTGATTGACGGCACAACATGGCCTGCTGAACGCTTCCGACCCGGAACCTACGTCTACGCCCGAGGCAAAGAACGTTACGTGCTGTGAACGGCCGCAGCCTGCCGCAGAAAACAACGCGATGAATGACGCCGACGACGACACTGCCCAGCTCGAGGGGGACCGCAAGACCGTGGAGGCGCTAATCGCGCACGGCGATCCCCTCACGAAGGCCCGACAGGTCGACCACTGGATCTACTTCCCGACGGCGAAAGCTCGTCACGCATTCGTCGACGAAGTCGAACCGCTGGGCTTCAGCATCGAGACGGGCGATGACGGCAAGGCCCCCAACCCATACTGCGCATATGTGTCGCGGACGGACCACGTCGACCTTGTGTCGATCCACAAGGTCGTCATGACTCTGTTCGCCGCAGCGAAGCGTCATGGAGGCGACTACGACGGGTGGGAATGTCCCGTCGAGACTGATTAGCGTCCGGCGGCTCTTCGAGGCAGTTCGAGCGGTCTTGGGCCCTCGGAGCTCGCAAGCAGGTCCATTCGGCGAAACCGCAGTCGGCTGCCGACACGCTGACACTGCACCTGGCCGCGCTCGACTGCCTTGCGCAGCGCACCTTCCGACATGTCGAGCATCGCCGCTGCGCGCTCGACATCGATCAGCTCGTCTTCGAGTGCGCTTCTGATCTCGGTCTGCACCGCCTCGGCCACGATCTCCTTCATGAGCGTGCGCGCGTCCGTGGAGCGTAGCCACGCGGTCAGCTCGCGGGTCAGGTCGATCACGACGCGAGCCTCGCCTCGATCTCGCCGAGGTGTTCGCGAATCCACGCAGCAGCTTCGGCCGGTGCCATGCAGACGAGGTGGTCAACCGCGAGCATGACGCCCCCGGCATCCGTTCATTTTCGTCCATTGCGAGCCGTGGGGAAACGATCCGCCGGGCGACGCCCACCCACGTCGAGAACTGGTGTCGCCAGGGGACCTGATCCACACCGCACCTGACAGTCTCCCGTCTCCGGGTCGCCAAATCCGAGACGCACGATATGGCCGAGCACGACCGTATCGTGCGGCAGCTCGAGACCTCCGAGTAGCCACATGAGCAACGTGACGTTCTTCAGCGCGTTTGTCGTGATCGCCGCGCTGCTCACCGTGCTCGCACTCGTGCTGCGCTGACAGTCGCGCAACGCTGACGCGTCGTGCTGTGCTGTGCCCTCGTGGCGCGCTGAGCGGGCGTCGGCGCGGGAGCGCGGTTTCCGTCGACGACGGCCTGCACATTGCATTCTCGACCGCGCCATGCGAAGCGCCGCTCTGCTCCTTCTCGTCGGGTGTGTCCTCGATGTCGGATCGGTCGAGGAGACCGACGATGGTTCGGAGGTCGTGTCGATCGCGGCGAGCGCGGACTCGTTCGCATGCGTGCGTCCCGAGTCACCCTCGACGGCGAACGGTGGCTACTCATGCTCGGGCTCGCCGAGCCTTGTCTACAGCACACTCTGCGCCGAGAACGCGAGCTATGACGTGTCACTCGTCGCATCGGCGCCCGACATGACCATGGCGGTGCTCGCTCCGCATGGCGGAAAGATCGAGGCGAACACCGACGTGATCGCCCTCGCGCTCGCAGGCGAGCTGGGCCTGCCTCACTTCGCCTTCATCGCGCACGCGACCGCGAGCTGTCTCGACAAGTATGGCGGCCCGAACCGCTCGAATCATCGCGCCCTGCACATCACGTCGACGCACTTCAACGACGTGCGCGCCGAGTCGCTGATGCGCAGCGTGAATCGCGGCATCGCGCTGCACGGTCACGATCGCGCGAACAAGATCTGCGTCGGCGGCATCACGCCCGCGCTGCGCACCGCGTTCAAGTCCTACTACGACACGAACGCGCGCCAGTACTCGCCGAGCGGCACGACCGCGGTGATCGCAACGGGCGACGCCGACTGCGCGGGAATCACCGGCACGGCGGCCGACAACATCTCGAATCGCTCGCGCGCAGGTGCGGGGTTGCAGCTCGAGATGAGCCTGACGTTCCGGTCGGAGCTCGTCACATCTCGCAATGGCGACCGCCGGCTGTGGAACAGCTTTCGCAACGCGGTGCGCGCGGCATGCCGGGTCTCGCTCGGCGGCGTGAAGGGCTGCGGCGGCTGAGAGACGTTGCGCTGGAATTCTACGGTCTCCGCCACCGCGATCTGATATCGCTCGAGATCTTCGCGACCGATTGCAGGCGTTGCCGTCGGAGCAGGCTGACTTCAGTCGCTTCGAAGACCTTGGCGTCGACATCCTGAACTCGTCGGGCAGCTGGTCGGTCACGTTGGGCCGTGATCACGAACTCACGCAGATCGCGTCGCATCGCGTCTCCGAGCTCGAGCTGGAGTTCGAGCTGCGTGCGAACCGCAGCCTCCGCAAGCACGGTCCGGAGCTGTGGACGTGCGTCTTCGTGGGGCGTGTCTTCCTGGCAATCTTCTTCATCGGCGGTCTCTCCGGTCAAGCGCCCCCGAGAATCCTCTCGGGGTTGGTTTGACCGCCACCTCAATTTCAACAGGGATCGGGACCACGCCTGCCCTCGAGCGCGCGATCGACCTTCCGCCAAACCTTCGCGAGATCGATCGCGTACAGCTCCCCTGCTTGCATGCAGCCCCGAGCCTGACCGGTACTGCGCGGGCTAACCGGCGACGTACGCGTTCAGCTTGTTTCCGTCGAGGTCGCGAAAATAGCCGGCATAGAAGCCGCTGGTGCCCCGTGGTCCGGGTGGCCCCTCGTCACGTGCTCCGAGCTCGATCGCCTTGGCGTGAACCGCGTCGACTGTCGCGCGGTCCTTGCCCGATAGCGCGACCATGCCGCCGTTGCCGACCGTGGCCGTGGCGCCGTCGTACGGCAGCGTCACCATCAACGTCGGTCCGTGCATGCTCGTGCCCCATGCCGCCATGGTCTCGGTGGCATAGAGCAGCTTCGCGCCGAGCAGCGAGAGCAACGCGTCGTAGAACGCTCTCGCTCGCGCCAGATCGTTGGTGCCGATCGTGACGTATCCGATCATGCGGGCAGGTTAGCACCAGTGGCGAAGGCCACCGCCTTGTTCAGTGGAGACGATGTAACGCCAGCGCGACCACAACCAAGCGAACAGCTCGTTCGACGTTCATCGCGACCAACGCTACGTCGGCACCGCAAGCACAGGTTATCTGACATGATCAGGAGCGGAATGCGCGGCGACGTAGTGTTCAGAGTCGATGGATGTCACGAGGGCCGCGAGCGGGATGTCGGCTTCGGGACGTACCGCACAGACGAAGAAGCGCGGGCAGTGATCGCGAAGCTTCAAGCGCGGGAGATGGGCGGTGAGAACTGGGCCGCCCGGTACCACAACAAGGGATTTGTGGTGCGTCCGGTCGTGGTGGACACGGACTTCGAGGTGCCCAGCCTGCCGAAGCCGCGCGATGCGTACGCGGTGAGGATCACGCAGCGTCCAAACGCCCCGGGCACATGGGATTCGTCGGCGGTCGAGGTGTTCCGTCGAACGGATCCAGCGGCCGGACTCCAGAAGGTCGGCGAGTACGTCCGCGACTACGCGATGCTGCACACCTTCGAACCGTTCCGGCAGGGCGGTCACGACTACGCCCTCATCTCTGCCAACTACACGCGAACTGCCGTGCTCGATCTCGCGACCGGCGCCGTCATCGCGGAGGAGACGGAAGAGTCGCCGGGCGCGGGCTTCTGTCCCGTTGGCTTCTACGTCCCCGACTGGTGGGACGTGCACGACGGCTCGATCATCCCGGGAAGCGAGAACTGGAACGAGGATCGTGAATGGCCCAACGGCGAGTCCGGCTTCGTGTGGGGCTGCCACTGGGGAGACGACAGTTCCTGGAAAGTGCAGCATCTCGACCTGCGCAACATCCGGGAAGGGACGATCAAGCGAGATGAGCGGTTCGGATACATCAGGCTAGCCACACACTCGTGGAACCCGTCGTGGACAGACCTCGAGCGCCCGACAGCGACGCGGTCGCCAGCGCCGAGGTTCATCCGTGTATCTCGTTACCGTGGCGTCTCGCGCGTGGGCTTCGACGTGGAGCTGGACTTCGATCTGGAGAGCGGGGCGGCACGGAACGAGAGTGACTAGGAGGCGTCGGTGAGCTCGACGTCACTTCGCGTCTCGAATTCCGAGCGTGCCGACGCCGAGCCACGCGACGACCAGCGCGCTCGGCTTCACCTTCGCGTTGTTCGGCGAGAGGACTGCCTCCGAGACCTTCGTGACGCCGTTCGCCTCGATCTTCACACGGCCCGTGCCATCGAACTTCAGGGTCGCACCGCCGTCGAACGACAGCGTCGTGCTCGTGAGCTTCCCCGAGGGAGCCGCCTGCCGGGGCATCCACACGTCACCGTTCCTGGAGATCGCGAGCACGATCTTGCCTTGCGGGTTTTCGACGACGCCGTTCGCACGGATGATCGCGACCTTCGTCGCGAGCGCCGTCACCGTGCCGTCGCTCGAGACCTGGAGCACGACCTTGCCACTCTTCCGATACGTGAACGGCGCGATCGCGAGTGGGTAGCCCGCTCGCGCGAGCATGGGATCGGCGGGCGCCGCCGGTTCGGGGGCGGGTTGTGGCTTCGTGGCGATCGCGGGTTTGGGGGCGGTCGGTGCGGGTTGCTTCGCCGGCGTCGTCTGCGTCGTCGCGGTCACTGTCGCCGCGCGCCTGGTTGTGTCGGGCGCGGTGAACGCCGTGGCGAGCTTGTCGTGCGCGAGCGCGTCGATCAGCGAGTCGGCCATCGGCACGCCGAGCGACTTCTCGATCTCCTTGCGATGCTGCTGGTGCGCGCCCTGGGGGTATAGCGCGACGACGAGAGGGACGCCGAGCTTCGAATCGGCGAGGAGCGATCGGTAGTACTGCCCGGTCGCCTTGCGCAGCGCACCGTCGACCCACTTCAGGACGGCGCGGTCGAGCTCGGGCCCGAGCGCCGATGCGGCCGGCAGCTCGACAGGGTTGCGCCCGACGCCCGCGGCGGAGTTGGCGGCGTGCGCCGTGTCGCTCGTCGAGAGCTTCACGTTCTCGCGCTGCAAGGCGAGATCGCCTCTCCAGTCCGCCGCGACATCGACGGAGACATCGCGTGCGACGGTGAGCGTGTGCGTCTCGACGTCGAGCTCGACATCGACGAAGTTCGGCTCCTGGATCGTCGTCGGCGTGTTGCGCAGATCCTCGCGCGCCGAATCGACGTCTTGCTGCGCGACCTCGATCGGATAGTCGTAGCCCTCGACGCTCTCCTTGGTCTTCGTCGGGCTGTTGATCTCGTCGGCCTTCTGGCGCTTCCAGTTCGCGAGCACATCCTCCTTGAATGCGAGGTCCTCCTGCGCGCGCTGGTAGTCCGGGTTCTCGACGGTGCGCGTTCCCTTCTCCACCTTTCTGGACTCGCGACCACGAGACACCGACGTCGAATCCGTGGGCGCGCCGAGCGTGACGATCAACTTGCCTCGCTTCGAGCTCGCAGACAGCGAGAACCGATCGTCGGCTCGAAGTGCGGACTGGACGCGCGCCACGTCGCCCTTGCCCCTCACCTCGAGCGCGATCGCGTACTTCGCGCGCAACGCGACGAGGGCTTGCTTTGCCTGCGCCTGATCGTTGGCGTCACCGGTCGCGACGGCGAGCGCGGCACGAAGGACGACGCCCTCGCCTTCCTGCTTCTTTGTATCGGCGTCGGCGATCGCGCGTCGCAGGGCCTCGGCCCAGCCGCGCGCGTACTCGGGCACCTTGTCGGCGATTGCGGGAAACACGCTCACTGCACGGGAGCCGAGGATGAATGCGCTGCCCCATTCCTTGCGACCGGCGCGCGCGGCAAGCTCGTCACGCAGGCGCTTCTCCTGCTGCTGCACGAACGCCTGCACGGGAGGCTGCTGCCGCTTCTGGGCGTCGAGCTGGACGAGTGCGGTGACACCCTCGTCGAAGCGTCCCTCGGCGAACGCGGCGGTGATCGGCTCGAGCTCCTTCTCGACGAGCTTGAGCTTCGTCGCGGCGATCTTGTCCTCGACGTCCTTGGATGGTCGAACATCTTGCTCGCGCTCGTAGCTCCGCAGCGCGGCCGCGTAGTCGCCACGTTGGTAGGCAGCGTCGCCGGTCCGGATGTAGTACGACGGGCGCGCGCACGCGACGAGCAGCGCTGTCATCAGCGCAAGCCAGCGAATCCTCATCGAGAACAGTCTACGCACAGGCTCGCCGGTCGTGTCGGTCGGATCGGGCCGAGTTGGCCTGGCGTCACCCGAACGGGTATGGACGGTATCGACTCACGGGCCCGCGCCGACGGTGAGCTTGATCGTCTGCGCGACACCGGCGCGCGAGATGCCGAGTGTCACCGTGGTGCCCGAGCGGTGATTCATCAGCAGGGTCGTCGCGCCTTCGGGAAGCACACCCGCGAGAGACTCGCCGTCGATCGCGAGCAGCTGGTCACCTGGGCGCAATCCCGCGGCCGCAGCCGGTCCGGACGGGAGGACCTGGTCGACGGTCAGCGGCAGCAGCATCCGTGTGAGCATGAAGCCCGGATCGCTCGGCGCGCTGCCAAACGTCGAGCGCACGCTGAAGACCGTAGCCTTCGCGACAGAGCCGGTCGAGACGTCGACGTCGGTGCCCGCGGCGCTCAGTGGAGCGGGACTCGGCGAGAAGCAGAACAGGCGCACGCGACCGCGCGGCGCGCTCATCTTGAAGTTGCCGGCTGCGTCCGTGAGCGCCTGGTGCGCGACCGACGACGGGATCGGGCTCGCCTGACCGTTCATCGAGATCTTGGCGTCACAGCGCATCCCGGCGAGCGGCTTGCGCGTCGCGAGATCGAGCACGGTGCCCTCGAGAGGGGCGGCCCCGCGGCTGCGCAGCTCGACATGGGTCGTCTCGCCGGGCTTGATCTCGACGGACTGGCCGTCGACATCGGCGCCTTCGGTGGCCTCGACGGTGTAGCGGCCGGCGGGCAACCCGATCCTCGAGAACTTCGTGCCGTCGATGATGGCGGCGCGTCCACCGCCGGGGCGGCCGTCAGAGCTCATCACGAAGACGACGGGTGGTACGGCAAAGCCGGTGAGCGTGCCCTCGATCGCGCCGGCACGGGCCAGCCTGAGCGAGGCGGAGGCGCTGCCGGCGGCGACGCCAGGCAGCTCGGCCTCGCTGCCGTCGGCGGCGTGCGCGCGCAGGATGTACGTGCCTCGCGCGAGATTGTCGATCTCGAAGTGGCCCGCAGGATCACTGAGGGTCGAGGGAGGATCCATCGAGGCATCGCCACGTGCGAGCGCGGTGATGTGCACGTCGGGGATCGGGGAGCCGGTATCGTCGACGACGGTCCCACGGATCGCGAGACGTTCGTTCTTGATCGCGAGCTTGATGCCGGTGGTGACGCCGGCGCGAGGCACGCGGGCGAGGTCGAAATGGTCGCCGACGGCCGGCGCGAAGGCCTGGCGGGCACCGGGCGACGGCGTCACCGTGGCGCGATACTCGCCACCGGTCAGGCGCGCGCAGACAAACTCGCCCCTGGCATCGGTCAGGGTCTCGCACCAGTCGTCGCCGCCGTTGGCGAGCGCGTATTGCACGTACACGCCGCGGACGGGAGCACCGGCCTCGTCGACGACCGTGCCGCGCAGCTCGGCCAGCCGATAGAGCTCGAAGTCGACGGCCTTGTCGTCGTCGGCCACCATGACGATCTGGACCGGATCGGCGAACGCGTTGGTGGGACTGTCCCACGCGATGAGCTGGCCCGGCCCGACGGGCAGCGACAGCGTGAAGGCTCCGCTCGCGTCGCTCCTCGCGATGAGTGGGGCCCCGTAGAACGAGGTCTGCGGCGCGGGTGTGTAGACGATGGGCGCGCCGACGACGGGCTTGCCATCGAGCGTCACCCGTCCGTGCACGCGCGCGGTCGTGGTGACCTCGAGGCGAACGTTGTCGACGACCGGGCGCGTGATGTCGAGCTGTGCTGCGGGCTCGGCGGTGTTGGGCGATACGAGGAATCGCGTCGGACCGTAACGAAGGCGCTCGAAGACGAAGCTGCCGTCCGCCTGCGTGACCGTCATGCCTATCGGCATCGCCTGGACCGCGGAGATCGTGACGCCGCTGACCGGCGCGCCCTTGTGGAAGACGTGGCCGCTCACGCGGGCGACCGGCTCGCGCGTCAGCTTCAGCGTGAGCTCTCGCGAGGTCGTGGTCGGCCGCGCGACGACGGCGACCGACGTCCTGCCGAGGTCGCCTGCTTCGGCCACGAGCTCGAACGCGCCGGGTGCGAGCGCCTCGATCCGGAAGCGACCGTCACGATCGGAGTACGCCCAGCCGCTCGCGACGTGACGCGGCAGCTCGGATGGCTCGACCTGCGCGACGACGCGCGCACCGCCGACGGGCTGGCCGTCGCTCGTCACGACACGACCGACGAGCACGGCTTCCGGCACGAGCTGGAAGTCGTGGTGGAGGTCGCCGGCGACGAGCACGAACTGCGCGAGGGTGCCGTAGCCATCGGCCTGGATGCGAACACGCGTGGTCGGCGAGCCGGTCGAGTCGATGCCGGACAGGCAGAGGCTGTACGCGCCGGTCGCGTCCGAGTCGGTCCCGCTCAGGCCCGCCGTGGAGATGTGCGCCTTGGCGATGCCGCCACCCGACGCATCCGCGATCGTGCCGTAGAGTCGCGAGCGACACTCGCCGAGCGCGACGACGAGCTGGTCGGACGGCGAGAGCGGATTCGCGTTGTCGACGTGCGTCGCCGCGGACGCGTACTTCGACGAGGATGCGCTCACCACGAACGGGGCCGGCGGCTGGATGCCGAAGTCGAACGTGCCGTCGGCGCCAGAGGTCGTCTCGACGATCGGCTGCAAGACCGTCGCGAGGATCGGGTCCGGCGTGATGATGAAGGGAGCGGGCTCACCGGCGATCTCGAAGCCGAGCACGACCTTCGCGCCGGCCACGGGCGCACCGTGGAACACGACGCGACCGGCGATCCGTCGGGATGGCGCACCGGCCTTCAGGAGCCACGCCGGGATGGCCGCGCTGGCACCGGAGTCGCCGGCGAGGCGTGATCCGGAGGCACCGGTCTTGTCCCTGGAGATCGAGGTCGAGGTCGAGGACGACGACGCCCTCGCCTCGGCGTCCTCGTGCGCGCGATGGCGCCACAGGGCGCCTGCACCGAGCAGCAAGAGGAGAACCAGCACGACAATGATCGCGAGCAGCTTCTTCATCGCAAACGCTCCTAGGGCGGTGGACGCCGGTGACGCGACCGGCAACCTGGCGAACGGAACCAGCGCCGCGAGCCAGCCGCGCTTCGGCTGATCCGTGCGCTTGCCCAGGGCATCGCGCAGCTGATCGAGTGCGGTCTTGAGGCGGCGACGCACGGTGGCGTCGGGGATCCCGAGCCGGCGTGCGATCTCGGCACTGCTGTAGCCCTCGACGAAGTGCAAGAGCACGGTGGATCGGTGGGGCTCGGCCAGCGCGAGTAGCTCGTCGGCGAGGGCACGCTGCAGCTCGACGCGTTCGACGAGCTCCGCCGGGGTTGGCACCGGCCGTTCGCCGTCGTACGCGACCGCGCGCTCCTCGCGCCGCGCTTCGCTGCGACGACGCGTGATGATCAGATTCCTGACGACGCGCCCGAGCCAGGGCCTCAGCGGTCGATCGGTATCGGGCTGCTGATCGGCCGCGACGAGCCAGGTGTCCTGCGCGATGTCGTCGGCGAGGGCGGCATCCTTGACCAGCGCGCGCGCGAGCTGGCGGACCCAGCCCATCTCGGCCATGAGCTGCTCGCTGGTTGGGATTCGCGCGTCTTCCATCGCCACGTCCAGCCCTTAACTGCCGCCGCAACCAGGATCGTGCGCGACAATCGGTGCGGCGGCCAGAGCGCGTGCCCCTAGCTCTGCTTCGGGTCCGTGGGCGGCGTGATGCTGGTCGTGTGTGTCGGCTTCTCGACGACGGGCGTCACCACGACGGGCGGATCGGATGGCTTGGTACCGCACAGCTCGTTCAGGATATTGAAGCGGCCCATCAGGTTCTGCGTGATCCGCTCGGACAGGTAGCTGACCATGTAGTTCCGCGCCCGGTCGTTGTTGCGCATGAACCCAGGCAGCTTGGCGACGATGTCCTGCTCCGCGGCCTTGTTCACGACCTCCTTGAGCACGCCCGCGACCAGGTTCGGGCACTTCGTGCTCTTGGGCTCGCACACGAGCTTGCGAACCGTCGTCGTGCCTTCCTCGTGGATGTTCACGGTGCGATCCAGCACGCCGTCGATCGAGTCGCGGACGAGCTCCGGCGTGACGTCGAGCATCTTGGCGACGGACTCGATCGTGGTCGGCACCGTCTTTGGCTGTTGCGACCCGGACTGCTGCTGGCTCAGGCTCTGCCCGAGCGTGATGTCCGTGGTGTGCGTCTTCGTCATCGACATGTCGATCACCGGCGGAGTGCTGCCGGAGAGGCGGGCGGTGAGTGCCTCGTCGACCTGCTGGTCGAGGTACGAGCGGCCGTACGACGACCCGGTCAGCACGTCGCACAGGGTCAGCAGGTACGCGTCGGTCTCGGTCGGCACGATCTCGCGGCCGCCCATCGCGCCGTACGTGTCGACGACGTCGCCCACGTAGTCCTGGCAGTTGTCGGTCAGGCCCTTGTACGGCTGATGGCGGTCGCCGACCTGCTCGACCGACTTGCCCATCAGCGTCGAGTCGTAGTGGCGGGTCGTGCTGTTCTGGTAGTGCGGGAGCATGTCCTGGTGATCGCTGCGCGTGCCGTCGTCGAACGATCCGACGTTGGTGCCATTGGGCATGAAGATGTGCTCGTGGAAGATGCCGGTGCCGCACGGGTTGGACAGCGCGTGCGGGATCATTCCGTCGCTGACGTGGCCGATGTGCTGCTGCGCGACCTGCAGGATCTGCGGCGGGACCTGCGTCATCAGGCCCTGCACCACGGTTGGCGACATGCCGCCGACCTGGCCGAGCTCGGTGACGAGGTTCTCGATGGTGAGGGTGCCATTTTGCGCGCGCTGCGCGACCGGCAGCAGCGGCTCGAGCGGCCGGCGGACGACGCGCGCCGTGTCGTCGAGGTTGTTGCGGACCTCGTAGTTCGGGTGCAGCAGCGGGCCGAGGAACGGCGCGATCATCGGCATGAAGAGGATGACCACGACGAACAGCACGACCATGATCTGCGCCCACGACCAGCCACCGCCCTGCCCCTGACCCTGGCCCAGCGAGCTCAGCGCGGCGTCCCCGGCAGCGCGCCAGGTCTCGTAGATGCGGTCGGGCGTCTTCGCGTCGTCGGCGGCCCACTGCTTGAGCACGTCGACCACCTACTTGCTGAAGCCGATCTTCTCGAGCAGCTTCTTCTCGTTCGTGGGCGGCACGCGGTGATGCCAGGTGGTCCCGACCTTCAGCTGGAACTGTACCGGCC
>JAEWJO010000592.1 GCA_023386455.1 Pseudomonadota bacterium | reverse complement strand
CCTACGCCTACGCCTACGCTTACGCCTACGCCTCAACCGTATCCATACCCGCAGCAGTATCCGCAGCCGTACCCGCAGCCGTACCCGCAGCCGTACCCGGCGCAGTACCCGCAGCCGTACCCTGCACCCAGCGCGTATCCCCCGCCCATGGCCGTCAACGCGACGAGCTCGCGCGGACGACTGCACGATGGCGAGGTCATCGCCGACTTCGCGGTCGTCGGGACCTTCGCCGCGATCGATCTCATCGCGCGCCAGGACGTCGACAACGGCAATGCAGTCGCGTTCCTCTTGCTCGGCGGCGTCGCCGGTGGCGGAGGAGTCGGATACCTGCTCTCGAGCAAGTACGAGGTCGATGCCGGCGCCGCGCACGCGACCACGCTCGGCATGAGCCTTGGCTTCGCGAACGCCGCGCTGCTCATCGAGCCGACCGGATGGACGCGCAGCGAGTCGGTGTTGAACCTCCTGTTCCTCGGCAGCGCCGCCGGCGCGACCGGCGGCTTCATCTACGGCCAGGCCGCGAAGCTGACGTCGGGCCAGTCGCTGTTCGTCGCGAACCTGACGTTGCTCGGCATCACGACCGCGGCGCTCGGCGCGATCACGGCGAGCAGCGATGGCGACTTCGGCAACGTCGAGAACGGCGCGCTCGCGATCGGCCTCGACGGCGGCGCGATCGCCGGCGCGCTGATCGCTCCGAGTCTCGACTGGTCGCCGCGCCGCGCGAAGGTCGTCATGGCGTCGACCGTGATCGGCGCGTTCGTCGGCGGCATGTTCGCCGGCCTGCTCGCGAACCCCAACGACGGCGAGACGCGCTCCGACAACGGCGAGGTCGTCACCGCCGCGATGACCGCCGGCCTGTGGGGCGGTTTCGGCCTTGGCATCATGATGACAAAGCAATCAGCTCCCGACCCCAGGTTCATGCAGCCAGCTGCTGCACCCGTGGCGGCCCGCACCGCCAAGGTGAGCGCGAGCGCCACACCGACATCGACCGCGTTTGCGCCCTGGGTCGGGCGAGAGGGGCAATTCGGGCTGATGGCGGGAGGTGCATTTTGATCGAACGGGCACAGTCACTTGCGTCGCTCCCGCTCGTCGGGCGAATCTCGTAATCAATGGTGCCTTGCTTACTCTGCTCGTCACCCCGCTCCATCGGAGTCCTGTGCACGTCTCACGGCGTCGCCATCGCCTCCCCGGGCATCACCAGCGAGCAGATCTTCTCGCGCGTTCAATCGCCGTCCGCGTCGCTCGTCGACGCGTGGGGCTGTGCGCACGCGATCGCGGACGGAACCCGGGTCGGGCGTGACCCTCGCGTCGATGTCGCGGTGCTCCATGCGAGCGTCTCGAGCGAGCACGCGACGATGAAGCACGCCAACGGCAAGTGGCAGATCGTCGACAACACGAGCCGCAACGGCACCGAGGTCGAGGGCCAGCGCATCACCGAGGTCGAGCTCGCGAGCGGCGCGACGATCCGCCTCGGCGACGTGAAGTTCTATTTCTGGCCCGAGGCTCTCCCGAAGATGGAGCCGCCGCGTGGTCAGGGTCGCACCGCGCCGACGCGCCGCGACGAGCTCGTGTTCAGCGCGAAGGTCACGACCCCGCGCGGTCACCAGCTCGACCTGCGCCAGCGTGTCGACGGCGGCGTGCTCCGCATCGGCGAGAGCTCGATCGAGCTCGCCGCGATGGAGTTCGGCCTGCTCCAGCTCCTCGTCGAGCGCCGCCGCACCGTCGCCGATCCTGAGCTCGCGTACGTCGCGTGGCACGAGATCGCCGATGCACTGTCGTTTCGCTCCGTGCAGGCCGACAGCGAGAACGTGCGCGAGCTCGTTCACCGCGTCCGTCGCAAGCTCGGCAGCGTCCAGGCCGACGACTTGATCGAGAGCAAGCGCGGCGTCGGCTACCGGCTGGCAGGCGAGCCCGGATGACGCGGGCCGCGACGGCGATCGCGCTCCTCGCGCTCGGTGGCTGCGCCACCGTGATCGCCGGCGGTCCGGATCAGATTCCGGTCAACACGAATCCTCCCGGCGCGTACGTCTACGTCGACGGCCAGGTCGTCGGCCAGACGCCGATGGTCGTCACGCTCGATCGCAAGCGCTCGCTCGGCGACATTCGCATCTACTACCCGGGCTTCGAGCCGGTGCAGATCACCCGCTACAAGGGCATCAACGGCTGGGTGTTCGGCAACTTCTTCCTCGGCCTGTGGCCGGTGATCATCGACTTCATCACCGGCGACTGGCAGGACTTCGACGAGACACCGATCGCGATCGGCCTGCGTCCGGGGCAGTCGCCGCCGCCGTACGGCATGCAGCCGCAGATGCCGCAGCAGCAACCGTACCCGCAGCAGCCGCAACAGCCGCAACAGGCGCCCCCGCAGTCGCCGTATCCCGCGCCCGCGCCGTATCCGCAGTAGACTCGATCGAGATGGTCGTGCCTCGTCGAGGGAATCCAACCGATCGCAGGCGCAGGCAGGTCCGGTGGGCCAGGCGCGTCCGCCGCCTCGGTCTGGCGTGGCAGAACGCGCTCGAGATCGCGCGCGCCGGTCGGCTCACCGCACCGTACGGCGCACCGTTCGAGGTGATCCACGAGGAGCGCGTCTATCGCCTCCGTCGCTACGAGCGCACGCCCGATGCCGGCGTCGCACCGATCCAGGCGCCGCTCCTGCTCGTGCCGCCGCTGATGGTCGCCTCGGAGGTCTACGACATCTCGCCCGACGTCAGCGCCGTCGCGTACCTGACGAGCCAGGGCGTCGACGTGTGGCTCGTCGACTTCGGGGCGCCGGAGCGCGAGGAGGGCGGCATGAACCGCACGCTCGACGATCACGTGCGCGCCGTCTCCGAGGCGATCGATCGCGTCCGCACGATCACCGGTCACGACGTCCACCTCGCCGGCTACTCGCAGGGCGGCATGTTCGCGTACCAGGCCGCCGCGTTCCGCAAGAGCGCCGGCCTCGCGTCGGTCGTGACGATGGGCTCGCCGGTCGACCTGCACCGCCAGCTCAACATCGACGAGAACATCACCGAGCGGCTCGTCGCTGGCCTGCGCGCCGTCGTGTCGTGGCCGCTCGCGCGCATCGAGGGCCTTCCCGGCATGTTCACGTCGACCGGGTTCAAGATGCTGTCGGCGCGCAAGGAGGCGCTGCAGCTCGTCGACTTCGTGCGCAACCTGCACGATCGCTCGGCGCTCGAGAAGCGCGAGGCGAAGCGTCTGTTCCTCGGCGGCGAGGGCTTCGTCGCGTGGCCGGGCCCGGCGTTCCGGAAGTTCGTCGACGACGTGATCGTCGGCAACCGCATGGCATCGGGCGGGTTCGTGATCGACGGTCACGCGGTCTCGCTCGCCGATCTCAGCTGCCCGATCCTCTACTTCGTCGGCACCCGCGACGAGATGGGCCGCCCCGGGTCGGTCCGAGGCATCCGGCGCGCCGCGCCGAAGGTTTCGACGATGTACGAGGTGATGGTCAAGACCGGCCACTTCGGCCTCGTCGTCGGCTCGACCGCGCTGACGATCACGTGGCCCGGGCTCGTCGCGTGGATGCGCGGCGAGCTTCCGCCGACCGCGCTCGACGTCCGCACCGAACCTCGCCCCGACACGCACGCCGACACCGAGGATGATCGCGACGACGACGACGACGATGACGACAGTCCGCTCGATCTCGCGAAGGACCTCGTCGAGAAGACGGTCGGCGCCGCGCTCGAGCGTGTCGAGGAGCTCGGCGAGGACCTCGGCACGTACCTCGACAACGCGCGCTGGCAGCTGCCCCGGTTGAACCGCCTGCGCAACCTGCAGGACGACTCGGTCGTCTCGCTCGGCAAGTCGCTCGCGGATCAGGCGGCGTCGATCGGCGAGCGCACGTTCTTCCTGTGGCGCGGCCGCGCGTTCACGTACGCCGACGCGAATCGGCGCGTCGACGCGATCGTCCGCGGCCTGATCGCGTGCGGTATCAAGACCGGGACGCGCGTCGGCGTGATGATGAAGTCGCGGCCGTCACACCTGTCGGTCGTCGCCGCGTGCAGCCGCCTCGGCGCGGTCGCGGTGCTGATGTCGCCGGACATGACCGACGCCGTGCTGCCGCGCGCGCTCGATCTCGGCGAGGCCGAGGTGCTGATCGTCGATCCGGAGACCGCTGCACGCGTTCGCGCCGCGACGTCGGTCAAGGTGCTCGTGCTCGGCGGCGTCGGCGAACAGGGCGAGCTGCCGCCCGGCATGGAGAAGCCCAGGCGGCTGATCCCGCCCGGCGTGATCGACATGGAGTCGATCGATCCCGCCACCGTCACGCTGCCCGCCTGGTACAGGCCCGATGCCGGCCGTGCGCGCGACCTCGCGATGATCTTCGTCTCGAGCGGCCGGTGGGAGCCGCCGCGCGCGACGCGCATCACGAACCGCCGATGGGCGTTCTCGGCGCTCGGTGCCGCGGCCGCCGCGACGCTGACGACGCGCGACACCGTGTACTGCGCGCTGCCGCTGCATCACCCGTCGGGCACGCTCGTCGCCGCCCACAGCGCACTCGCAGGCGGCGCACGCCTCGCGCTCGCGTCACGCTTCGAGCCGGCGACGTTCTGGGACGAGATCCGACGCTACGGCGTCAGCGTCGTGTTCTACGCGGGCGAGATGGTCCGCCGCCTCGTCGACGCCGATCCGGTGCTCGGCGAGAAGAACAACCCGGTGCGCCTGTTCGCCGGCTCCGGCCTCCGTCCCGACGTGTGGCGCCAGCTGATCGATCGCTTCGGTCCGGTCGGCGTGCTCGAGCTCTATGCGTCGACCGAGGCGTCCGCGGTCCTCGCGAACACCGCGGGCAAGAAGATCGGCTCGATCGGCCGGCCGCTCCCCGGCAGCCGCGACGTCGCGGTCGCCGCGTACGACATCGAGAAGCACGAGCTCGTCCACGACAGCCACGGCCGGCTCGTCCGCGCCCGCCTCGACGAGCCCGGCATGCTCGTCGCCAAGCTCTCGGCACGCACCGGCAGCGACGTCGCGCACATCGACCCGAGGCGCCTCATCCGCGACGCGTTCGAGCAAGGCGACACGTGGTTCGCGACCGGCGACCTCGTCAAGCAGGACGCGCTCGGCGACTACTGGCTCGTCGACAAGCCGAACCAGATGATCGTCACCCGGCAGGGACCGGTCGCCTCGACCCGGATCGAGGACGGGCTCTACACCTGCTCGAGCGTCGCGCTGTGCGTCGTCGCGTCCGTGCCCGATCCCGACGACGCCGCGCACCAGGTGCCGGTCGCCGCGATCCAGCTGCACGACGCGCTCGACGAGGCCGCGCTCGCCGCTGCCGTGCAGGCGCTACCCGAGTACGCCCGCCCCCGCGAGATCAGGATCGTCGAGGAGGTCCCGCTCACCGACGGCTTCCGCACGATCAAGGCACGCGCGTTCGAGCTCGAGCCACTCGCCGTCTATCGCTGGAACACGCGCACGCAGCGCTTCGACGCTACGGAATCGGCGCCGCGCCGACCTGCTGAAGCAGCTCGTTGACCGCGTTGCGCGCGATCTTGCGCGGCAGCGCCGCACGGAACCCGCCGGAGCGGATGTGCATCTCGGCCGGCAGCATGAACAGCGCGCCGATGCGAGCGAAGATGCCGATCGGCAGCCACGCCTGCATGTACATCGTGCTGCCCTCGAGCGTGAACTGCGCGCGCATCGCCGCGGTCCAGAAGCCGCTGCCCTTCTGGAACAGCTTCGTGTTGCCCGTCTGAGGCTCGCGCGGGTTGAACTTGTTATTCTGCGCCCACGCCGCGATCACCGGCCACGGATCCTGATGGACGGGCCAGCTGGCGACGGTTCGCTTCTCGGGGTTGATCGCCATGTGCGGCGACGGCTGTGGCGCGAGTGCTTGGGTCACGGTCCGCCGACCGTAACACGCTGCCCGCGGCCGCTCCTTCGAGAACCACGGATCGGCGGTGATCGGGGGCGAGCGCATCCCCGCGGTAAGCCGTTGTCGCAACGCGACACGCAGGCATCGAATGTGCTCGACGTGAATGCATGACTCTCCCGCACACGTCGCGGACGGCGCGTCGGAGATTGTTCGAGCGAGGCTGGAGCTGCTACGCGATGGCGGTGTGTTGCGTCGCCGCGGCCTACGCGGCACGGCGGCTGGTCTTGCCGACCCGCGAGACCGGCATGGTCTTCGTGCTCCTGATGGCCGCCGTCGTGCTGACGAGCCTCGTCGCAGGCTACCGGGCCGGCATCCTCGCGATCGTGCTGAGCGCGTTCGCCGGCAGGGAGGATTTCCGCATCCTCGCCGCCGCGCAGCCGAACGAGGCGATCTCGCAGGTCCTCCTGTTCGCGATGGCGGCGAGCGGCGTCGTGTACATCGCGTACGGTCGGGCGCGGGCAAAGCGCGCTCTCGCCGAGCTCGAACGCAGCGAAGCGCAGAGGCGCATGTTCGTCGCGCTGGTCGAGAACGCTAACGACTTCATCGGCATCCTCGACGAGCGCGGGATGCCGATCTACCTGAATCCGGCCGGCCGGCGAATGGTCGGCATGCCGGACGAGTACCCGATCGAGAAGACGACGATCCCGGAGTACTACCCGACCGACCAGCGTGAATTCGCGCGCGACGTGATCGTCGAGACCACGCTCCGGCGCGGACGGTGGCGCGGCGAGACCTACTACCGCAACTGGCAGACCGGTGAGGCGATCCCGGTCTCCGACGAGCACTTCAAGATCTACGATGCCAAGGGCGGGCGCGTGCTCGGGTTTGGCAACATCACGCGCGACATCTCCGAGGCGCGCCGGATCACCCGCGAGCGCGAGGAGCTGCTCTCCCGCGAACGTCAGGCCCGGCGAGAGGCGGAGGCGATCAACGCGCAGCTTCGCGAGTCGGAGGAGCGGTTCCGCCTGACGATGGACGAGGCGCCGATCGGCATGGCGCTCGTCGCGCTCGACGGCCGCTTCGTCCGCGTCAACGACGCGCTGTGCGAGCTCGTCGGCTACTCCGCCGAGGAGCTCGAGCGCCGGCGCTACCAGGAGATCACCCATCCCGACGACCTCGAGCCCGACCTCGCGATGGCGAGCCGCCTCATCCGCGGCGAGCTCGATCGATTGCAGATCGAGAAGCGCTACGTCCGGAAGGATGGCTCGATCGTCACGGTGCTCCTCCACACGGCGCTCCTCCACGCGCCGGGCGGCAGGCCGCTCTACTACATCTCCCAGATCGCCGACATCACCGAGCGCAAGCGGATCGAGGAGCAGCTCCGGTTCTCCGAGGCGAAGTTCTCGGGGATCGTCTCGATCTCGTCGGAGGGAATCATCTCGATCGACGAGTCACAGCGGATCAACGTGTTCAACGACGGCGCCGAGGAGATCTTCGGCTACAGCCGCGCCGAGGTCCTCGGCAGGCCCGTCGAGATCCTGATCCCGGCCCGCTATCACGAGGTCCATCGCGACGACGTCGCCGGGTTCATGTGCGGCGATGCGACCACCCGAAAGATCGCGGCGCGCCACACGAACATCGTCGGCAGGCGCAAGAACGGCGAGGAGTTCCCCGTCGAGGCCGCGATCTCCAAGCTCCAGCTCGACAACACGATCACGATGACTGTCGTGCTCCGCGACGTCACCGAGCAGCGGCGCGCCCAGAGCGAGGAGCGCTTCCTCGCGGAGGCCGGCAAGATCCTCGCCTCGTCGCTCGACTACGAGGAGACGCTGACGACCGTCGGTCAGCTCGTCGTCCGCGACCTCGCGAACTGGTGCGTGATCGAGCTCGCCGAGAGCAAGCTGCACCCGCGGCGCATCCGCGTCGTCCCCGAGGATCCGGCCCTCCGGCCAATCGTCGCCGAGATCGAGCGGCTCCAGCTCGACCCCGACCTGCCGCACGTCGCGAAGTCGGTCTGGGACACGCGCGAACCCAAGGTGTTCGAGACGCTGCGGCCGGGCGAGCTCGACGGTCTCACGCAGACCCCCGAGCACCTGCGCCTGCTCCACGCGCTCGACGCACGCTCCCTCATGATCGTGCCGCTCGCACTCGGCGACCGCCTGCTCGGCGTCCTCGGCTTCGTCATCTCGAGTCCCGGTCGCAAGTACACCGCCCGCAACATCCCGTTTGCCGCAGCACTCGCCGATCGTGCTGCCCTCGCGATCGAGAACGGCCGGCTGTACCTCTCCGCGGTGCACGCGATGCAGCTGCGCGACCAGGTCCTCGGCGTCGTCGCTCACGACCTGCGCAACCCGCTGACCTTGATCCAGCTCCAGACGAGCTCGCTCGAGCCTCCGCCCGGGACGCCCGAGCGTCGCGATCGACGGCCGCGCGAGGTGATCCTGCGCGCGACCGAGCGGATGAACCGCCTGATCCAGGATCTTCTCGACATCAGCCGGATCGAGGCCGGCCAGCTCAGCATCGAGCGCGCGTCCGTCGCCACCGATCTCTTGCTCGAGGATCTCGTCGAGTCCGAGCGCGAGCTCGCGGCGTCGCGCTCCCTCGAGCTGCACCTCGACGTTGCCGCTCCGATCCCCGACGTGTGGGGCGATCACGATCGCATCAGCCAGGTCCTCGAGAACCTGATCGGCAACGCGATCAAGTTCACGCGCCCCGGAGGTCACGTCACCGTCGGTGCACGGCCCGACGACACGCAGGTGCTGTTCTGGGTCGCCGACACCGGCTGCGGGATCGAGGCCGCAAATCTCGACAGCGTGTTCGATCGGTTCTGGCAGGCGCAGCAGGGCGTCCGCCACGGCGCGGGTCTCGGGCTGCCGATCAGCCGCGGCATCATCGAGGCGCACGGCGGTCGGATCTGGGTCGAGAGCACCGTCGGCGAGGGCACGACGTTCTTCTTCACGATCCCGCGCGCATCGAAGCTGGACCCGGCCATCTCGAGAGAGCCCGCCGTGTTCACGGAGTGAGTAGATGGCGCGCCATCTGGTGCGCGATCACGGAACCACGCGAGAATGCCCGTGTGCGTATCTGGGTCGTGATCGTGTGGGGCGCCTCGCTCGCGGGATGCAAGGCGACATCGTCCTCGGAGGGCTCGAAGCCAGGCGGCGACGATCCGGTCCGTGCCGAGCAGGCGAAGGCATTTCGCAGCGGCTGGGGCACCGCGCCTGCGACCCCGGGTCCGGTGTTCGGCACGCTCGCGGTCGGCGGACCGGCAGGGGACGTGTCCGCGCTTCGCGCGAGCCTGCGCGACTCGTTCTCGAAGGACTTCGTGGACGACGACGACGCGAGGCTCCTCGGGATGTTCCGATCGTCACGCGTCGTGATCAGCGCGAAGGCCGAAGGCGGCGCCATCACCGAGCTCGGGCTCTGGACCAACGACGAGCGCGATCAGGGATGCCCGCCCGACCTCGCCCCTGCGATCCGCGCCGCGTGGAAGGCCGCACCGCACATCGCCGACGCCGAGAGCGACGTGTGGCTCGACCCGGCGCGACGCGTCCGGGCGCGGCTGAGCACCGGCATGCAGTGCCGGCTCGAGTACGAGCCGTACGAACCCGCGGAGACGTGGATCGACACCGTCGTCCACCTCGACCTCGTCGGCAAGCCGGCCTCCGCGCTCGCGGCGCTCGGGGTTCCGGAGGCGCAATGGAAGGCGGGGAGCGACAGCGTCGAGTGGAGCGGTCGCGGATGTGGCTTCGGCGGCGGCATCGCTCGCATCACCGCCGAGCGCGCGGACGGAACCATCGTGGCGGTGCGGGCGGGAACGTTCGCGCGCGACAGGCAGACGATCGATGCGGTGGTCGCCAGTCTCGCCGCACGTCGCGGCCAGCCCGAAGAGGTCCCCGGCCTGTCGGTGCGACGGCTCGAGTGGCGCGGCGACGTGCCGCTACGGCTCGACGAGGACAACGGCCACATCGAGATCGAGGCCGGCCGCCTTCGCCCGTAGTGATGTCCGCGCAGACCTGATCAGTGGCGAGCACTCGCGGTCATGAAGCCGCGATCGATGGCGACCACGCAGACCGAGAACGCCTTGCAGTCCGCGGCCGCCTCGCACCGGTCGCCCTGCGCGAGGAGGCCCTCGACACGCTCGGGCGGCGCGTCCTTCGCGTTCGTCGCCGCGGTCTCGCAGAGGGCCTCGACCTTCGCCGGCTCGGTATCGCGCGCCAGCTCGGTGTGCGCGACCGCGAGCACCGCGTCGCGGCCCTGCGCCTTGACCTCGTCGCCGATACCCGGCGGCAGGTTCAGCTCGACGCGCAGGTCGAGCAGCACGGGCAGGTAGTCATCGGCGCATGCCGCCTTGCGCGCGAAGATGCGCTTGCACATCGGCACGACGTCGGCGGCGGTCCGCGCGGCTGGCTGCTGCGGCGGCGGCGGCTTCGCGGGTTCGGGCGAGGATCCGCCGCACGCGGCGACGGCAAGGACGAGCACGAACGAGTAGGTGACTCGGGACATGCCCGCCAGTTGCCGCGCAGCCCCGATGTGTTGCCGACAAATCGTCGTTTGTGCAAAGCAGGCGAAAAACCGGCAACACTTCGCCCGCGATCGGCAACAAGGTAGCGCATGGCCGATTCCGCACCGACGGCAGAGGAGCTGCTCGCTCACACCGAATGGCTGACGCGCCTCGCGCGAGCCCTCGTCGGAGATGCGACCGCCGGCGATGTCGTGCAGGACACCTACGAGGTCGCGCTCGCCGGGTCGTCGAACCGCCAGGGTCCGCTGCGTCCGTGGCTCGGCGGGGTCGCGCGCAACGTTGCCCGGATGGCCGCACGCGGCAGGACGCGCCGCGAACGCCGCGAGCAAGCGGTGCCCGTGCAGGAGGACGTGCCGTCGCCCGAGCAATTGCTCGCGCGCGCGCAGGTCCAGCAGAAGGTGAATCGCCTCGTCGTCGAGCTCCACGAGCCGCTGCGCTCGACGCTGCTCCTGCGCTTCTTCGAGGGCCTGTCGGCCGCGGAGATCGCGCGCGCGCAGGGCATCCCGGCCGCGACGGTGCGATCGCGACTGAAGGACGCGCTCGATCGAATTCGCGCCTCGCTCGACGCAGAGCACGGCAACGACCGCCGCGCATGGGCCGGCTTGCTCGCCCCCGTACCCGCGGCCCTACCCCACGGCACCACCGCAGCCGCAGGAGGCCTGATCATGAGCACCTACGTCAAAGCACTGCTCGCCGTCATCGCGCTTGCCCTGATCGTCGTCGGGACCCGCGTCGCGGGGCTCTGGGGCGGCGCCGCCGCACGGAGCTCCAGGCCGGTCGCGGCGGCCTCGGCACCGGCGATCGCGCCGAAGCCCGCGGAGCCCACCGCACCCGCCGCGAGTGCGCGCGCCCTGCCGACGATCCACGACAAGGATCCGAGGGGCCCGCTGCGCCTCGAGGGCCAGGTGATCGACGAGCACGACGCGCCGGTCGCGCACGCGCTGGTCGCGATCGACGCGAACCCACCGATCGTCGTCGAGACCGAGAGCGACGGCGCGTTCGTGTTCGACGGCCTGATCCGCCGCGACTACCGCCTCGAGGCGACCGCCGGTGATCGCTACGCCGGGCCGGCGCGCCTGAGGCTCTCGGAGCATCCCGAGCCGGTGACGCTGCGCATGCACCCGGGCGGGCGCGTCGACGTGACCGTCACCGAGGCCGCGGGTGGCGCGCCGATCGCGGGCGCCGAGGTCGAGCTGCGCTCGGCGCTCAGCTGGAGAGCGACGACGAACGCGGACGGCGTCGCGAGACTCACCGGTCTTGGCGTCGACTCGGCGCCGCTCGTCGTGCGCGCGAAGGGCTACGCGCAGGCCGCGATGATGCTCAAGACCTCGGGCAACCCGGACATCGTCGATCGTGCCGCGCTGTCGCTCGCACGTGGCGCGGCCGTCGCCGGGCGCGTCGTCGACGACAATGGCAAGCCGATCGCGAATGCGCGCGTCGAGGCGACGAACGCGTCGCAGGTGCTGATGGTCGTCGATCCGCCGCGCGAGGCCGTCGTCACCGGCGCGGACGGCACGTTCTCGTTCCCGATCCTGTCTGCCGGCACGTGGCGCTTCACCGCGAGCTCCGGCACCTATGCACCGACGACGACCGCACCGATCGCGGTCGACGGCGTGCACGTGCGCAGCGGCATCGAGCTGCAGCTGCGTGCGGGAGCCGTCATCCGCGGCACCGTGAAGGACGCGACCGGGCAACCGGTACCCGCCGCGGGCGTCAGCGTCGTCGTGCAAGGCTACTTGCCGTGGCGCACGCGCAGGCAGGCGTTCACCGACGCGGACGGCGCGTTCGCGATCCCCGGGCTCGAGCCGCGCGCGGTCGACGTCGTCGCGTGGCACGACAGCGGCACATCCGCGATCGTGCCCGTCGACCTCGCGGCGACGCGCGAACAGGACATCACGCTGACGCTCGACATGCGCGGTGCGATCGCGGGCCGGGTCGTCGACCGGCGCGGCCAACCGCTCGGCGATGCGCAGGTGATCGCCCAGCCCGACGGGGTCGCCGATCGCGCCGCGTGGGGTGTGCGCGGCGTTCCGGAAACCGTCACCGATCAGGCCGGCAGCTTCCGCTTCGCGGGCTTGCCAGACGGTGAGTACATCGTTCGCGCCGCGCGGCCGGGCGCCGTCGAGGCGGTGCTCTGGCTCTCGAACGGCGTCGCGACCACGACGAACGCGGCGCCGATCGAGATCGTGGTCCCCGCCGACAGCCGCGCGCTCGGCAAGGTCCTGCTCGCCGACGGCAAGCCGGTCGGCGCGTTCACGATCGCGCTCGGGAGCACGAACCCGCTGCCGATCGTCACGAAGGACGGCACGTTCGCGGTTCCCGCGGTCGCGGGCACGTACGCGCTCACGGTCGCCGGCCCGGGGTTTGTCACGACCCGCACCGACGTGACGATCGGCGAGTCGGACACCGACGTCGGCACGATCACCGTCAACGCGGGCCGCTCGATCTCGGGGCGCGTGCTCGACGAGCATGGCGTGCCCGTCGCCCACGCGACCGTCGCCGCCGGCGCGCTCCTGTCGGGCGGCGGAGCGGAGCTCTACATCAAGAGCGAGAGCATCGCCGCGAAGGACACCGAGACCGACGACCAGGGACGGTTCGTGCTCTCCGGCTTCCCGCCGGCGTCGCTGACCGTGATCGCGGGCAAGGCGGCCGGCCGCAGCGCGAGCGTACAGCTGCCTGCCGGGCCCGACAGCGTCACGCTCGATCTCGTGCTCGCGCCGACGAGCGGGATCGCCGGCAAGGTCACCCGCAATGGCCAGCCGCTCGCCGACACGATGATCATCGCGAACCCGGTCGGTGCGATGTGGTCGAACTTCTTCGTCACGACCGGATCCGACGGCGCGTTCGCGCTCGACGCGCTCGCACCCGGTTCGTACGTCGTCTATCCGATGCTCGGCCCTGGCGGCAAGATGCCGGGCGGCCTCTACATGCGGCGCGTCGACGTCGTGCTCGGCGCGAGGACGACGTTCGAGATCGACGCCACGCCCGGCCCGGTGACGCTCACCGTCTCGGTCAGGACCGAGAAGGGCGCGGCCCTCCCCTGGGGACAGGTCGGTGCCGTCCAGCTCGCGATCGACCCGCACACCGCGGAGGAGATGCGCGACGGCACGCAGCTGCCGACCGATCGGCTCGTGCCGATGCAGATGGCCGGCATCCTCGCCGGCGCCGGCTCGATCGCGGGGCTGCGTCCCGGCATGCAGACCGTCTGCGCGATGATCGGCGACCCGCGCGTGGCGAGCTCGGTGAAGATCACGTGCAAGCAGATGACGCTGACCGCGGCCGCGAAGCAGACCGCATCGATCGTCGTTCCCGCCTCGTGGACCGACGACAACTGACCGAAACGATCGACGGCCGCCTCGGATGAGACGGCCGTCGTCGTTCACGGAGTGAGGGCAGAAGGACACGAACCTTCAACCAGCGGATTAAGAGTCCGATGCTCTACCATTGAGCTATGCCCCCGGTCGGGAAACGTTACGTCTTCGGTTTTCAGTGAGTCCGGGGCGACTCGAACGCCCGACCTACGGGTTCGAAGCCCGGCGCTCTATCCAACTGAGCTACGGACCCTCAGTGCGGGGGCAGTAAATAGCGGCCGCACCCCATGACTGTCAAGGGTTGATGGTCACCGCAGGCGTCTTCAGAACGGGAGCCCACTTCTGCGCCGTTTGCGGCCTACCTCACGTTTGTCTGGCTCAAGTGCCTGATCCGCGCTGGGGACAGAAAACCCCAGCATTAATAACGGTCTACGTAATAAATGTCCTTTCCTTCCGAAACGGCCCTCATGTATACGAAGCATCAGGATCGCGCACGATGAGGGTGCAAATCCGCGAGGGAGGATTGCAGTGTTCGTTCGTCAAACTCGACTGAATGCTCTGGTGTCGCTGCTCTTCGTTTTCACGATGGGCGCATGCGGAAATCTCGGTGGCTGTGGCGCGTGTGGCTCGTCGCAGCCACTGCCAAACGGTCGCTTGCCGACGGATCAAACCGTCGAGGGTGGCGCGCAGATCCGCGTCACCCCGCAAGGCATGCAAAAGCTCACCTCGATCCTTCCACCGGTGATCAACCAGGGCCTCGGTAACGGCTTCTGCGCGATCAACGGTGGCAGCCTCGGAGTCAGCATCGCTGGCTTCGACCTCGTGGCGGCGAAGTACTGCCAGTCGCACTCGGCCGCGTGCGGCAACAACAACGGCTGCACAGTATCGGCGCAGCTCAACACGAACGGCCTCACGACCTCTCCCGGTCCGAACGGCACCCTTCGCGTCAACATCTCGACGAAGCTGTCGACGACGATCCATCTCGACTTCGTGCTCGCGGGCATCACGGTCGATAGCTGCAATCTCTCGATCTCGTCGAACAACCTGAACGGCAGCCTCGACATCTTGCCGGGGATCAAGGCCGCCGACGGCGAGCTGAACCTCAGCGTCGCGAGCGTCAACTCGTTCCAGCTGAACCTCAACTGGTCGGGTTGCGGCATCATCTCCGACATCGGTCAGCTGATCACGGGCTTCATCGACGCGATCATTCCGGCGATCAAGGCGATCCTGCCGCCGATCATCAACCCGCTGCTGCAGAGCCTCCTGCCGAACCCGCTCGGCATCAAGGGCATGATGGACATCGGCGGCCTGCTCGAGGGCATCAGCCCCGGCACCGACGGCTTCATGGAGGCGCGCATCGTGCCCGGCGGCTACGCCGGCGTCACCGCGAACGGCGGCCTCAACCTCGGCGTCATCACCGGCCTCAACGCCGACGAGGATCCCGCGACGCGGACGCCGGACCTCGACAGCGAGCCGCACCTCTGCGTCCCGCCGATCCCGGCGCCCGTGTACACGCTGCCGACGGTCGCGCGCTCGGGCCTCGGCGGCAGCACGTTCCAGCTCGCCCCGGCCGGCCAGTTCTCGGGCAGCCCCGATCCGGCGGCCGACCTCGCGATGGGCGTGTCGAAGACGACGCTGAACCTCATCGGTCACCACCTCGTGACGTCGGGCGGTCTCTGCCTCGGCGTCGGCACGCCGCTCATCAAGCAGCTCAACGTCGGCACGATCGGCATCCTCGTGCCGTCGCTCGGCGAGCTGCAGAGCGAGATGGGCAACGACCCGCTGCTGCTCGTCACGCGCCCGCAGCGCGAGGTCACGTTCGACATCGGCGACAACACGGTGGCGTCGCCTGCCGTGACGATCCACCTCGATCACCTCGAGGTCGACTTCTACGCGTTCCTCTACGAGCGCTACGTCCGCGCGTTCACGCTCGACCTGACGATGAACGTCGGCATCAACCTCGACTTCGAGCAGATGGGCTCGAACCCGGCGGTCATCAAGCCGTCGCTCGTCGGCATCTCGGCGTCCGAGGTCACGGTGAAGGTGCTGAACAGCCAGTTCGTCAAGGAGACGCCGCAGCACCTCGAGATGGTGCTGCCGTCGGTGTTCGACCTCGTGACGCCGCTCCTCGGCTCGCTGCCCGACATCCCGGTCCCGTCGTTCGCGGGCTTCACGCTGAACAACCTCTCGATCCAGAAGGTCGTCACGACGCAGGACCAGTTCCTCGCGCTGTACGCGTCGCTCGGCTCGAGCGCGATGATGCGTACGCTCGCCGAGACGAACGCCGACTGGAACGACGCGGTCCACCAGATGGACTTCGACATCCCGCTCGTCAAGGCGACCGCGGCCGGCAAGGCGCGCCTCCTCACGGTCGACACGCCCGCGCCGGAGGTCATCCGCGACGCGCTGATCAACACCGAGCCGTCGGGCCTGCCGAGCGTGAAGTTCGACGTCGACCGCTACGACAGCCAGGGCCGCCAGCTCGAGTGGTCGTACAACATCAACAACGGCCTGTTCCACCCGTGGACGTCGGCGAGCCCGATGGTGATCTACGACAAGGCGTTCGCGTGGCAGGGCAAGTACGAGATCGGCCTGCGCTCGCGCGTGAAGGGTGACTACCACACGGTCTCCGAGGTCACGCGCACGCCGGTCGTCATCGACTCCGTCGGTCCGCGCGTCGTCGCCGACAAGGCGGCGTGGGACGGCGACCAGTGGTCGGTTCCGGTCTGGGACATCGTCGACGGCAAGGACGTCTACGTCGCGTTCGGCGAGGTCGGGGCGGACAAGCCGCAGACCGACTGGGTGCCGGCTCGCTCGGCATCGCTCGCGCGCGCCACGGCCGCGATGTTCGCGGACAAGGGCAACGGCGAGCTCGCCGTGTTCACGCGCGACATGACGGGTAACGAGTCGATCGCGCTGGTCGCGCCGTTCCACGGCCAGGCGGGCGCGTCGGGTTGCAGCTGCGAGACGTCGAGCGCGCCGGGCGCGGGCAGCCTCGCACTGTTCGGTCTCGTCGGCCTCGGTGTGTTCGGCCGCAAGCGCCGGAGGTCACTTCGGCGTCTCGTGACGAGCCGCGCGTTCAGGACGGCGAGCATGTTCGTGGCGATGGTCGCGATCTCGTCGCTCGTCCCCGCCTGCAGCTGCAGCAAGCAGCAGGCGAAGTCGTGCGAGACCGCGGCTGACTGCGGCCCGGACTACTGCCCCGAGGGCGAGCTGCCGTTCTGCATCGACAACGAGTGCGTGTGCTCGGACGACATCCCGCCGGGCCGCATCGGGCCGTACAGCGACGTCGCCGTCGGCGGCGGCAATGTCTGGGTGTCGGCGTACGCGTCGTCGTACGGTGACCTCGTCGTCGCGAACGCGACGTCGGGCGGCCGCATCCCCGATGACGCGTGGGAGTGGGTCGACGGTGTTCCCGAGGGTCCGGTGGTCGTGCCCGACTCGAAGATCCGCGGCGGCATCGCCGACAACGGCGACGACGTCGGGATGTACACGAGCATCGCGGTCGCGCCCGACGGCACGCCGATGGTCAGCTACTTCGATCGCGCGACCGCGTCGCTCAAGTTCGCCGCGCGCGTCAACGGCACGTGGCAGACGCACGTCGTCGACATGGGCACGAGCCAGATCGACGTCGGCACCGGCGGCTCGCTCGTCGGCATGTACACGTCGCTCACGCTGCGCGCCGACGACGGCCGCCCCGGCATCGCCTATCTCGCGCACGTCGCCGACGAGAACGGCGAGCGCGCCGAGGTTCGCTACGTCTCGGCACAGACCTCGGTCCCGACGAGCGCGGGCGACTGGCAGTCGTGGATCGTCGACACCGCGCCGATCCCGGAGAACCCGGACGAGGTCTACCCGCTTCCGGGCGGCCTCGGTCTGTTCGTCGACTCGGCGCGCAACCCGCAGAACCAGGCGCCGGTCGTCGTCTACTACGACCGCGCGAAGGGCGACCTGAAGCTCGCGCGCTTCAACCCCAACTCGGGTCAGTTCGCCACGCCGGTCGTCATCGACGGCAGCGGTGACGTCGACGCGGGCTGGTCTCCGTCGGTGCAGGTCGACGCCGATGGCGTCGCGCACCTCGCGTACGTCGGCGCCACGGGCGATGACCTCATGTACACGACCGACGCGATGAACGCGCCGAAGGAGATCGTCGACAGCGGCTACCGCATCGTCGGTACGACCGTCGACGGCCTGCCGAAGCCGGAGTTCCACTTCGTCGGCGAGGACGCGAACCTCCTGCTCCCGGGCGGCGGCGCCGGTCCGATCGTCGTCTACCAGGACGCGACGACGCAGGAGATGCTGATCTCGCAGAAGGGCGCCGACGGCAAGTGGGGCACGCCCGAGAACGTCGCGGGTGGTCCGAACCACATGCCGTGGCCGGGTGCGTACGGCTTCTTCGCGTCGGGTGCGCTCAACGCGACCGACGTCGTGATGTCGTCGTGGGTCGTCAACCAGACGGAAGACGAGAACTGGGTGGAGGTCTTCTTCCACCCCTACGTCATCCAGTAGTCGCGAGCGGGCGCGCAATTTGCGCCCGGCCTCGCGCGTTGTCATCGTTTGATGATGCGCGCGATTGCCTCTCTTGCCGCTGCCGCCGCTGCCGCCGCGGGCTGCACCGGTGCCACCGCGGCGCCGACGTCCGGCGGTGGCGTTCCCGCGACGCCGGCGACCGTGCCCTCGGCGGGGACGCCGACGACGTCCTGCACGTGCGAGGAGGAGGCGGTCCCGCCGCCGTCGCACGATCAATTGACGCTGACCAGGGCGGCATGGAAGGACCTGCCCGGCTGGACCGACGACAAGCTCGCCCAGGCGGTGCCGTCGTTCCTCGCGTCGTGCGCGGTGATCGCGACGCTCGGCGATGCCGAACCCGTCGGTCACGACGGTCACGGCGGCCTCGCCAGGCAGTGGCGTCGCGCGTGCGCCGGCGCCGCCAAGCTTCCGGCCGGCGACGATGCGGCCGCGCGCACGTTCTTCGAGCGCGAGTTCGTGCCGTGGCAGGCCGCGGGCAAGGCGGGCCCCGAGGGCAAGCTCACCGGCTACTTCGTCCAGCAGATCAAGGCGTCGCGCAAGAAGGGCGGCAAGTACCAGACGCCGATCCTCGCGCGGCCGAAGGATCTCGTGATGATCGATCTCTCGCAGTTCGTCGGCGACGCGCACGGTCGCCGGCTGTGGGGACGCCACGACGACAAGGGCACGATCGTCCCGTTCTTCACGCGCGCCGAGATCCGCAAGGGCGCCCTCGAGGATCAGAAGCTCGAGATCATGTACGCCGACAATCCACTCGACGTGCTGTTCGCGCACATCGAGGGCTCCGCGAAGGCGATCATGGATGATGGCTCCGTCGTCTGGCTCGAGTTCGCCGGCAAGAACGGGCGCGCGTACAAGGGCGTCGGCAAGGTGCTGAAGGAGAAGGGCGTGCTGACCGGTGCCTACAACGGGACGATGCCGGGCATCCGCAAGTGGTTCGTCGACAACCCGACGAAGTTCGACGAGATCGTCGATCAGAATGCGTCGTTCGTGTTCTTCAAGGAGTCGTCGAAGGCCGGTGCGGTCGGCTCGCAGGGCGTGACGCTGACGACGCGCCGATCGATGGCGATCGATCGCGCGTTCATCGCCCACGGCACGCCGATCTGGGTCGACGGCAGGATGCCGGTCGTCGGCAAGACCGGGACGGTGCCGTATCGCTCGCTGCTGGTCGCGCAGGATACCGGTGGAGGAATCCTCGGCGCGGTGCGCGGCGACATCTACTGGGGCGACGACGCCGTCGCGGAGGATCTCGCCGGTCGCATGGGCGGGCCCGGACGCTACTGGCTCTTGCTGCCGAAGGGCGTCAGCAAGTGAACGGGCCGTCAGCAACAGACGCTTACGCTTACGCCTACGGGCTTGCGCCGGCGTCAGACGCGTTGCCGTCCCACAGCTCGCCGCGGATGTAGATCTTCACGCGCACGGCCTGCAGTGCGGCACGCAGCTCGTCCCAGTCTCCCTGACGCGCATCGCCGGTCACGGTGACCATCGCGCCCTCGGTCTTCTGACAGGCCTCGACCGCCTCGTCGCGCGTCTTCTTCATGCCGTCGACGGTGATGCCCTCGGCGGTGACGCGCACGGTGCAGCGCGCGGGACCGGCATCGCTGATCGTCGACGGACCGACGCCGCTGCCGGTGCCCGTGCCCTTGCCCTTGCCGCCGCCGAGACCGAATCCGCTGCCACACTGGAGGTAGAGGATCGCGAGCACGATCAACGCGGCCCAGACCGAGATGAACAGCAACTTGCGGCGCCGCTTGCGGTGCTCGAGCTCGGTAGCGACATCCTTCGCGAGTTGCTTGTGTGGGGTCGTCATGGCGTGCTCGGTGCGGGTTGCGGCGTCGGCGCGACGTGAGGCTCGACGCTCGGATCGACGATGACGGCGAGCGCCCGCTGATCGAACAGGCAGCGCTCGACGTCGCGGCGCAGGCCCTCGTACAGCGCGTGCGGCAGATCGACGAGGTGCTGCGCGGGCGCGATGATCACGAGGTAGCGCGCGAGATCCGGCAGGCTCAGGTGCACCGCCGCGACACGGCAGACGCGCAGCTCGGCGGAGCGATCGCCGAGGTACGCGAGCGCGATGTCCGGATCGGGGCTGTGCTCGAGGAGCGGCGTGTCGAGCGGCAGCGTCGTGCCGCCGGTCTCGATCGCGGTCAGCGAGCCGGTGTCCGAGACGCGCAGGATGATCGTCGGGCGCGCGGCGAGCTGCTTGTCGAGATCGGCGAGCGCGCGCGCCTGCAGCGCGGACGGCTCGAGCTTCACCGGCGGCGGAGGCGGTGGCGCGGGCTCGGGCAGCTTCGCCGCGGCGGCCTGCTGCACGGCGGCCGCGCGGATCAGCGCCGCGAAGATCACGATGAACAGGACGTCGAACAGCGACGTCAGGTCGGGCGGCGGCTGCCGGCGACGCGACCGACGACTCATCCGACGTCCTCCGTCTTCGGCCGGCCGGGCTTGCCGCGGCGCTTCGCGTCCCACGCCTCGAGGTTCTTCTCGGCGGCGTCGACCCACGCGGTGAGCTTCATCGAGAAGCTCGCCGACAGGACGATGCTCGTCGCGAGGCCGGCGACCGTCGTCCACACCTTGAGCGCGAGCGGCCCGAGCAGCTTCGTCAGATCGCTGCCCGTGTACATGAGCGAGAGGCCAATGCCGAGCACGGTGCCGAGCAGGCCGAGCTGGCGCAGGAGGTCGACCCAGAACGCGAGCACGGGCTCGAGCCGGTTCGCGCGCATCTGCCAGCTGCGGACCTGCTTCTGCGCCCACGCCGGATCCTTCGCGGTGAGGATCGCGTGCGCTTCGTCGCGCAGTGCCTGCTGGTCGAGCGACTTCGGCTTGGCGTCGCCGACGAGCTCGTCACCGAGCAGGTCGGTCAGGGTCTTCACCCAGCCGAGCTCGCGGTGGACGTGGAGCCACCCGGCCAGGAACACGAGCACGATGAAGCCGCACAGCGCGATCGTGAGGCCCCAGCCCTGGACGAACATCTCCATCGCCCGCCGATGATATCAGGTCGCGCGATCTCGATCAGGGCAGCGCTCGATCAGCGAACCGAGATGTCGGCGTCACCGCGTTTCCAGCGGCCATCGCGATCGACGTCGACGAGGATCGGTGAGATCAGCGCGAACGGCGTGACTCCGGCACGATTCCACTTGTCCTTCTGGTAGGTCCCGGTGAATTCGAGTGGCATCGCGGTATCGCCGTCGGCGGTGACGCCGATCCAGGTGTCCGCCGTGCCGACGGGGACGCGGCCGGTCCAGTGATGCGTGCGCGCGTCCGCCGGGACCTCGATCGTCTGCACGAGCTGCGGGCCCGCTGCGCCACCGACGGTGATCCGGATGCGCTCGGCGTGCACCCACTTCGCCTGCGCGAGCGTGACGTCGAGCCAGACGCTTCCACCTGCATCGGGCACGAGCGCGCCGCCCGGGCCGACCGTCGGCACCGCACCCTCCGCCGTCGAAGCCTCGACGTCGAGCCACGGGCCGGTCGTCGCGACGGTGTGGCGCGCGCGGATCGCGGCGATGAACGCATCCTCGTCGAATGGCTTCGTCCGCGGATCGTCGACGTAGACGTACGTGCGCGCCGTGCCGTCGAGCACCCAGTTCATGTCGTGGGTGTCGCTGTTCGCGACGGCGGTGATGAGGTGGCCGTGATCGATGAACGTGTAGAGATCGCGGACGCCGTCGTCCATCCGGCGATCGCCGGGGACGTTGAATGCCGAGTAGCCGGCGAGCACCTCGACTGCATCGAACGTCGTCGGAAATGGCGGTGGCCAGCTGATGCCGTTCCAGCCGTGGGTGTCGTAGAGCGAGCCGACGCGGAACCGCGGGTGATTGACCTGGACGACCGGGTGCGTCTTCATCGCGTGCGCGACCTCGAAGACCTTGCTGACGTGCGCGTCGATGATCTCGTGCTCCGGCGGCGAACCCCCGCGCGGCAGGTTGCGATCGAGCGGCACGGGATAGACGTTGATGTGCTGCGCGTTCGACGTCAGCTCGTTGCCCGCGATCGACGCGATGCGATCCTCGAGGCCGAGCGCCGCGATCTCCGGATCGAGATCGCCGTTCGTGTTGTGGTCGGTGAGCGCGACGACCTGGATGCCGGCCGCGCACTGCGCGACGACCCGCTGCGGGTTCGGCATCCGCGAGTCGTTCGACGCGTGCGCGTGAACGTGGAGATCCGCCGCGAGCGTGCCGTGCGGGATCCACGCGCGCTCGAGCGCGATCGCGAGCTGCACCTTGCCGCGGCCGGGCGACAGATCGACCTGGCCTTCCCACTTCTCGTACTCGATCCCGCGCCACGCCCAGACCTTGTAGGTGCCGTACGGGATCGCGGGGGACGGGTTGCACGCGTCGGCACCGATCGGAACCTCGGCGGTGCCGTCGCCGATGATGAGGCCGTCCCACGAGCCGACGACGCCCGGCGCGATCGCGCACGCGGCCGCGCCCTGGCGCTTGCCATAGAGATCGATCGTGCCGATCCGCACCGGCTGGTTCTGCGCGTCGAACAGCAGCACGCGCGCGGCGATCGGGATCTCCGGCATCGCCGCGTCGACGATCGTGATCGCGAGCGTCGTCGTCGCCGCGCGCGGCTTCTTCGCCTTGCCGCACGACGCGAGCGCGCACGCGAGCGCGACGGTTGCGAGCGCACGGCGCACCACTACAACCCGAATTCGGCGCCGGCGGAGATCGTGGCGCCGAGCTGCGGCTCCCAGCCGAGCGAGTGGTTGAACCGGCCAAATCCGAGCTCGAGCTCGGCGAGCGCGGTCAGCGCGACCTGGGGAGAGAGCGACACGCGCAGGCCCGCGCCGGCGTGCAGCGGGAACGCGAGGCCGGTCACTTCGTCGTCGGAGAATCGCGCGATCCGCAGACCGATGCCGGCGCGCGCGAACGGCCAGAACGTGCCCTTGCCGGGAAAGAAGTGACGCACCGCCGCGCTGACCTCGACACCCTTGCCGTCGGCGAGGCCGTGATCGCACAGGATGTCGTTCATGCGATCGCGGAAGCACGCCGCATCGCCGCCGCCGAACGTGAAGCTCGCGCTGCCGTCGAACCAGTCGGCATCGGCGAGCTGGTAGAGGTAGTGACCCGCGACGCGCAGGCCGCCCGGCGTGACGCGGCCGCCGGTCGCGATGCCGAGGCTCGCGCCGATGCCCTGATCCTTCAGATCCTGCGGTGCACGCGCGCCACCGCCGCGCACCGCTGCTGGCTCGCTCGCGGTCGTCGGCTCGCTCGCGAG
>JAEWJO010000545.1 GCA_023386455.1 Pseudomonadota bacterium | reverse complement strand
CACCGAGTCCCTGTCGGCGAGCGTCAGCTCGTCGGCCGCAGGCGGGCGCGCGACGCGCGGGATGACGGTGGCCACCACCGTCCAAAGTCTACTACTTGGCGGGGCGGGTCAACCGTAGCGTGGCCGTGAACAAGCTGACGACTCCGAGTCCGGCGATCACGTTCCCGATGACGGCGATCATTTTGTGTTGAAAATGGTCGCGTGCCCGCAGGCGCGAGTCCAAAAAACGGCAGTCACGCGCGTCACTCCGGAGGCGACATGTCGGCGTGAATTTTCGTGGGTTATTCTTCATGGCGGTGGAGACAGCCAGGGAGCCCGTCCGTTCCTCGACGCCGGCCATGCGGAAAAGGCGGCCGCTCGTCGGCGGCGGCCTCGTCGTCGTCATCGGGGCCGTCGTGGCGATCGTCCTCGTGACGAGCAAGACGGAATCCAGGCCCGATCTTCCGGCCCCGCAGGCGGAGCTCATGGATACCGTCGCCCGCGGGGTGACGTCGGGGCCACCGAACGAGGTTCCTCCGGACACGGTGACCATCACGCTCGCGGTCGAGCCGCCGACGGCGACGGTCGAGCTCGACGGTTCGACCGTCACGACGCGCGAGCTGACCGGTGCCCGGGACGATACCGCCGACCACACGCTGACGATCACGGGCCCTGGCTTTCTGCCTCACACCGAGAAGCTGCGTTTTCACGACAACCAGCGTCTCGTCATCGACCTCGAGCGCGCTGAACGGTGATGCGTACCCGACCGATCCTGGGCGCCGCCGGCGCTCGCCGCGCCGTTGGCACGGCGCTACCTTCGGGTGACCGAGGATGACCGCGACGTTTGCCTGCCAGAACTGCGGCGCGAGCCTCGCGTTCGACGGCGTGCGCACGGCGACGTGCCCCTACTGCGCGAGCCCGAACTTCGTCGAGCGGCCGGCCGCGACCGGGCAGCCGGATCCGCAGTTCGTCGTCACGTTCATCGGCGACGCCGAGGTCGCCCGCCGCGCACTCGAGCGCTGGCTCGGGAGCCGTACGATGTTCGCCGACTCGCGGCTTCGCCGCGCCCGGGTCGAGGACATCAGGGGCATCTACGCGCCGAGCTACCTGTACAGCGCGGTCGCGAACACCGACTACAACGCGCAGATCGGCGAGAACTACACCGAGACCGAGACCTATACCGAGACGGACTCGCAGGGCCGGACCCAGACGCGCACCCGGACGGTGACCCGGACCGAGTACCGCTCGCTCGCCGGCCGCCACGTCTCGTACGTCACCGACGTGATCGTCAGCGCGTCGGCCGGCCTCACGAACGCCGAGCTCGAGCGCGTCGAGCCGTTCGATCTGAAGCAGATGCGCCGCTACAGCCCCGCGCTGATCTCGGGCTGGATCGCCGAGGAGTTTGCCCGGCCCGCGACCGAGTGCGAGCAAGCAAGCCGCCGCGAGGCCGTCGACCAGATCGGCGCCAGGCTCCGCCGCTACATGCCGGGCGACAGCTACAGCGACCTCGCGTGGAAGACGACGGTCAGCTGGGAGTCGATGGATCCGATCCTCGTCCCGGTCTGGGTGTTCGCGGTTCGCTATCGAGAGGACAGGGCGCCGCTGCGCGTGATCATCAACGGCCAGACCGGCACGATCCACGGCAAGGTGCCGCTGTCGCCCTGGAAGATCGTGCTCGCGATCCTGGTCGTCGTGGCCGTGATCGTCGCGATCGTCCTCGCCGCGAGGTCCCAGCCGTGAGCGTCGCCCGTGCGGCACCGCGAGGGTGCTCGCGCTGCGAGTCGCCGATCGAGGACGGCGACCTCCGGTGCTCGGTGTGCGCGCTGCCGGTGCCGGTCGCCGCCGCGACCAGCGTCGAGAAGGCGCGCGTCCAGGTCCTGCGCTGCACCGAGTGCGGCGCCGCGATCGCGTTCGACGCGAACAAGCAGGCTCCAGCGTGCGGGTTCTGCACCGCGGTCATGAAGGTCGAGCAGCCGGTCGACCCGGTCGAGGCGGCATCGCTGCGCGTGCCGTTCTCCGTCGACCGCGAGCTCGCGACCGCCGCGCTGCGCGGCTGGCTTGGCAAGCGCGGCTTCTTCGCGCCGAAGACCCTGCGCGACGAGGCGGTGTTCGAGAGCCTGAACCCGCTGTGCTGGGCGGCGTGGATCGTCAACGCGAACGCGCAGGTGTCGTGGACCGCCGACTCCGATGCTGACGCGCACCGCTCGGCGTGGGCACCGCACGCGGGCACGACGCGGCTCGATTTCGGCAACATCGTGATCCCGGCCTCGCGCGGCCTCGGGTTCTCCGAGTGCTCGCTGCTCGTGCCGTACTACGACCTGGCGAAGGTCGTCGAGATCGGTGCCGCCGTCGACGGCGAGACGCCCGCGCAGATCGAGAGCTTCGATGCGCAGCGCTCGGCGGCTCGCCAGCAGGTCGCGCGCGCGATCGAGGGGATCGCGAAGTCGCGCGTCGAGGAGTACATCCCCGGTCGCCGCATCCGCAACGTCAACGTGTCGTGCCTTCTCGAGTCGCAGACGACCGACCGCGTCGCGCTGCCCGCGTGGGTGCTCGCGTATCGCTACCGCGGCTCGCCGTACCGCGCGATCGTCCACGGCCAGCGGCCCGAGGTCGTGTTCGGTACGTCGCCGACGGACTGGGCGAAGGTCGCGATGGTCGTCGTCCTCGCGCTCGCCGGCGCGCTCGCGATCGTGGCGCTGATCCTGCTCGTCAGTTCGGGCTAGGCAGCGCGAGCGCGGTCGACGTCTCGTACTCGATCCCGTCGATCGCGGCGCGGATCGCGAACGCCGCCGTCGTCGCCTGTGCGAGGTCGAGGCCCCAGGCCGGATCGAACCCCGGAGGCACCTCGCTGACGAGCGACAGGGCGTGATCGCCGTGGTGCTCGAGCCAGCCGCGGCTCGCGGCGACGCGGTGCTGCACGACGCAGCCGGGGCACGGCGTCGCGGTCACGATGACCTCGACGTAGTGCAGGCGATCGTCGATCGCGCGCCAGGTCACCGTCCCGGTCCGGTCGAGCTCGGCGGGCGCCGGTGCGAGGAGCTCCACCGACTCGGCGACGGACGGCTCGTGGAGCCTCGCCGTCTGCTCGACGTCGTCTCGCCTCGCCGTGAACGACGACGTCACGACGTCGCCGGGGCTCTGCGCGAACATCGGGATGCCGAGCGTGTGGCTGCCGCCCTCGAGGCCCGCGAGCGTCGTCGTGTTGCCGAGTGCGGTCGCGAGCGTGCCGTCGCCGAACACCTCGGCGTCGGCGGCAACGCCGGTCACCGTCGCCGCGCGTGCCCCTACCGGGAGGGCCG
>JAEWJO010000542.1 GCA_023386455.1 Pseudomonadota bacterium | reverse complement strand
GGACGGTATCCTGCGGATCGCTCATTTGGCGTTGATCGCGATCGTCTGGCCGCTGACGAGCTCGTCGCGGAACCACACGCCCCACTCGTCCTCGTCGACCTTTTGCTTCGTGAAGTACGGCCCCGACGGTTCGGGCAACTTCGTGACGGTGATGTCGCACGCGGGCGACGAGAGCTTCAGCCACACGGCGAACCCGGCGGACAGGGTACCGGTCAGCGTCGCGCCCGAGCCCGCATCGATCGCGACACCGGCGGGACCGTCCGGTGCGTCGGGCCCTCCGTAGATGCCGTCGACGACGGATGGCAGCTCGACCTGGCTGTTGACGAACAGCGCCTCGTTCCGGCGGATCGCGGCGGTCGCGCGCGCGAGCCCTCCGTTCGCCGCGGTGCAGGTCGGGCCGTTGCCGAGCACGATCACGCTCGGGCTCGCGTACGAGAACGCATGCACCATCGTCGGGTCTGCCGTGCGATCGAAGTCGCGCACCATCGCGAGGGTCTCGTTCGCGGGCAGCCGCAGGCGCGCGATCCCATCCGGCCAGCCCGCGGCGATCGTCTGCGCGCTCGCGCCCTGCAGGCACGTCGCGGCTCCCGGCATCGTCTGCACGCCGACCGTCAGGAAGATATCCGCGATCAGGTGGTCCGTGCCGTCGGCGTCGTAGTAGGTCGTGAACGGCGCGCGGAGGAAGCTCCAGAACGAGGTCGGGACGTACGCGGCACCGGACGTGACGCAGCCGCAGGTCCCCCAGCTCGTCGTCGTGCTGACGTCGTCGCTCATCCGATCGTGGCGATAGATGCGACCATCCGGGAACAGCGTGAACTGCGAGAAGCCGCCCGGCGTGCGCGTGATCGAGCCACACGTGTAGACGGTCGACCAGCGGACGAGCACCTTCGTCACCGCCGGACCGATCCAGCCGGGAACGACGGAGAGCTCGTTCGTGCCGACGGTCGCCGAGCCGTTCGCGTGGATCGCGGCGGCCGGAAACAGCGCCATCCCGACCTCTTCCTCGTTGTTGCACTCGTTGCGGCTGTCCTCGCCGACGAAGTTGATGCCGCCGATCTGGACGATGTCGGGGAAGTGAAATTTCGACGGGTCGTTCGCGAAGTGGACGACGTAGCTCGGTCCCGTCACCGTGCCGCCCGGTCCGTCGGCCGTCCACGTCAGCGTCGCGGGGCCATTGACGGAGAAGTCCGGCGTGCACGACGTGGCGGAGTCACTGCCGGCATCGCCGCGAAACGGCCGCACCTCGATGCACGCGGCGACCGCGAAGCCAACGCCGGCTCCCACAAGCGACCACCGCTTCATCACGACGAGTATACGATGGTACGCTTGCCCGGTGAGCGGTCGTCGGGTCTCGGTTGTCGTCGTGATCGCGGCCGCCGCGCTGGCCGGCGACGTCGTCGCGGATGCAGACACCGCCGAGAAGCTCGCCGCCGACGCGCAGGCGAAGGCGCAGTCCGGAGACTTCGTCGGAGCGGCGACGAAGTATCGTGAGGCGTTCGCCCAGCTGCCGCGTCCCGAGTTTCTCTGCAACGTCGGCGTCGCCTACTACAAGGCGAAGGACCTGCCTCGTGCGCAGCGTCACCTCTCGCACTGCCTCGAGATCGGGACGTCTCTCGACGCGGCGTTCCTCGGGAGCGTGAAGAAGGTGCTCGGCGCCGTCGAGCAGAAGCTCGTCGCCGAGAAGTACACGCCGGTCAACCTGCTCGTGCAGCCGCCGAACGCGACCGTGACGGTCGTCGGCGGTGTGCCGTACGACGAGCCGATCGTCGGCTCGACGAGCGTGTGGTTCCCGGCCGGCACGTACACGCTCGTCGTCCATGCCGAGGGCTACACCGATCTGACGGTGCCGATCGACGCCGCCGGCAAGCCGCTCGCGATGAGCCTCGTGCTCGCGCGCGCCGAGGCGCCGGCGGAGCTCGGTGCGGGATCGAGCGCGGGATCGAGCGCCGGATCGAGCGCCGGATCGAGCGCCGGATCGAGCGCGGGGTCGGCGGAGCCGCCACTCGCGGGCTCGGCCGCGCCATCCGCGCCGCTGTCGATCATCGCGGAGCCCGTGCCGCGCAGCAAGGCACCCGCGATCGTCGCGACGGTCGGCACGTTCCTCGTCGGTTCGGCCGCGCTGACCTGCTACGTGATCGCCCGGGACAAGGCGGCCGATGCCGGCGACGCGACGACGATGGAGGACTGGCAGGCTCGCTCGGACTCCGCGCATCGCTGGCAGCACACGTCGTGGGCCGTCGGCGCGGCGGCCGGCGTCGGCGCGATCGTCACCGGCTATCTGTGGTACCGCGCCGGGCACGTGCCGAGATCGACCGTCGAGGTCGAGGCGAGCGGCAGCGGCGCGACGGTCTCGATCAGCGGCCGCTGGTGAGCTCTTGGACGAGGATCGCGAGCGTCTCGCGCGCCCTCGTCAGCTCGTCACCGGCGAGCGTGATGCCGCCGACGACGGCGTGACCGCCGCCGCCGAGACGCGCGCATAGCTCGCCGATGTCGTGCCGCCGCTTCTCCTTCGCCCACGGATTCACGCCGACGGAGATCTTGATGCTCGTCGCGGTCCGCGTCCCCGAGACCGCGTAGAGGCACGTCGGGTACAGCACGTAGCCGAGGAAGCCCGGGCTGCGCGCGCCGACGTCGTCGAAGCGATCGAACACGATCACGTCGCCATGCCAGACACCGAGCTTCTTGACCGCCTCGACCTCCTGCGCGCGCTCGGTCTCGACGGACGCGAGCTGCGCCGCGAGCTCCGGCCGCGCCGCGACCTCGGCAAGCGAGCCGCGCGACAGCCAGTCGACGTAGGTCGCGGTATCGAGCGGGGACCGACCGTGTGCGAGCCACGCGGCGAGCCGCTGCGCCGGATTGTCGAGCGCGATCGAGTCCGCCGCGGTCTTGAACTGCGCGGCGTCGATCGTGTCGGCCCAGGTCACCGCTTCGGCGAGGTGCGGCGGCGGTTGCCAGCCGTACTTCGCGGTCAGCGACTTCGCGATGAGGCCCGCGCACGACGGCGCCGACGGATCGAAGAACCAGGTCGGCAGGTGCTCCTTGTCGAAGTACCCGCGCAGCGACGCCGGCTGGAACGCGGTCGGGTGGTGATCGAACCACCACCGCATGCGCCGGTCCGCGCAGAACCGGAAGTCGACGCACGCGTGATCGTCCGCGTCGAGGGGCACCCCCTCGAACGGATTGCCGTCCCGATGGATCATGCCAACGGGCTGGATGGAGACGTCCCGCTCGATCACGTCCCGGTAGAACGCCGAAAACAGCGCCGCCGATGTCGTGCCGTCGAAGCAGGCGTCGTGAAAGAAGATCTTGAGGACGCGCGCCAAGTGCGAGGCCGATGATACCCCGGTCCGGGGATCCGCATAGCCCCGCCGAGTGTCGGGGTAGGTGTTACCTTCCAGGCATGCTCTCGGCCTCGACCCATAACTGGCTTCTGTCTGGACACCTGATCGGCGTTTTCCTGTGGGTCGGTGGCTTGTTCTCGACGTACTGGCTCCTACGCATCCACGCGCAGGCCCCCAGGGACGTCCACGAGAAGCTGACCCTCATGGAGCGGGCGCTCGCGATGGCGATGGACCTCGCCGCGATGCTCGCGATCACGTGCGGTCTCGTCATGGCGCTCTCGAAGGACGTCACCCACCCGACGTCGAGCCTGTTCGGGTTCCCCCACTCGGGCTGGTTCCACGCGAAGCTGACGCTCGTCATCCTCGGAATCCTCCCGGTGCACGGCATCGTCCGCGGGCGGATCGCGAAGTTCGGGCGGGGCCAGGTGACCGGGATCCCGCAGTGGCTGTGGAGCCTGTTGCTCGCGGCGATCTGCGGCATCGTGATCCTCGTGATTCGCCGCCCGTTCTAGATGCGAACGATCCTGCACGTCGATCTCGACGCGTTCTACGCGGCGGTCGAGCAGCGGGATGATCCGGCGCTCCGAGGCAAGCCCGTGCTCGTCGGCGGCTCGGCGCGCCGTGGCGTCGTCGCATCTTGCTCGTACGAGGCGCGCACGTTCGGCATCAGGAGCGCGATGCCGATGGCCGAGGCGCTGCGCCGCTGCCCGCACGCGATCGTCGTCCGCCACCGCATGGACCACTACGCCCTCGCCTCGCGCCGGTTCTTCGCGATCCTCGGCGACTACTCGCCCGAGGTCGAAGGCCTGTCGCTCGACGAGGCGTTCCTCGACTGCACCGGGGCCGAGCGCCTGCTCGGCGACGGCGGGACGATCGCGACGAAGATCAAGCAGCGCGTGCGAGACGAGATCAGCCTCGTCGCGTCGGTCGGCGTCGCGCCGATCAAGCTCGCCGCGAAGATCGCATCGGACATCTGCAAGCCCGACGGTCTGCGCGTGATCACCGAGGCCGAGCTGATCCCGTTCCTCCACGCGCTTCCGGTGACGCGGCTGTGGGGCGTCGGCGAGGCGACGCGCGAGGCGCTCGCGTCGATGGGCCTGTCGACCGTCGGCGACGTCGCGCGCTATCCCGAGGCGGCGCTCGTCGGCCGGCTCGGCGCGGTCACCGGGCATCACCTCGCTGCGCTCGCGCGCGGCGACGATCCGCGGCCGGTCGTGTCCGAGCACGAGGCCGTCTCCGTCGGCCACCAGGAGACGTTCGACGACGACATCGATGACAAGGGCGAGCTCTCGGTGATCCTGCTCGATCAGGCCGATCGCGTCGCCGCGCGGCTGCGCGACAGCCGGCTGCGCGCCCGGGCCGTCGTCCTCATCATCAAGTACGACGATTTTCGCCAGATCACGCGGCGCACGACGGTCGACAGCGCGACGAGCGACGGCGGCGTCCTCGCGCGCACCGCGATCGAGCTGCTCTCGAAGGTGCCGATCGAGGATCGCAAGGGCTCGCGCGTCCGGCTCTGCGGCATCTCGGCGACCAACCTCGAGCCGCGCGATGCGCCGCGCCAGCTCGGGTTCGACGAGGCCTCGCGCGCCCGGGGCGAGCGGCTCGGCGACACCCTCGACAAGGTCGCGGCGAAGTTCGGCAAGACCGCGATCAAGCGGGCAATTCACACCCGGGGGCTCCGCCCCCGGGTTCCCCCGGGAGACCAGGGTCACGGTGGCGACGAGTCCGAGTGATTTTTCGGTTCCCAGCGCCCGATCCTGGCGTGTCATAGGGGCAGGACTTCATGCTTCGCCTTGCCTATGCCCTGTTCGCGGTCGCGCTCGCGGCGAGCTCCGCGCGCGCCCAGACCGCCGACCCCGTCGAGACGTACGCGATCGTCGTCGGCTCGAACACCGGCGGTCCGGGCCAGACCGATCTGCGGTACGCCGAGGACGACGCCCGGCGGGTCGGCAAGCTGCTCACCGACCTCGGCGGCTACACCGCGTCCGCCGTCGAGGTGCTCGCGCATCCGACGCCCGACGAGCTTCGCGCGCGGATCGCGAAGACCCGCGAGAAGCTCGACGCGCTCGAGGCCGCCGGTCGCCGCACGCGGCTGTTCTTCTATTACAGCGGGCACGCGCGCGCGACCGCGCTCGACCTCGGCAAGGACCAGCTGCCGCTCGCCGAGCTCCGCGAGCGCCTGCTCGCGATCAAGACGACCGTCACCGTGATCGTCCTCGATGCGTGCCAGAGCGGCGCGTTCTCGCGCGTGAAGGGCGCCGAGCCCGCGGCCGACTTCTCGTTCAACTCCAAGCAGCAGCTCGACGCGACCGGCATCGCGGTGCTCGCATCGTCCTCCGGCAGCGAGCTGTCGCAGGAGAGCGAGCAGCTGAAGTCGTCGTACTTCACGCATCACCTGCTCGTCGGCCTGCGCGGCGCGAGCGACACCAATCGCGACGGGCTCGTCACGATCGACGAGGCGTACCGCTACGCGTATCACCAGACGCTGCTCGCGACCGCAGAGACTGCCGTCGGCGGCCAGCACGTCACGCTCGAGGTCGACCTCAAGGGGCACGGCGAGGTCCCGATGTCGTTCCCGCGCGCGGCGACGTCGCATATCGAGCTGCCCGCGCGCCTCGAGGGCAAGACGCTCGTCGAGGACAAGCGGTCGAGCACCGTGATCGCGGAGACCTACAAGGCCAAGGGCGCGCCGGTGCGGATCGCGGTCGCGCCGGGCGAGTACCGCATCCTCGTGCGCCGCGGCGACACGCTGTCGCGCTGCGAGGTCAGCGCCGGCGGCGTCGTCGACCTCGATCACTGCTCGAACGAGGCGATCGTCGATGGGACGACGAAGGGTGGCGACGACGACCACGTCGCGCGGCCGCTGCGCGTCGAGCTCGTGATGTCGATCGGCGGCGAGCACGAGGACGCGTACACCGACAACCTGAAGGCATTCGGCTACGAGCAGCAGGGCCTGTTCAAGCCGAGCTCGGGCCTCGACGCGGTCGTGCTGCGCCACTGGCGCGGCGGGATCTGGTTCGGCGGCGCGCTCGGCTACACGTCGATGCCCAGCTGGCGCCAGGCGGTCAGCGGCTCGGACTTCGAGCAGACCTTCGAGTGGGGCATGATGCGGGTCGGCGCCGTCGGCCGCACCGAGTACACGTTCGCGGACACCGGCTTCTTCGCGCATCTCTCGACCTACGTCCAGGCGATGATCGGCCTCGGCATCGGCCATACCCGGCTCGAGAACGCCGACCACATGACGTTCGACGACACGCACTACGGCGTCGCGCTGAGCGGTGGCTTCGGCCTTCACCTCGAGAGCCCGAACATCGTCGGGTTCGGCATGACGCTCGGCTACGCGAACGATGCGGCCTGGGTCATCAACGACCTCATCGGCAACACTCACAAGGCGGGCGGGCACCGGCTCGCGTTCGCGCTCTCCTACGGGTTCTGAGGATCACCATGCGGCGCATTTCTTCCCTGTTCGTCCTCGCGGCGCTGACCCAGATCGGCGCGACCGACTGCGGCACGGTGATCCGCGACTCCGGCTTCGATCTGTGGTGCGGCGAGGAGCTCTGCTCGTGGAAGGTCGAGCGCGGCGAGGTCAAGCGCGTACCGACGTGGAACGAGGGCGACTCCGGCGTCGAGCTCGTCGGTCCCGACACCGCGATCGCACAGCTAACGCCGGTCGACTCGTCCGACGGTTACTGCCACGAGAACGAGGACGGATCGAAGAACTGCCAGTACCCGGCCGACGTGTGCATCGAGATCAGCATGATCGCGAACGTCGAGAAGACCGCGGCCGTCGATCTCGACATCGACATCTCCGGCGACGGGACCGTCGAGTCGAGCGAGCGCCTTCCGACCGCGAGCTGGAAGCCGCTGTCGTATCGCATCGTCGTCGCGAAGCCGTTCGCGGGCATCCGGTTCCAGCTCGCGAAGTCAGGCGCAGGCAAGGCGCAGCTGGCGAACATCGGCGCGAAGCTCGCGACGAACTGCGAGGGCCTGCCGGTCCTCCACCAGGAGAGCGTGCCGACGGGCTCGCCATGCCTCGAGGACGCCAGCTGCGCGAGCGGCATCTGCGGCGCCCACGGCGCGCCTCCTCCGTTCGGTGGCGTCACGGGCGTCCTGACGGCCGACCAGGTGTGCCGCGGGTGCGAGGCCGGGACGTGCGGCGCCGGCGAGATCTGCGGGCTCGGCGACGCGGCCTCGCCGGTACGCGAGGCACCGACGACGTGCGTCGGGATCGCGAGCAAGCAGCTCGGCGAGCAGTGCAGCGCCGACGTGTTCGACACGGGCAGCGGCCAGTACCTCAGCGAATGCGCGAGCGGCTACTGCACGAACCACATGTGCTCGACGTGCACGCCGAGCCCGCCGGGCAATCGCGCCGGTGGCTGCGGTTCCGGCGAGACCTGTGGCGCGTCGATCCCGAGCGAAGGATTCGATATCCACTACTCGGCGTACGTGTGCAGCCCGCATGGTCACCGCCGCACGACCGGTGAGCCGTGCACGACCGGCGACGACTGCGCGAGCGGCGCCTGCAACGGCTCCGAGCGCAAGCAGTGCCGCGACGGCCGCCAGTGCGGCAGCCCGCTGCAATGTCCGTTCGAGGACGGTCTGCAGTACGGCGAGTGCTCTACAGTCGGCGTCCAAGGTGGAACCTGCCAGTGATCCACAGGCGGCGTATCGCGCCTACGGCCCCGCGCTCGTGCGCAAGGCCGAGCGCGTGCTGCGTAGCCGTGAGGACGCTGTCGATGTCGTGCACGCCCTGTTCGTCGATCTCATCCCCCGCTGGACCAAGGACGTGGATCTCCCCTACCTCTACCGCGCCGTCACGAATCGCTGCCTCAACATGGTTCGCGATCGCGGGACGCGTGCACGCTTGCTCGAGCGCGAGGCCACGGCCGCCGCGCCAATCGGACGCGTCCGCCTCGATGACGAGGTGGTCGGCGTGGGGCTGATCGGCGCGCTCGCCGATCGGCTCGATGCGGGCCACCTCGAAGTTCTCGTCGCTCGCTTCGTCGACGACATGACCCAGGACGAGATCGCCGCGCAGCTCAAGCTGTCGCGCAAGACGATCGGCAAGCGCCTCGACCGGATCCGCGACGAGGTGATCAAGCTGCGGCAGGAGGCGGCCGCCGTATGAGCGCCACCGCCTGCATCTCCGAGCCGATCAGCTGGCTCCGGCTCGAACGATTTGCGCTCGCCGGCACCGATCCGCTGATCCGCGAGCACGTCGCGGCGTGCCCGGCGTGCAAGCAGTGTCTCGACGAGATCCAGCGCGACGTCGTCGCCCTGCCCGCGCTGCCCGCGCTCCCGGCGCCGCGCCGCCGCTGGTGGACGTTCGCCCTGCCGATCGCCGGCGCACTCGCCGCCGCCGCGATCGCGATCATCGTGCTGCGGCCGCGCGACGAGGCACGCGAGGACGTCGCGCGCGTGAAGGGCCTCGGCGAGGTCGCGGTCGACGTCGTGCGCGAGCGCGGCGGCACCGTGCGCGAGGACGTCCGCACGTTCGCTCCGGGCGATCGCTGGAAGGTCGTGATCACGTGCGCGCTCGACAAGCGGGCATGGCTCGACGTCGGCGTCGTCGAGGCGGGCGCGAAGACCGTCGACCATCCGCTCGCACCGGCGCAGATCGCGTGCGGCAACCGCGTCGTCCTGCCCGGGGCCTTCCGCGTCACCGGCGACAAGGTCAATCGCGTCTGCGTGCACGTCGCGACGTCGCCGGTCGAGCGCCTGTCGTCGATCGCGCCGGGTGACCCGGGCGTCGCGTGCGTGACGCTGCGGCCCGAATAGCTATTTGAAGGCGGCGAGCCAGGTCTGCGCGCTCGCGTCGGGTCCGACGGCGACGCACGTGAACACGCCGCGCCGCCAGCCCTCGGCCCGCAGCTCGCCCTCCCGGCGCATGACGTGCTTCGACGGGATGCCTCGGGCATGCGCGACGAGATACGTGACGTGCTCGCCGGCGACGTCGAGGCGGATCAGCGCGGCACCGCGCTTCAGGATCTGGAGTCGCTTGGCGCCGATGATCGTGACGGCGTCGTTCGGCAGCGGCACGCCCTTGCCGACGACACCGATCGCCCACGCACGCAGCTCGGCGGGCGTCGGGTTCTCGATATCCCAGGATCCGTTATCGGCGTGGTGGGAGATCGCCTCGGTGACCATCACGTTGTCGCGCGCCGGCAACAGCAGATAGATCGCGACGACGGTCCCGGTCAGGACCGACAGCGTGAACAGCAGCGAGACCGAGACCCGCCGGTGGGGCGGGCGCGGTGGCGTGACGAGCGCATCGTCACCTTCGATCGGTCCTACGGCCTCGGCTTCGACGAGATGCATGGTGGGAAGGTCGGTTCACTGCCGAACCGGCGGATGAACTCCTCGGTTACCTTGGCATGGAACGCCGCGGCGTCGACACGTTCGCCCACCTCGATCTCCAGGTGCCGGCACAGAAGGGCCTCTCCGCCGCGCTCGCGCGACAGGCGTGTGGCGTACGCGCGCACGTCGGGGGCATGCGCGTAGTGCACCATCGCGCTCTTGCCGGTCGGATAGTCGAGGAGGCCCGCGGCGATCCTGATCTGGAGGACACCGTCCTCGGCTGGCGCGTGCTGCGCGGCCTCCGCGAGGGGGTACCAGGGACAGAATCTCACACCGATAGGGTACCGTCGGCGCGTGGAACAGATCGAGCTGGAGCTGCGCGTGCGTCGCGTCGACTTCGGCGATCGCGCGCGCCCCGCGGATCGGATCGTCCACGGCGACGCGCATGCGGTGGCGGCGGCCGAGCCGGCGGGCTCGCTCGACGCGATCTACATCGATCCTCCGTTCGGGACCGGCACGATCCGCCAGGGCCGCGGCCTGCGCTATGCCGACCGGGCCGACGATCCGGACGCGTTCGTCGCGTGGCTCCTGCCGCTCCTCGAGGCGAGCCGCGCCTGCCTCGCCGCGCACGGCTCGCTGTTCGTCCACCTCGACTATCGTGCCGTGCATTACGTGAAGGTCGCGCTCGATCGACTGTTCGGGCGCGACCGCTTCGTCAACGAGATCGTCTGGTGCTACGCGGGCGGTGGCAAGGGCCGGCGCGGCTTTGGCCGCAAGCACGACACGATCCTGTGGTACGCGCGCGGCGACGACTGGGCGTTCTATCCGGACGCGGTCCGGGTGCCCCGGAGAGGCGGGTCTCACATGCGCGTGGTCGACGGTATCCAGGAGAAGACGGACCGCAAGACGGGCCGCGTCTACCGCTACCCGGTCCACGCCGGCAAGGTGCCCGAGGACTGGTGGACGGACATCGAGACCCTCAATCACTCCGATCGCGAGCGGACCGGGTACCCCTCGCAGAAGCCGTCGCGGCTCGTCGAGCGGGTGCTCGCCGCGGTCACCCGGCCCGGCGACCGGGTCGCGGACTGGTTCTCGGGCTCGGGGACGACCGCGTCCGTGGCACAGCGCCACGGCCGCAATTTTGTCGCCGTCGATCGCGAGGCGGACGCGATCGCCGTGTGCACGAAGCGACTGATCGCGCAAGGCCGCGAGCTGGCCCTTGCGGGTACGCCACCACCCGTGCTCGAAATCCATCGATGACTTCTGGCGAGCCGGGCGCTTGCGGCAACCGATGCGCCGGGCGAGTATTCCGGAGTTAGAGCGATGACGGCCGAAGGACCAGACGAGGCCACCACGCGCGTGACGCTCGAAGCGTGGCTCGTCACGGATGTCGGTGTCGTACGCGAGCACAACGAAGACTCCGCGCACATGGAGCCGACGGCGGGCTTCTTCATCGTCGCGGACGGCATGGGCGGTCACGCCGCCGGCGAGGTCGCCTCGGCGATGGCGGTCGAGACCGTCAAGACGACGCTCGAGGGTGCCCGCACCGAGGTCGAGGCATTCCGCAAGGCGCCGAGCGATGCCGGCCGCCGCGGCCTCGTCCAGCTGCTCCAGAACGCCGTGCTGTCTGCCCACCAGGCGGTGTTCCAGCGCGGCCAGGCCGAGCAGGACAAGCAGGGCATGGGCACGACGCTCGATGTCGTGCTCGTCGCCGGCGCCGAGGCGTTCGTCGCCCACGTCGGCGACAGCCGCACGTATCTGATCCGCGACGGCCGGTCGTCCCAGATCACGACCGACCACACGGTCGCCGAGGTCCTCGTCATCGAGGGCAAGCTGACGATCGAGGAGGCGCAGGTCTCGCCGCTGCGGACGATCCTCGTCAACGCGATCGGCGTGTCGGCCGACGTCGGCGTCGAGATGGCGCACGTCACGCTGAAGAAGGGCGACCGCCTGCTGCTCTGCAGCGACGGCCTGCACGACTACTTCCCCGTCGAGGACGAGATCGCCCAGCGCATGAGCGCCGAGAAGCCGGGCGAGGCGCTGAAGGAGATGGTCGAGCTCGCGAAGACGCGCGGCGGCCACGACAACATCACCGGTGTCGCGGTCCACGTCGTCGAGGTCGTCGAGGCAGCGATCCCCGAGCGTGTCGGCGAGGACTCGACCCAGCCGGTCGACGTCGGCGGCAACCCGTTCGCGGCCGACGAGCCGACGCAGACGCAGCTCCCCGGTGGCGCGAGCACGGGCAGCGCGCCGGCGATGCCGATGCCCGGTCTCAAGCACACCCAGCCGATGCGCGCGATCGATCCGGTCGGGACGGCGCCGACGGTGCCGCCGCCGATGGGCAAGAAGGGCAAAGCCAAGGGTAAGAAGGGCAAGGACGACGACGTCGACGGCGACGCCCCGACGGTCCAGGCCGACCTCGATGTCCAGGCCGCGCTCGCCAAGGAGCGCGAGAAGCTCGGCGCGAAGACCGGCAAGGACGGCGAGGACAAGCCGGCCGCGAAGAGCAGCGACGACAAGCCCGGCGACGGTGTTCCCGACGAGAACGCCGGGACCGCCGATACCGGCCGCGCGAAAAAAGACAGCTGAGGCTGACGAGCCGCGCCTGCTCGAGGCTCACCGGCCCGCGGGCTGGCGGCGCTCGAGCTGGGAGGTCCCGAGGATCTCGAGGCGCTCGTCGCCGGGCTGGGCATCGGTGACGATCACGTCGCCGCGGCGCGCGCGCTCGAACGCGCGATTGGCCTCGGTGCGGTGGCGCTTCAACAGGCGCAGCGAGACACGCCCGCCGTTGCTGCAGCCGAACACCTCCTGCTTGCCCTTCGCCGTGAACGGCGCGCTGACGACACGCCACGCGCCCGCGCTGTCGACGAGCGGCGCCGCATCGTGGCGCAGCACGAGGTAGCTGAACTTGAGCCCGCTGTCGCGCAGGTGCGTGATCCGCGCGAGCTCGGCGGTCTGCGGCGGCAGCCGGACGTCGCGATCCTCGTGACACCAGTCGTCGGGACCCTCGAGCATCGGGCACGGCGCGAGCGTCCGCGTGCACGGCGCGAACACGGTCGCGAGGTTCTCGCGGATCACGGCGTCGCGAAGCTCGTGGAGCGCGCGCGACGTGTCGCGCAGCGCGGGCTCGATCAGGATCACCGCACCATCGGGCGCAGTCGCCGCGAGCGCGCGGCGCACGAGATCGAGGCGCGCCTCGGGATCGAGCTCGTTCAGCACGGTGCCCATCACGACGAGGTCGGCGGTCGGGAGCGCGGTCGTCGCGACATCGGCGACGCGCGTCGTGACACCGACGACGAGATGGCGCCTGGTCGCGAGGTCGCGCAGCGCGCCGGCGGCGATGCGGAGTGCGTCGACGTCGCGATCGATCGCGAGGATCTCGAACGCTGCCTCGCCGGTCGCGTCGGAGACGAGCGTCGACACGATGCCGAGGCTCATCGCGCCGCACCCGGCACCGACGTCGACGATGCGCAGCGGGCGGCGCGCCGGCAGCGCGTTGCGCCCCGCGAGCTCGCCCAGCGGGATCGCGATCTTGATCGCATCAGCCACGGTGAAGAACATCGCGCGCGCCGCGAGATCCGCGGTGCGGTCGGCGGGCGACGACAGCTTGTCGCGCTCGGACGTGTAACGCACGCTGCGATCCTTGATCGCCCGGATCAACGCGCCTGTCGCGAGCGGCGCGTCACCGAGCACGTCGCGCGTGCTCGCGTAGACGGCCTCTTCGAGCTCGGTCGGAACGACCCACGTCATGGGGCGAGGTCTAGCGTGACCTCGGCGAGGTCGCCTGCCGCGACCGTCACCGTGCCATGCGCGATCCGCTGATCCTGGCCCGCACGCGCCGGGAGCCAGGCATGGACTGCATAGGTCCCAACCGGGAGGTCTCGAAACGTCGCGTGGCCGTTTCCCTCGGTGATCGCGACCGGGGTGTCGGCGCTGACGACCCAGGCATTCTCCGGATCGAAGCCATCGGCGCTCTGGATCTGGACGAGGTAGATGCCGCGCGGCTCGAGCGGCGCGACCACCTCGTGTCCGGCGATCGGCAGGTACACGCTCGCCGGCGTGCCGCCGAGCGCGCC
>JAEWJO010000467.1 GCA_023386455.1 Pseudomonadota bacterium | reverse complement strand
CCGGTCGGCGATCGTGGCGACGACTTCCGCGTCACGACCGGCTTCGTCTGGTCGCCTCAGCCCGCGGGTGTCGCGGCGCCGGGGCGCAACGACCACGACGGCGACGGCATCCCCGACTCGGTCGACGCGTGCCCCGACGAGGCCGAAGACAAGGACGGCTTCCAGGACGAGGACGGCTGCGCCGACGCCGACAACGACGGCGACGGTCAGCCCGACGGTCAGGACGACTGCCCCGACGAGCCCGAGGACAAGGACGGCTATCAGGACGGCGACGGCTGCCCCGAGCGCGACAACGACGGTGACGGCATCCCCGATGTCGCCGACAAGTGCCCGAACGAGGCCGAGGACATGGACGGCTTCGAGGACGGCGACGGCTGTCCCGAGGAAGACAACGACGGCGACGGGATCCCCGACGCGAAGGACAAGTGCCCGAACGACGCCGAGAAGGTCAACGGCTTCGAGGATGAGGACGGCTGCCCCGACGCTCAGTCGACGACCGGTCCCGAGGAGATTGCAGATCGCATCAACCTCAAGGGCCAGCACGTCACGTTCGACAAGCAGAACAAGCTGACGAGCGCGTCGAAGACGCTGCTCGGTCAGGCGGCGACGATCATCAAGAACCGCAAGCTCGGCATCCGCATCGAGGTCCACGTGCCGCTCGGCACGAGGTCGACCGGTGCGGCAGCGATCAGGGCCCAGAAGGCGCGCGACAAGCAGACGACGCAGCGGCGCGCGCAGGCGATCCTCGAGTACCTCGTCTCGCAGGGCGTCGCGTCGACGCAGCTCCAGGCGGTCGGCATCGGTTCCGACCGTCCGCTCGGCACCGCGGCTCCGACCGACCCGATCAACGAACGTGTCGACCTGATCAAGATGCAGCAGGCCGGAGGTAACCCGTGATCAAGAGCTCCGTCTGGGCAGCCGCACTCCTCGGCGTCACGAGCCTCACCGGCACGGCGGCGGCGCAGGTCAGCGACGTCGAGGTCCCGACGATCGTCTTCGAGACCGGCGACTCGGCAACGAGCGGCGAGAGCGGCGACGAAGCGCTCGACCTCGCCAACATCGTGCAGTCCGCCGCCAAGAACGTGACGACGGTGCAGGAGGCGCCCGCGATTGTCACGGTCATCACCGCCGACGAGATCAAGGAGCGCCAGTACCAGAACCTCGCCGACCTCTACGACGGCGTTCCGGGCTGGCAGCGCCTCGGCCTCGCGCACTCGAACATGATCGTCCCGATCGTCCGCGGGCAGGTGTTCGGCGTGCAGTTCCTCCAGGACGGACTCTCGCTGTTCGACCCGTTCGTGAACGTTCCAGTCGCCAATCGTGTCCAGCCGATGGAGACGATCAAGCGGGTCGAAATGATCACGGGTCCAGGCGGTGTGCTCTGGGGCTCGAACTCGCTGCTCGGTATCTTGAACATCATCACGAAGGACGCCGAGGATGTCGAAGGCGTCGAGGTCGGCGGCGCGGTCGGCGATGGCAAGGGCGATCGCATGATGGCGCGCGCCTACGTGATGGCCGGCAAGTCGGACTTCCTCGACGGCAAGCTGAAGCTGTTCGCCCACGGCAGCGTCGAGACCTACCAGGGTGCGGAGCTCGAGAACGCACTGCTCGTGTTCCACGAGCCGCTGCCGCAGCCGAACTCGCTCAACAAGTACGGCCCGCTGACGACGACGCAGGAGGCGCAGTCGCTCGCGGTCAACCTCGACGGCAAGGCGACCTGGCGCGGCAAGCTCCAGCTGCGCGTTCAGTATCAGGTCGGCAAGACGTACAAGCCGATGGGTCTGTCGGGTCAGCCGGTGCGCGACGCGGCGACCGATCCGCGCTGGGAGGGCGTCACGTTCGACGACTCGATGCGCGATCCGAACGGGACCGGGCGAAAGAACGCGTTCAACACGTTCGATCGGTTTGCCGTGCTCGAGTACCGGGATCGCCTCGCGAGTGGCAAGGCCGGCATCACGATGCGCGGCTACGCCCAGGAGTTCGTCCGCGGGTTCGACTCCCTCCAGGTGCTCGTTCCCCAGGCGTCGTTGCTCGTCGGCGGCCTTGCGTTCAACACCGATCTGAAGAGCTACCGCGCCGGTGCTTCGTTCGATGGCGACGTCGAGCTCGCGAAGCCCGCGCGCGTGCTGTACGGCGCCGAGGCGTTCCACGAGTGGAAGCCGATCACGACATCCAACTCGCTTCAGGGTGCAGGCTCGCAGGCGGAGTTCATCGCACCGACCGACTTCAACCGGCTTCCGATCCCGTGTCCGCGTCAGTGGGACACGGCGACGATGGCGCTCGTCCCGGTCGCCGGCTGTCCGCTGACGTTCGCGTACGATGCAAACCGCACGGTCGTCGGCGCGTACGTGAACCCGCAGCTGCGTCCGAGCAAGAAGCTCATCCTCGACGCCGGTGCTCGTGTGCAGGTGGCGCCCGAGGCGGGCGGTTCGGTCGGCTATCCGGTCAACTACACGCTCGGCGGCGCGATCGTCTACAACTTCATCCCGAACTGGCACTTCAAGATCAACTACACCCAGGGCTTCCGTCCGCCGGTGTTCAACAACACCTCGTCGAACGGTGAAGGCGTCGTCATCACCGGCGATCCGAACCTGAACGTCGAGAAGTCGGATGCGGCCCAGGTCGAAGTCAACGCCCGTATCTTCAAGGGCGACCGTCGCATCCGCGAGCTGTCGTTCCGTATCGACGGCAGCTACACGCGCATCAACAACCTGATCCAGGTGACGACGGGCTCGTACAAGAACTCCGGTGACCGCGGTCTGTCGTCGGTGGAGTTCCTCGGCAAGCTCTACATCCAGGGCGGCCATCGCGTCGAGCTCGCCTACACGTGGATGCGCGCGGCGACCGCCGACCGCGGCCTCTTGAAGTCGCTGCCCGAGCACTGGTTCAACCTGTCGACGGTCTTCAACCTCGTGACGAACCGGGTGTCGGCAACGACGAACCTGAAGGTCGTCGGCGCGATGGAGGATCCGAACCGGCTCGTCGAGTACCGTGACTCGACGTATGACCCGACGGGCAATCCGATGGGAATCGTCACCTCGGGACCGACGGATCTCGTCCTCGATCGGCTCCCGCCGGCGGCCGAGATCTCGGCGGGTCTGCAGATCACCCCGGTCGACAAGCTGTCGATCCGGGCGACCGTCTACAACGCCCTCATGTCGCACAGCTACCAGCCGGATGTGTTCTTCGACTACGAGCCGCACCTGGAATACCTGCCGAATCCGTATGAGGGCTTTCGCGCGTATCTTTCGGCCATGTATCAGTACTGATTGTTCGGCCCGGGAGACGGTGTAGGACGCTGTTCCCTGATATGATTCAGGGGCTTGTCGAAACGGCGCGTACTCGCGATCTCCTCCGACCTCGACCAGCTCCGCCGTATCGTCGCGACGCTCGAGCGCGCCGGTGCCGAGGTGGACGCAGTTCGGAGTCCGTCCGCCATTGCCGCTGACGTGATCCCTCATCGCTATGTCTTCTATGCGATGACGGACACGAACCTGGACGCGCTCAACGCGCTCGTGCCGAAGCTCCGCGAGCGGGCGCACGTCGCGATCGTGACGCCGAAGGCGGCCCTGGCGGATCTCACCAAGTACCTGCGCGACGACCGCATCAACCACGTCATCGTCGGCGAGGATCTCGAGAACGGTGTCTTCGTCACGGCGCAGAAGCTGCTGACGGGCGACATCTTCGGCATCGAGAAGTACCTGCCCGAGGGGACGCCCGTGCACTACGCGCGGCTCCGCGACTTCGAGGGCCGCGGCAAGGCGATCCAGACGGTGCTCGACTTCGCCGAGGAGTCGAAGATGCGCCGGCAGGTGCGAAGCGCGATCGGCCAGGTCTGCGAAGAGCTGCTGATGAACGCGCTCTACGACGCCCCGGTCGACGCCGAGGGCCGGCAGGTGTTCGCCGAGATCGATCCGCACGATCGAACGAAGACGCGCTCGCCGCGTCCGGTGTCGATCCGCTACGCCGCCACCGACGACATGTTCGCCGTCGCGGTGCGCGATCGATTCGGTCGCCTCGCGAAGAACACGATCCTCGCGTACATCGAGAAGTGCATCCACTCTCCGAACCAGATCGACCGCAAGACGTATGGCGCCGGTCTGGGTCTGTACCTCGTCGCGAATGCGGCGGCGACGTACGTTGTCAACGTCGCCTACGGCATCGCGACCGAGGTCGTGTGCACGTTCGATCGCGGCGCGAAGACTCCGCTGCGGCTCGTCGGAGTGTTCGTCCATCCGGGCGGCGCCGAGATGCTCAAGCAGGGGCCGACCCCCGAGTCGATAGACCAGGATCTATCGCGTGGCTGAACGCCAGTTCGGTCCGTACCGACTGGTCAGACAGATCGCCGTCGGCGGGATGGCAGAGATCCACCTCGCCAAGACAAAGGGCATCGCGGGCTTCGAGAAGTACGTCGCCCTCAAGATGATCCATCCGAACTTCGCGGAGGACGAGCAATTCATCCAGATGCTCGTCGACGAGGCGAAGATCGCCGTGCAGCTGAACCACGGCAACATCGCCCAGACGTTCGACCTCGGTCGCGTCGGCGACACGTTCTACATCACGATGGAGTACGTCGACGGCGCGGATCTCTACAAGATCTTGCGCCGCGGCTCGGAGATCGACGCCGAGATGCCGCTCGACGTGTGCGCGTTCGTCGCGAAGGAGATCGCGAGCGCGCTCGATCACGCGCATCGCAAGCGCGATCACGCGGGCAAGGCGCTCGGCATCGTCCATCGCGACGTGTCGCCACAGAACGTGCTCATCAGCTTCTCCGGCGAGGTGAAGCTCGTCGACTTCGGCATCGCGAAGGCGACGATGAAGGCACGCCAGACGGCGGTCGGCGTGATCAAGGGCAAGTACTACTACATGAGCCCCGAGCAGGCCTGGGGCGATCAGATCGACTACCGCTCCGACATCTTCTCGGCGGGCATCGTGCTCTACGAGATGATCACGGGGCAGATGCTGTATCTCGAGGAGGATCTGCACAAGCTCCTCGACATGGCGCGCAAGGCGGACATCGCGCCGCCGTCGACGCTGCGCAAGGGCATCCCGCCGCAGCTCGAGCGCATCGTGATGCACGCGCTGAAGAAGGACCGCAAGGACCGCTATCAGAGTGCGAGCGACTTCGCGACCGACCTCGAACGGTTCCTCCACGCGTACTCGCCGGTGTTCACCGCGACGAAGGTCGCGACGCTCATCAAGAACATCATCGGTGGTCCGATCGAGGTCCCCGACGCCGAGTACGACGTCGAGCTGCGCGACGGTCCGATCGCGACGCACACGCTCGACTCGAAGGATCTCATCCTCGACAAGGAGGAGATCAACGACGAGAACAGCGTCATCTTCCGCGTCGACGATCTGAAGCCGAAGGAGCCGGCGGCGACACCGAAGAAGCCGATGGGCTCGCCCGAGGCGCGGGTCACGCGGCAATCCGATCTGTCGGAGCTGAATCGTCCACGCGTCGCGACGCCGCCGACCGGTACGCGCAAGCAGCCGACGCCCGCCGTCGGATCGCCGCAGGCGCGACAGGTTCCGCGCGCGCCGACCAAGCCGCGCGATCCCAACGAGTCGACGCGCCAGGTCGAGCCCGCGCCGCCGAACCCTCTGCTCACCGAGGATAGCGGCCTGCTCGGCCTCAACTTCAAGACGCCGCCACCGCCGGCTGGACCGTCGTGGGCGCGCCACGACTCCGAGTCGACGCATCCCGGCAACACCGATCTCGAGAACGTCGGCGAGAGCACGATGATCACCGCGCAGCCGGGCAAGTCGTACGGCGGCGGCTTCATGATGGACGTCGCAGGCGAGGACGGCGTCGATGCGACCGTCGTGTCGTCGGGGCCGCCGAGCGCGCCCGAGCCCGATACGTCGGACGAAGCGCTCGACGACGACGAGGATGACGAGGACGCCGACACGCTCGGCGGTGGTGAAGAGGGGCCGACGATCCAGCGCGACTTCACCGAGAAGCCGAAGCCGAAGGCCGTCGCGAAGCGCGCGCCTGCACCGCCCGCGCTCGCCGCGAAGATCCACGCACCTGCGGTCAGCGAGCTGCGCAAGCCGCGGGCCTCGCGCAAGACGCCCGCCGGCGGCCAGCCCAACATCCTGCAGGCGATCGTCGGCTCGCAGGCGAGCGAGCCGATGCCGGCGCCGCGCCCGGGCGCACCGTCGCAGGCGTCGCGCTCCGACGAGTCGGCGCAGGCGACGATCCGCCAGCAGCCGTCTCCGATCGCGGGACGTGCGGACAGGAGCTCGCCGCTCGGCATCGCACCGACC
>JAEWJO010000451.1 GCA_023386455.1 Pseudomonadota bacterium | reverse complement strand
GCGCCGGTGCGCGTGGTCGAGGCCGGCGGCGGCCGCGACGACGATACACACGGCAGCCGCGAACGAGAGCGCGACGCTGTCCTCCTGCGCGCGCAAGAGGATCTCGCGCAGATCGGCGCCGTCGACGTACTCCATCGCGAGGTAGTGCACGCCGTCCTCCTCGGCGACCTCGTGGACGGCGGCGAGGTTTCGGTGGCTCAGCATGCCGACGACGCGCGCCTCGTCGACGAACAGCGCGCATGACTCGGCGTCGCCGGAGCGCTGCGCGTTCAACACCTTCACCGCGACGGGCCGATCGAGCCCTGCCTGATGGGCGAGGTACACGTCGGCCATCCCGCCCTGCGCGAGGAGCCGGACCAGCTCGAAGCTGCCCAGCCGCGTCGGAAGCTCACCGGGGTTCGCCATCGCACATCGTACGAGCCACGGCCGCGATCGGGTCTGGGAAGCCTTCCGGAGTGCCTGCGTCATGGGGGCTCGTATCGGTAGAGGGAGCTACCGGTTGCGCGTCGCATCGAGATCGTCGTCGGGATCGTTAAGGTCCCGGATTCATGGCCCGTCTTACGCCTTGTCACCGCGACGGATTCGGATAGATTCGCCCGCTACTCCAGAGACGACACCGATGGCCAACGAAGTCGCAAAAGACACCCCCGGCGCGGCGATCATCGCGGAGGAGGAGCGTCTGTTCGGGCAGGTCTCGGCGCGCGTCGCGATGGGCGACGAAGACGAAGGCCGCCCGACGATCGGTGCATCCGATCTCGATCAGGATCTGCTGTCGCTCCGCGACCAGATCTCGGAGGCACGCGCCGAGGATCTGCCGCCGCTCGTCGAGCAGATGACGCGCCTCGCGGCGCTCAAGGCGCGGCTCGGCGGTGGGCGCTCGCTGCCGGTCGACATCACGTCGCCGTACTTCGCCCATCTGCGCCTGCGCGAGGGTGGCAAGAGCCGCGACGTGATGGTCGGCAAGCGCGGGTTCATCGATCGCCAGAGCAACGTGCAGATCGTCGACTGGCGCAACGCGCCGGTGTCGCGCATCTACTACCGCTACGAGGAAGGCGACGACTACGAGGAGGAGATCGCGGGTCGCCGCGTCGAGGGTGTCGTCGAGGCACGCCGCAACGTCTCCATCTCGAAGGGCAACCTCCGCCGCATCGGCACGCCGCAGGGCACGTACCTGAAGTCGGCCTCGGGCGCCTGGGTCGAGGCGGTCGGCCAGATCGCGCCCGTGCTCCACGGCGGCATGGGCAAGGCCGCGCGCCCGGTCGCCGCGCCCGGCCAGAAGGGCAAGCTCGGCATCCACCACGGCGTCGCGCGCGCCGACAAGTCGCTGCCCGAGATCGCCGCGCTGATCGACAAGGAGCAGTTCGAGCTCATCACGCAGCCGTCGAGCGGCATCGTCGTGATCCAGGGCGGCGCCGGCTCCGGCAAGACGACCGTCGCGCTCCACCGCGTCGCGTACCTGAACTTCCAGGACCCGCGCCGGTTCAAGGCACAGAACACGCTGTTCGTCGTGCCGTCGCAGGCACTCGTCCGCTACGTCGCCGGCGTGCTGCCGGCGCTCGGCGTCAGCGGCGTTCCGGTCGTCACGTACACCGGCTGGGCGCGCACGACGCGCATGCGCTGCTTCCCCGATTCACCGACGCGGTACAACGTCGAGCCGCCCGAGCAGGTCTCGCGCGTCAAGAAGCATCCCGCGATGCTGAAGTTGCTCGAGCGCTGGGTCGAGTCGCAGGCCGAGCAGATCGGCACCGAGCTCGCCGCGATCTCCGCCGACGCGCTCGCGCGCTGGAACGAGAAGGTCAAGCGCCCGCTCGTGCCGCGCCTCGCCGCGCTGGCGTCGTGGACGAAGAAGACCGAGATGGAGCCGCAGGTGCGCGTCGCACTCGAGGGCTTTGCCCGGCGCTGGAAGAAGCGCGCCGACGACTGCGTCCTCGACTGGGCCGAGCTGCTCACCGATCCGACGACGCTCAAGGCCGGGTTCGCCGGCACTGACGTCAGCGACCGCGATGTCGAGCGCCTCGTCGCCTGGGTGCGCCGCCAGCTCGCCAAGCCGCAGGCCTCGCCGGTCGACGAGGAAGGCAAGCCGATCCTCGATAGCGAGGGTCAGGCTGTCGGTCCCGACGACGACGATCCGGCCGGCCGGTTCGACGACGAGGACGATCCGCTGCTGTTGCGCCTGTGCCAGCTCAAGCGCGGTGGCCTGATGCCGTCCGGTGGCGAGGAGCTGTTCTACGAGCACGTCGCGATCGACGAGGCGCAGGATCGCAGTGCGCTCGAGGTCAAGGTCCTGGTCGAGGCGGTCCGCGCGCCGCACGACGATCCCGAGCAGCGCTCGGTCACGATCGCCGGCGACACCGCGCAGCGCCTCGTGTTCGACAACAACTTCCGCGGCTGGGCCGAGCTCGTCACGCTGATCTCCGGCCACCCGGATCGCGCGGCCCTCGTGCGCCCGCTGAAGCTGTCGTATCGCTCGACCGCCGAGGTCATGTTGCTCGCGCGCGAGATCCTCGGTCCCGAGCTCGCGCCCGACGAACCGCTGGCCGCGCGCCCGGGCGAGCCCGTCGAGCTCCACGAGTTCAGCGACCTCGGCGAGGCCGTCGCGTTCCTCGGCGATGCGCTCCGCAACCTGATGGCACGCGAGCCGACTGCCTCGTGCTGCGTGATCTCGCGCCACGCCGAGCAGGCGGACGCGTACTTCGACGGCCTGCGCCGCGCCGAGGTGCCCGCGCTGCGCCGCGTGCGTCGCGACGAGTTCAACTTCCAGCCCGGCGTCGACGTCACCGACGTCGCGCACGTGAAGGGCCTCGAGTTCGACTACGTCGTGATGGTCGACGTCAACCAGGCGAGCTACCCCGACGTCCACTGGGCGCGGCACCTGCTCCACATCGGTGTCACGCGCGCCGCGCACCAGCTCTGGCTGGTCTCGACGGGCGAGCCGAGCTCGCTCGTTCCGAAGGCGCTCCGCGACGGCGGGCGCATGACGGTCGGCTGATCCGCTCAGTACGCCGGGTCGTCGGTCGTCACGAAGTAGCCGGTCGAGGTGTTCGGCGGGTGCAGCGGCGTCACCGTGCAGTCGGTGCCGTTCATCGTCACGTCGGCGACGCGCCACATCGAGCCGGCGTTGAGGCCGCCGGGCTTGTTGAAGCCTATGACCTGGTCGGCGCCCGCGCCGTACACGGCCTTGCGCGTGCCGTTGCAGTAGATCGCGACGACCGGATGGATCGCCGTGCTCGAGCCGCCGTAGTAGTGCGCCATCACTCGGATCGGCATGCCGCTCGGCGGGTTGTCGATGCTGGTGCTCTCGAACTCGCGGAAGTCGAGCGTGTCGCTGTCCATGCGCGGGTTCGGGCAGTTGCCTCCCGGCGTGTACGACGAGCCGTTCGGGCTCTTCGAGCACGCCCCGATCGCGCTCGTCGCCAGGCCCCAGTTGACGCGATTGCCTTGCGCGATGCAGTTGTTGAAGAAGCAATCGTCGGTCGCGCTGAACCACGCCGCGGTCGTGCCGGGGCGGTGAACGTGGAGATCGATGTCGGTCTGCTGCGTGCCGTCGGAGCAGAGCTCGACGCGCAGGCCCGGCGCGGTGACCTTCATCTTGCCGCAGGCGGTGACCATGCCGCTGGCGGTCGTCGCCTTCAGCGCGATGGTGTAGTCGCCGGGTAGCGTCGGCCGGAACGTCAGGCTGGCGGTCGTGTCGCCGGTCGGCGAGTAGGGCTTGCCGTCGTTTGCCTTCAGCACGCGGTCGCACGGCGAGTCACTGGTGACCGACCACTCGTAGGCGGTCGCCGTGCCCGAGAACACCTGCGAGGCCATGACGGTGTAGTCGGTGTAGGCGGACCCGGCGGCCAGGTCCATCGTCGTGCTGCATGCCACCCCGTTCCCTCCACCATCGCTGCCCTCGCCGGCGTCGAGGTGGTTCGTGTTGCCGCCACCGTCGTCGCACGCGCAGAACAGGAGCGAGGTCATCACCATCACGGCCGTCTTCATATCCATCGACGGTCGCATCTGCGATGGGGCCTTGTCGATAGCGTGCGTCACAGGCAGGGCAGGCGGTGGTCGATGTAGTCGCTCGCGCCGATCACGCCGCGGATGCGATCGCGGAGGAGGCGCGCCTTGCCGAGGAGGATCGGGTCGTGCGCCGCGCGCTCGCACAGCTCGGTCGGGTGGGCCATCATGAACTGGTAGACCGTCGCGCGGTCCTCGCGATTGCTCGCCGTCGCGTGCGAGCTCAGGAACCCGGGACCGGCCGTCTGGCCGCGGCCGTAGCGAAAGCGCTTCGGGTTGAGCGCCTCCCAGGCCGGATCGTCGGGTGCATAGCGAAGCATCTGCACGTTGCGATCGAACAGGTGGAACAGCTCGTGGTGAAGGATCTCCTCGCCGGTCAGCGACGCGTCCTCGGCGAGCAGCATCAGGCCGCCGCGCTGCGGGTCGATCGTGCCACCGATCATCGTGTCGGCGTAGAGCGCCGTCGCCTGGTCGGGCACGATCGACGAGCACAGGCTGACGCGCTTCAGCGCCGCGGCGTCGAGGAACGCGCCCGGTGTCTCGCGCAGCGCGCGGGCGAATCCGGCGACGACCGGCGACGGGTCGTCGTCGAGCGCGAACGTGCAGATGTGGCAGGCGTGGTCGCGGATCGTGATCTGCTCGCCGTACAGGCCGGTGACGACGTACTCCGGCGTCGTGCAGCTCGCGCTCTTCGCCGTCCGATTGTCGGCGCTCGGCTTGTCGCGCACGAGACCCGCGTCGCGCAGCGCGGCGTCGAGCTCGCCGCCGCCGGGCAGGATGCAGGCGCTCGACGCGAGCTGGCACGCGTGCGCGAATCGGTCCGTCTGCCCGCGCAGCGCCGCGTCGGCGACGACCCACGCGATCTCGGTGCACTTCGTCGGCGGCCCGGCGGTCGCGAGGCGATCGCCGCAGGTCCGGTCGAGCTCGCGCGCGCGTGCGAGCAGCTCCTCGTCGATGCCCGATAGCGAGCGCCAGTGCGAGCCGATGCGGACGAACACCGTGTCGACGGGCGCGCCGCCTTCCTCGACGACCATGCTCGGGTACTGGACCGGGACCGTCCAGCGCAGGCGTCCCTGCGATGGCGTCAGCGCGGCATCGCCGGCGACGTGCTTGCGCGCGGTGAACGTGCCGCCGTGATCGAGCCGCGCGGCGAGCGACGGGGCGAGCTCGTCGAAGTGGGTCGCATACTGGAACCAGAGCGATCGGTACGGCGCGACGACGAGCTTCTCGAACTCGTCGCGCGACAGCCGCCAGCTCGCGATCTCCGTCGCACGCGCAGGTGCGGACATGCGCGTGACCCGCGCGAGGTAGCTCGCGAGGTCGGCGTCGTCGGTCGCTGGCTTTCCGCTACACGCGACGAGGAACGCGAGGCCCGCGAGCGCGCGCATCACGGGGGTGGTGGGGCGACGAGCGACGGCGACGGAAGGCCCCACGCCGGCGCGAGCGCCTGGTAGTCCTCGAGCGGCAGGAGGACGAATACCGGCTCGTCGGTGGGATGGAGCTCGGCGATCAGCGTCTGCAGCTTGCTGTCCTCCATCGCGGTGCAGCCGACGGTCGTCGAGTCCTTGCCGCCCCAGACGTGGAGGAAGATGCAGCTGCCCTTGCCGCGCACGTGGTCGGGATTGTGAGCGACGTCGACGATCCACGTGTACAGCGCGTCGTCGCGCAGGAGCTGCTCGGACGACGTCCAGTCGGCGGGGATCGCCCTGCGCTCGACGATCTGTCCGTAGTACTCCGACCCCGGATCATCGATGCACTCCCAGTCGCCGAGCTTCGTCGTCTCATAGGGAAGCTGGCCGCCTCCGGGCGAATCGTCGGCGAGGCCGTACACGGCGCGCAGCGCGAACGCGCCGGCCGGGCTCCTGCGATCGCCTTCCTTCTTGATCGGACCCTCGCGGTTCGGCGCGCCGTTGCCGTGCAGCCCGATGCCCCAGGCCGCGCCCGACGCGCCGATCACGGCAGGCCAGGGCGCGCCGTCCGCGATCCAGCCGCCGAGGTACTTGTCGTTCGTCGCGCCCGGTGCGCGGTGCCACAGCTGCATGGTCGCCTTCGTCGAATCCCAGCGACCGACGATCGCGGTGACGAGCGTCGTCGTCTTGTACGGAACGAGCGGCTGCGACTTCGGCGGCTTGGCGGCCGGCAGGATCGCCGCGGGAGGTGCCGCGGAGGTCGCGGTCTTGCGATCGCTGCACGCCCCGAGCGCCAGGATCGCGAGGCCCACCCCGAGCGCGCGCATCAGGCGCTCATCTCGAGCATGCGCTGGATCGGCTTGAGCGCACGGACGCGCACCGGCTCGGGCACGTCGACCTGCGGCTTCAGATCGCGCAGGCACAGGTAGAGCTTCTCGAGCGTGTTCTTGCGCATGTACGGGCACATGTTGCACGCGCAGCTCTCGTCCTCGGGCGGCGCGGCGATCAGCGTCTTGCCCGGCGCGGCCTGCTGCATCTTGTGCAGGATGCCGGCCTCGGTCGCGACGATGAACGTCTGCTTCGGGCTCTTCTGCGCGTACGCGATGAGGCCGCTCGTCGACGCGACGTGATGCGCGTGGCGCAGGATCGACTCGGTGCACTCCGGGTGCGCGATCACCTCGGCATCGGGATTCGCGGCCATGAGCTCGAGCAGGCGCCGCTCGGAGAACGTCTCGTGGACGATGCAGGTGCCTTCCCAGCGCACGAGGTCGGGGCGGCTCGCTTGCTTGGCGACGAACGCGCCGAGGTGGCGGTCGGGGGCGAACACGATCTTCTGACCCTCGAGCGACTTCACGATCTTCACCGCGTTCGACGACGTGCAGATGACGTCGGACAGCGCCTTCACCTCGGCCGAGCAGTTGATGTAGCTGACGACCGTGTGACCCGGGTACTGCTCGAGCCACTTCTGGAACACCGGGGCAGGGCAGCCGTCGGCGAGCGAGCAGCCGGCCGACAGGTCGGGGACGACCACGATCTTGTCGGGGTTCAGGATCTTCGCGGTCTCCGCCATGAAGTGGACACCGCAGAACGCGATGACGTCCGCCTTCGTCTTGGCGGCGGCCTGCGACAGCTGCAGCGAATCCCCGACGAAGTCCGCGAGATCCTGGATCTCCGACTCCTGGTAGTAGTGGGCGAGGATCACCGCATTTCGCTCGGTCTTGAGCCGGCGGATCTCCGCCTCGAGCTCCTCGTCGGAGAGCTCGGACGCTACAGGGTTACCCACGACCGGCAACTTCGTGTCCATGAGTGATTCCTAGCATGGCGCCGTCGAGCTTGTGCTTGCTCTTGCACAACGGCTTGGTGCATGGATGCTGCCGTGAACCGGTTCGTTGCGACGTTCAGTGCAGTCCTTGCGGGCTGCGCGGTCGCGTCGGAGCCGCGCCTCGCCACCGACGGGGGAGACGTCGATGGCGAGGCACCCGATGCCGCGATGACCGACGCGCGCATGACCGACGCACCGCCCGACGCCTGCATTGCGGTGACCGAGACGTGCGACCACGCCGACAACGACTGCGACGGCATGGTCGACGAGGGCCTCGGTGTCGGGTCGACCTGCGATGGCGCCGACGCGGATGCATGCAACGAGGGCATGATCGTCTGCGCGCCGAATGGCGGGACGATGTGCAGCGACATGACGAGCAACACCGTCGAGCTGTGCAATGGCCTCGACGACGACTGCCAGAACGGCGCTGACGACACGTTCCCGATCGGCCAGGCGTGCTCGGTCGGGCTCGGTGCGTGCGCGCGAGCCGGCTCGCTCGTGTGCAACGGAAACGGGACCGGGACGGTCTGCAGCGCGAGCGCCGGCCCACCGTCTGCCGAGCTGTGCGGCAACCAGGTCGACGAGGACTGCAACGGTTCCGACGTCGCGTGCCCGATCAACGACACCGCCGCGGGCGCGATCGACATCTCCGCGGGCGGTACGTTCACCGTCGACCTGTCCGCGGCACACGACGACAACTGGACGGCGTCGACCGCGACGCTCGACTGCGGCGACCAGGGCGGTCGCGACGTGTTCTACACGTTCACGCTGCCTGCCGAGGAGGTCGTCTATTTCGACTCGCTCGCGTCGAGCTTCGACACCGTGATCCGCGTGTTCGCCGGCTCGTGCACGTCGATCGGCGCGACGCAGGCCTGCTCGGACGACGCGTGCTCGACGACGCGGTCGCAGGGCGCGATCGATCTGCCGGCCGGCACCTACTGCCTCGTGCTCGACCAGTTCTCCTCGACCACGACGGCCGGCGCGGCATCGTTGACGTTCAAGCGCGGCGGCCGCAGCGGCGTCGCGCTCCCCGCGGCGAGCGGCTCCGTCACCGGGACGACGACCGGCAAGACCAACCAGTCGGTCGCCGGCTGCGAGCCCAACTCGAACCAGCCCGACGTCGGCTACTTCTTCCTGACGTGCCCCAGCCGGACCTACACCGTCGCGGCGAACACGTGCACGTCGACCGCGTTCGACAGCATCCTCTATCTGCGTCGGGGGACCGCGACGACCGGCGACGTCACGTGCAGCGACGACGAGACCGGCTGCGGCAACGGCTTTCAGGCCAGGTTCACCGGCGCCAGCGTCTCGGGGGCAAACCTCAATTGGTTGATCGTCGATGGCTTTGGCCAGACAGGAAACGGCAATTACACGCTAACGTATTCCGTGCAGTGAGCACGCCCGTCTTCGAGCCCGGCATGAGGCTGGGTAAGTACACGTTGAAGGGCCCGCTCGGCCGGGGTGGCATGGGCGGCGTGTGGGAAGTCGCCGATGACGCGGGCAACACATTCGCGCTGAAGTCGCCGGCGTCGGGGATGAACCCCGCGGCAGAGGCGACGAAGCGGTTCGCGCGCGAGGCCAATGCCGTGCGCATGCTCGACCACCCGAACCTCGTCGCCGCGGTCGACGTGTTCGTCGAGGCCGGCTACCTGTTTCTCGTCATGGAGCGCGTGCACGGCCGCACGCTGACGAAGATCCTCGTCGAGCACGGCCCGCTGCAGCCGCGTCGCGCCCTCGTGCTCGCGCGCCAGCTGCTCGACGGCGTCGGCCACGCGCACGATCACGGCCTCGTCCACCGCGACCTCAAGCCCGACAACATCATGCTCGTCGACATGGGCGGCTGGGAGCGCGCGAAGATCGTCGACTTCGGCCTCGTGAAGCTCATCGGCGATGCCGAGGCCGCGATGGGAGGCGCGAAGCTGACGACGACCGGCCTCGTGTTCGGCACGCCGGCGTACATGGCGCCGGAGCAGGCACTCGGCAAGACCGTCGATGGCCGCGCCGATCTCTACGCGGTCGCGACGATCCTGTTCGAGATGCTGACCGGCCGCACGCCGTTCGATCATCCCGATCCGATGATGCAGATGCGCATGCAGGTGAAGGCGCCGCCACCTCGCCTCGACATGCTCGCGAAGGGCGCCGCGTGGTGCACGCCGCAGCTCAACGCGCTCGTCGACGCCGCGCTGACGAAGGATCCGAACCAGCGGTTTCCGACGGCGCAGGTGATGATCCAGGCGCTCGACGACGCGTTCGTCTCGCTCGACAACATCGTCTAGTGCCCTGGACCAGAAGTAATGATCCAGCGGGATCGACATGGTCAGACCGCTGTGATCC
>JAEWJO010000429.1 GCA_023386455.1 Pseudomonadota bacterium | reverse complement strand
GGCACCGCCCTTCGACAGCGAGACCGGATCGCGGCGTCGCGTGCCGTCGGCTCCGGGACGAAATCGCCAGCGCGTCAGCGCCGCGGCGCCGGAGACCCACGCGATGCGCGCGATGATCGTCGCCGAGGTGACGATCGTCGCGACGACGAGGTAGTGCGTGAGCGTCGCGCTGTCGATGCGCACGAGGATGCCCTTCAGCTGGAAGCCGATCAGGATGAACGCGAGGACGTTCAGCACGTACACCGCGAAGTCCCACACGGCGTACGTCGGGATGCGCATGCGCGCCGGCGTGATGCCCGACGCACGCCGTGCGGAGCTCATCGCAAACGCGACGACGGTCAGGATGCCGGAGAGGTGCAGGCGCTCGGCGAGAAGCCACATGCCGAACGTGCCGCAGAACTGGACGACGACCGCGATCGACACGTCCTGCTTCCGCGGCAGGAGCCGTATCATCAGCTTCGAGCCGACGATGCCGAGGACGATGCTGCCCGCCGTGACGACGAGCAAGAGCGGCAGGATCTCGGCCGGCGTCGTGGCACTGGCGACCGCGGCACCGACGGCGAGCCGGTAGACGAGCAGCGCGCTCGCATCGTTGAACAGACTCTCGCCCTCGAGGATCACGAGCAGGCGATGCGGCGGACGCAGCTGCTTCAGGACCGCTGTCGCCGCGGCCGCGTCCGGCGGCGCGACGATCGCACCGAGCGCGACCGCGACCGCCCACGGCATGTCGGGGACGAGCAGCCGTGCGACGAGCGCGACGACGACGACGGTCAGCGCGACCGCACCGATCGCGAGCCCGGCGACCGAGCGCCAGTTCGCACGGAGGTCGCGCTGGGACGCGTCGAACGCGGAGTCGAGCAGCACCGGCGCGACGAACAGCGTCAACGCGAGCTCCGGATCGAGCACGATCGTCGGCGTACCGGGCACGAGCGCGAGCGCGGCACCGGCGAGCGCGACGAGCGCCGGATAGGGAGCGCCGATCCGTCGCGCGAGTGCGGTCAGGACCGCGCCCCCGAGCAGGAGTGCGATCACGATCTCGAACACCTGCATGACGGTGACTGTTCGGGGTTCACCCCGCTCCCGCAACCGCGGCCGGTTGCACCGGCATGCCCTGATGAATCAGACCTTGATCGCGAGCTTTCCGACGTGATGTTTCTGGACGTCCGCGATCGCCCGCGCGGCCTGGTCGAGCGAGTACGTCTTCGAGATCTCGATGTGGAACGGGCCGCGCGCGATCAGCTCGTTGAGCCGGTCGAACGCCTCTGGCGAGTCCTCGGCATCGTACGTCTCGAGCGTGACGCCCTTCGGCACGAGTGGACGAGGATCGACGCCGTTCGGTGAGGCGACGCGGCCTCCCTTCACGACGAGCTGCAGCTCGGTCCTCCAGCCGTTACCGCCGGCGAACACGAGCGCGCCGGCAAAGCCCAGCGGTGCAAACGCGGTCGCCTTCCGGATCAGCGTCTTGCTGTGGCCCTCGACCGAGCCGTCGGCGCCGAGCTTGTTGACGAGCCGCACGCCGTCCTCCTTCGACGCGACCGCGAACACGCGAAGGCCCATGTGCTTCGCGAGCTGGACCGCGACGTGGCCGACGCCGCCACTCGCGCCGAAGATGAGGAGGTTCTCGCCTTCCTCGAGCCCGAGCCGATCGAGCCCCTGCAGCGCGGTGAGACCGGAGGCTGCGAGCGCACCGGCCTCGTCGAACGCGAGGTTCTCGGGAATGATCGCAGCCTCGCGCTCGTCGATCGCAGCGTACTCGGCGAAGAAGCCGCCCTTCGCATTGCCGAGAGCCCAGCCGTAGACCCGGTCTCCAGGCTCGAAGCGCTTCACGCTGCTGCCGGCGGCGACGACGGTGCCGGCGCCATCGGTGCCGAGCACGCGCGGGAACTGCGTCTCGCCCTCCTGGAACGAGCCGTCGGCAATATCGGCCTCCCACTCGCCGACACCTGCGCGATCGACGGCGACGAGAATGTCTCGCTTGCCAACCGCGGGTACCGGCACGCGCTCCAGGTGGATCACGTCGGGCGGCCCGAAGCGATCGATCGCGGCCGCGTTCATCTCCTTCGGAATTGCTCGTGCCCTCGCCATACAAACCTCCATGGCGAGGGCGTGCAAACCGGACGCCGTGCTCAGCCTGCGAGCGACGTGTCGAGCTTCGCGACCGCGGCCGGCTCGAGGCTCGGCAGCGAGACGTCCACGAGGCCACCGGTGCCACCCTCGTCGGCGTGGTAGCCGGCCTCGCCGTGATCGGTGTCGTCGAGGCCCGCTTCCTCGGCCTCGGCGCTCGGACGCAGCCCGAGGACCGCCTTGATCGCGTACGCGATCACCGTCGTGCCGCCGATCGAGAGCGCGAGCGTCACGCCGATCGCCTTCAGCTGCTCGAGCCACAGCCCGTTGCCGAGGAGGTCACCGAGGTTCGTCGCCAGGTTCGGGTTGACCTCCGCGTTCGCGAACACCGCGGCGAGAACCGCGCCGAGGGTGCCGCCGACGCCGTGGACACCGAACGTGTCGAGCGCATCGTCGTACTTGAGGATCGCCTTCAGCTTGGTGCACGCGAAGAACGGCACGACACCGGCGAGCACACCGATGACGACCGCGCTCGACGCCGACACGAAGCCCGCACCGGGCGTGATCACGACGAGACCGGCGACGGCACCGGAGCAGAAGCCGAGCACGGTCGGCTTGCCGCGGGTGATCCACTCGAGCGCCGGCCACGCCGCGGCCGCGATCGCGGCGGCGAGTGTCGTCGCGACGAATGCGTTGGCGGCGATGCCGTCGGACGCGAGCGCGCTGCCCGCGTTGAAGCCGTACCAGCCGACCCACAGCATGCCGGTGCCGACGACCGTGAGCACGAGGCTGTGCGGCATGAACGCCCGCTTGCCGAAGCCGGTGCGCTTGCCGAGGATGAGGCAGAGGATCAATGCCGACCAGCCCGACGACATGTGAACGACCGTGCCGCCGGCGAAGTCGATCGCCTTGATCGAGGCCTTCGCGTTCCACACGCCGTTCATGAGGCCATCGACGCCCCACACCATGTGCGCGAGCGGGAAGTAAACGGCGAGCATCCACAGACCGACGAACGCCATCACCGCGGAGTACTTCATGCGCTCGGCGATCGCGCCGACGATCAGCGCCGGCGTGATGATCGCGAACATCAGCTGGAACATCGAGAACACGTTCTGCGAGACCCAGGCCGCGTAGTTCCCGTTCGGTGCCGCGGTCACGCCGCTGAACATCGCGAAGTCGAGCCCGCCGAGGATCGGCGTGCCGCTATCGAACGCGAGGCTGTAGCCGACGAGCCACCACATCACGGTGACGAGGCCCGCGCAGCCGAAGCACTGCGCGATCACCGACAGCACGTTCTTGCGGCGCACGAGACCGCCGTAGAACAGCGCGAGCCCGGGCAGCGTCATGAGGAGCACGAGCGCCGCGCAGACCATCACCCAGCCGTTGTGACCGGGGCCGGACGTCGACGCGAGCGCGCCGCCCTGCGCGTCGGGTGCGACGTTCGTGACGTACGCCTCCAGGTTCGCGAGGCGCTGCTCCACCGTCGGTGTCGTGCCTTCGGCGAACGCGGCGCGCACGGGCAGCGCCAGGGTGACGAGGAACAACGAGAGGAGAACCGCAGCCCCAGGAAGTCGGATGAGTCTCATGCCGAAGACGCTACCGACCTCAGGTTTCCGACTCGTAACCGGCGCGAAAAATGGAGCGCGCGAATCTGCCTCGAATGCTGAGGCTCAGATCGGATTGCCGGTCGGCGTCGGATCGCCGCTACCGTCGCCGTCGCACGTCCCGTCACAGTCATCACCACCGCCGTCGTCGGGCGGCGGTTCGGTCGCGCACGCGCCTACCAGATCGCCGTGATGCGTCTGGTGCGGAGTCACCGCGGCATTGCCCACGCAGATCGAGTGCGCGTTGGCGGGATTGCCCGGCGGGATGTGACAGATCAGCGCCTTCTTCGGGCTCGTGCAGCCGAGCTGGCCGTTGGCGAGCGTGACCGCGCTCTCCTCGGTTCCCGTGAGGTACATACTGTCATCTACGTTGCTCTCCTGCGTGCATGCGGCGAGCGAACCAGCGAGCACGAGGCTCGAGAACAGCATCCGGATCTGCATGGCGACCTCCTTGGTGGATGCAGGTGCTAGTGAGCGTTGCACCCAGGAAGGTCGCTGACTTGATCTGGCAGGCGGCTAACTTCGCGATCCTCTATGCTGCGCGTCATGTCAGCGGTCGAGACCGGGATGCTCCTCGGGCGCATTCCGTACGCGAAGTTCGGCACGTGTCCGGACCCGATCGTCGTCGTCTCCGGCGGCCAGGCCTTCGTCCAGCGGCCGAGCCCGGAGCGCGTCGCGCGTGACGCCGCGCGGCTCGCCCGCATCCTTCCGGCCGGCAGGAGCTTCATCCTCGTCGGCTACGATCCGTCGCCAGCCGACCACAGCCTCGCGACGATCAGCCGCGATCTGTGCACGATCCTCGCGCAGCGTGGCTCGCCGGCGACGGTGATCGGCGTGTCGTACGGCGGCATCGTCGCGCTGCGAGCGGCGATCGATCGCCCGGAGCTGATCCACCGGCTCGTCCTCCTCGCCAGCGCGCACGCATTCTCTGCCGATGGCCGAAGGCATGTCGCGCACCAGATCGACTGCGCCTCGCGCGGCGATCTGGTCGGGCTGACGGAGGGCTTCGTCGCCATGTTCCGCCGGCCGTGGTTCAACTGGCTGGTCCGGCTCCGCCTGCGCACGTCACGCGGCCGGCTCGCACGGACCATGAACGACCCCGCACTGATCGTCCGCGGGTTGCGCGCGGTGCTCGACGCTCCGATCGATCCCGCCGAGCTCGCGAACGTCACGGCGCGTTGCCTCGTCGTCGGCGGCACGCGCGATCAGTTCTTCGGCGACGGCATGCAGCAGACGACTGCCGCCAAGCTCGCGCATGCGACGATCGACCTCGTCGACGGCGAGACACACATGCTCCCCGTCGAGCGCGCGAGCCACGTCAAACGCGCGCTCGGCGCGTTCTTCGCTCAGTAGTCCTTCGGGATGGATGCGCAGAACACGCCGGTCGGAAAATCCGTGCACGCGGCCGGGGCCGGGCCGATGCCGGCCTTCGACGCGATCCACGACATCACGTAGTCGGGATCGGCGGTGCGAACGATGTCACGGTGACCGGCGTCCGGGTTGTAGCAGTACTGGACCGTCGTCGTCGGGCTCCCCACGGAGAGGTCGGCCATGAGCTTGTTGCGCGCGCACTGCGCACGCGGGTTCGAGATGAACGTGTCCTGGCCGCCGAAGATCGCGAGGATCGGTGCACCGGTCGGATCGATCGCGGGCCGGTCTTCCTGCCACCGCTCCTTCCACTTGATCGCGAGTGCGTCGGTGCAGTTGCCGCCGAGCGCACACGCGGAGCCGACGGTGTCGACGTAGGTCTGGTCGAAGAAGTCCGCGGGCGTCGGGCCGAGCGCTTGCAGCTTCGCGCTGTCGTAGCAGTTGTCGCCGATCATCGCCTCCTTCGCGGCCGCCTGCTTCCCGGTCAGGAACACGTCGCCGCCGTGGGGCGAGCCCTCGCGCAGCTCGCTGGCCGCGTACGCGTACTCCATCGCGTAGAGGATCGAGTTGACGTCGCTGGCGGTCGTCAGGCCCGCGGTCGGAGTCGCCGCGGCGGCGAACAGCGTCAACGACGTCCAGAACGGAGCGAGCGTCGCGACACCGACGAGCTCGCCGGTCATGCCGTACGACTCCGCGTAGCTCTGCGCCGCGAGCATCGCGTGCCCGCCCTGCGAGTGACCGACGAACGCGACCTTCGCGGGTGGCTGCTTCAAGATCTTCGCCGCCGCGCGCGTCGCGTCGAGGACCGCGTGCGCCTCGTCCTCGGCGTTGAAGTAACCGATCGTCTGGCCGTACGAGAACCCGTTGTAGTCGGGCGCGATGACCGTGTAGCCCGCGCCGGCGAGCCGGAGCAGCATCGGCGGGTAGTCCTGGTCCTGCGGCACCGCGAACAGATCGAGGCGCGACGGCGCGCACTTCGCCGCGACGCCCGTCGAGCCGTGACCGAACACGATCAGCGGCGCGCCGGCGAGCGGCTTCTCGGGCACGAGCAGGAACGCGGCCGTATCGCCCTCGGCTCGCGTCGCACTCACCGTGTTGCGCGTCGAGCGATACGCGATGCGGAAGCTCCAGAACCCGGACGTCGCGTGCGCCGGAACGATGCCGTTGTAGCCGGCGTTGTAGGCGTCGATCTGCGAGCTCACCTTGATCGTCGAGAGCGACTCCGCAGGCGCGCAGCGAAACACGTCGCCGCGATGCGAGTCGTCCATCGCCGGCAGGTTCGTCGGCAGGTTGTAGACGTCCGCGAGCATGTCCGTGCACGGCATCGCGAGATCGGGCGCCGCACCGAGTGTCTGCGCCGGCGCGTCGGGTGTGGCGTCCGGCGTCGCTTCGTTGCCGCCGCAGCCGAGGATCGCGAGCGCGATGAAATACGAACCAGGTCCCCTCATGACCATCCATGCTAAGGCAAGCCGGAGACGACGGCGGCGTTTTTACCCGAGCACACGCTCCTACCCGGTCGGGTACCTCACGGTGTCGAGCGAAACACCGCGACACCCCCGGACGTTGTCGATGCGAGGTCGTCGAAGCCGTCGCCGTCGAAGTCGCCGACCGCGAAGTCCTTGGAGCTCCACGCATCGGGCAACATCAGGGTCGCCCCACGCTCGAACCCCGCGTTCGTCGCGAGATACACGGCGATCTCGTTGCCCGCATTACCAATCGCGAGGTCGAGGCGGCCGTCGTGATCGAAGTCGCCCGCCACGATGCCGCGCACGGAGCTGCCTCCTGCAAATTGCAGGGACGCCGGTGAGCCACTCGCGAGGCCGGCGGTGACCGTGACGGCCCCGTCCGCCGCGAGCGCGACGAGCTCGGCGCTGCCGTCTGCATCGAGATCGATCGCGGCGAGCTGCCGGATCGCGCCACCTCCGAGCGAGACCTGCGCTGCGAACGTGACCGTGCCGGTGCCGTCACCGGTGTAGACGCGGACGTCGCTCGTCGTCCGGCTCGCGGCGATCACGTCGGCGTGACCGTCACCATCGACGTCACCGGCGATCGCCGCGACCGTGTCTGGCCCGAACGCGGGGTCATCCTGGACGACCGCGAACGAGCTGACGATCACGAAGCCGCCGATCGGGTTATCCGGATCCGCGTACGGCGCGACGAGCTCGAGGGCGCCGTCCTCGTCGAAGTCGGCGGCGTCGAGGCGCGCCAGGAACGCGCGGCCCTCGCCCCACGTCGTCATCGCGTAGCCGAACGCGCCCTGCCCGTGGAGGTGGAACGCGGGCAGCGCGCCCTGGCCGTCGTACGCGACGCCGACGACATCGACGGTGCCGTCGCCATCGACATCCGATACGACCGTCTCGCCCGGCGCGGAGGTCAGCACCTGGTTCTGCATCGCAAACGCGCCGCCACCATCTCCCGCGAGCAGGTCGACCGTCGTTTGCCCGCCGGCATCGTCGGGCGACGACACGACGAGGTCGAGCACGCCGTCGGCGTCGAGATCGGCCGCGGTCAGGTAGTACGGCGTCGTGCCGGCCGCATACGTCTGTGCCGGCGCGAGCCGCACCGTACCGTCGGACGGCGACGAGCCGGACTCGCTACTCGCCGTCGCGGCCACGTCGGCGCACGCATTCGACGCGGCGATCTCGCACGGCGTGTCAGCCGGCTCGGGGTCGCCGGGGTCGCTATCGGTACACGCGCCGAGGACGAGGGCACAGGCAAGCAAGGCTCGCGGTCGCATGGAGCGCATCAGTGCCAGCACTGCGCCAGCCTGCACGCACCGATGCCTGCATGAAGGCCGCTGACTTGGGCGATGCAGGCGGCGGGTAACCTCGGCACGACGCGCACGCGAACCGCGCGATGCGTCGCGGGCGCTCTCGGCGATCGACCGAGGGCGCTCAGTGCCCGCCGAACGAGTACGTGTGCGCGGCGAGGTACACGCCCGCGACCCACTCGTCGTGGTGCAGGAAGCTCCGCCCGAGCGAGCCGCCGATCGTGACCCACGGGGTCAGCCAGAGGTCGGCTCGCGCGCGTCCCTCGAGCACGAGCTCGCTGTCGTCGTCATCGGGGTTGTCGGTGACGATCAGGCGACCGCCGCCCGCTGCTTCGAGGCCGAGCTTGACGAACTTCGTGCCGCCCTGGAAGCCGAACAGCAGCTGAGAGCCGGCGGCGATCAGGCGCGCACCGGGCGCCGCCTGCGCGTCGGTCGGCGAGATCTCGACCTCGAAGCCACCGTAGAGGTGATCGGTGATCGAGACGACGACCTGCTCCATGAGGCTGTAGCTGAGGTCGGAGCCGCCCTCGAGCATGCCCGGTGTCGTCACCGAGCGCGCGAGCTGCGTGCGATCGACCGACTGGCGCGGCAGGCGGCGAAAGTTGACGCCGAACGAGATCGTCGCGTACGGACTCTCGCGCGCCGCCCCCCACACGCCGTACTCGGGACATGCGCGACGGCCGACGATGCCCTCCTCCGCTGGACAGGGCTCGGGTGTGAGGTTCGTGCGGCGCGACGACAGCGCGCTTTCATCATCATCATCATCGTCGTCGTCGGCCAGTGCGGTGCGCGGATGAAGCGCGAGTACGAGTGCGAGTGCGGAAGCGAGATACACGACTGCAACGCCGGTTCGAGACACGAGGCCCTCCTGACATGAAGTGGCGTGGCCGGTCGATCCAGCAAACGCTGGATCGAAAGTTCAGTCTCGGTGTTCGAAGCAAACCCAGCGCGGTACGGGCGAGTGAGCGATCGAGCCAGCATCGACGCACATCGACGTCAACGTCTGCTTGCTCGGATACTCGATCGCCTCGCGCCCGACCGCGCGACCGTCGATTCGCATCACACGGATCTCGTGTGATGGGTCGAATGCGAACAGCTGGAGCTCGGTGCCGTCGCTCGCTCGCCCGAAGACTCTGACCGAAGCGAGGTCGACGACCACCGGATCATCGCAGCGATTGCCGAACGCGTAGGTGATGACGTTCTTGCTGGTCAGACGTCGCGCCTCGTGATCGATGGCGACGTCGAGGCAGTCGACCGTCATCTTCACGCCGCGAAATGAATCGTGCGCGTAGCTGAACGAATCGGCTCGATAAGCACACCCACCAAGAGAGAGCGCGCCGAGGAGCAGAATGGGTTGGCGGAGCGGCATGGGTGTGCGCCCAAGCAATCGGCTGACCACCGACAAAGTTGCTCTCGGCCCGATCGGGTACAGACAAGTCGCGCGGTTGCCGTCGTCGTCGGAAAACCGACGCACGCTCCCGGGACTGGTGGGCGATCGCAATGTGTCTGCGTCGGGCGCGCCGGCCAGTGCGCGGTTGCGCGAACTACGGATTTCCCGAGCGCTCCCACACCGCGGTACAATGGCCGGCCACATTGATCCTTGCAGGCCACATTCTGGGTGGGCGCTTCGAAGTGCGGCGCCGTCTCGGGTCGGGCGGGATGGGGGAAGTCTTCGAAGCGTTCGACCGCGATCGCGGCGACGTGCTCGCGATCAAGACGCTGACGCGTACCGATGGCGAGACCTTCGCCCGGTTCAAGCGTGAGTTCCGGGCGCTGCAGTCGACGTCGCACCCCAATCTCGTGTCGATCGGCGAGCTGGTGTGCGCCGATGACCTGTGGTTCTTCACGATGGAGCTGGTCGACGGCCGGCACTTCCTCGAGCACGTACGTGGCGACCTCGACAAGCTGCGCGAGACACTCCACCAGCTCGTGATCGGATTGTGCGCCTTGCACGATGCCGGGTTTGTACATCGCGACGTCAAACCGTCGAACGTGATGGTCACGCGCGACGGTAGGGTCGTCTTGCTCGACTTCGGCCTCGTCACGAACCTCGACCCGCAGCGGCAATCGATCGCGGCAGGGCCGATCGGAACGGTCGAGTACATGGCGCCCGAGCAGGCGAGCGGCCAGCAGGTCGGCGAGGCCGCGGACTGGTACGGCGTCGGCGTCATGCTGTACGAGGCGCTGACCGGCAAGATGCCGCACAGCGGGCACGCGCTGCAGATCCTGGTGCAGAAGCAGCAGGTCGAGCCGAAGTCGGCGAGCGAGCTCGCGCCCGACGCACCGCCCGACCTGTGCGAGCTGTGCATGTCGCTGCTCGCGATCGAGCCGACCGCCCGGCCGAACGGCACGGCGATCGCGAAGAAGCTCGGCGTCGATCTCGGCAAGGCGCGGCGCACCTCGACACCGATGACGCGCACGCTGTTCGTCGGCCGCGAGCGCGAGCTCGGCGAGCTCGCCGCGTCGGCCGCGATCGCGAAGACGAAGGCGCGCGTCCACCTCGTCGTCGGCGAGTCGGGCATCGGCAAGTCCGAGCTCGTGTCGCGGTTCGTGCGCACGCTCGTCGCCGACGATCCCGACGCGTTGACGCTCGCGGGGCGCTGTTACGAGCGCGAGTCGGTGCCGTTCAAGGCCTTCGACGGCGTCGCCGACGGCCTCGCCCAGATCCTCGCGAGGATGCCAGAGGCCGAGGTTCGCGAGCTCCTGCCCGAGCGCCCCGCCCTGCTCGCGCGACTGTTCCCGGCGTTCCAGCTCGTCGAGGCGATCGCGACGGCGCCCGAGACCGGCATCGAGTCGGGCGAGCCGCACGAGCAGCGCAGGCGCATGTTCGTCGCGCTGCGCGAGCTCGTCGCCCGGGTCGCGCGCAAGCACTACGTCGTCATCACGATCGACGACCTCCAGTGGGCCGACGCGGACAGCTTCGTGCTCCTGCGCGAGCTGCTGCGCGGCACGGACGCACCACCGATCCTCGTGCTCGCGACGGTGCGCGTCGAGGATGCTGCGCTCGAGGACAACCTCGAGGGTCTGCCGGTCACGCGCACGAACCTCGGCCCCCTCAATGGCGACGAGTGCCGCGAGCTCGCCGAGGGTCTCGTGCCCGGCGCGACGACGCGGTTCGATCTCGATCGAGTGTCGCGCGAGGCCGGCGGTCACCCGATGTTCCTCCACGAGATCCTGCGCCACCTCGACGTCACCGGCGCCGACGGCGAGGCCGGCGCGACGCTCGACGAGGCCCTGTCGGCACGCATCGCGCTGCTCCAGCCGGAGGCGCGCACGCTCCTCGAGGTCGTGTGTCTCGTCGGCGCCCCGGTCTCGCTCGAGGTCGCGACGAAGGCCTCGCGGCTCGACGCGACGACGGTGACTCGCGCGGTCGCCTCGCTGCGCGTCGCACTACTCGTACGCGAGACCCAGCGAGGCCGCTACAT
>JAEWJO010000398.1 GCA_023386455.1 Pseudomonadota bacterium | reverse complement strand
TCGGTCGGGTGACACCCGGTTTTGGCCCCGATTGATAACCCTCGTCCGGCCATCGGTCGGGTGACACCCGGTTTTGGCCCCGATTGATAACCCTCGTCCGGCCATCGGTCGGGTGACACCCGGTTTTGGCCCACGGTCATGCGGGCCCCGATCGAGAAACCGGTGTCCGGATATCGGTCGGGGGACACCCGGTTCGTGGCCGACGATCGGTCGGTCGTGGCCGCACGTCGGTCGAGCCCGACGCCGAAGCGACACGGGGCGACGCACGCGCATCGAGGTCGAGAGGGCGCGGGAGCGACGATGTGGACGGACGCGGCTATGCGCGCGTCGGCGTCATGATGTCGCGCATGTCCGCATCCATCTGCGCGTTGATGTACGCGATGGTCTTGCCGCGAAGCCGCGCCTTCGTTGCCCGGAACGGTGCCGACGCGAGCGCGCCGAGGCGCGCGGCTTCGGCCTTCGCGGTCTCGAGCACCGCGTCGGGCGCGACCACCGCGTCGAGGTAGCCGGCCTTGCGCGCGCCTTCGGGCTCGTAGATCTGAGCGAGCAGCGTCGCGCGCACGAGCTCGGTCGCGACGAGGCGATCGCGCGCGAGCTCCATCGCGAGCACGGGGACCGGCAGGCCGATCGAGACCTCGTTGAGGCCGAGCTTGAACGGGCCGATCGCGCCGATGCGGTAGTCGCCCGTCAGCACGACGAGCGCGCCACCAGCGAGCGCATGACCGGTGCACGCGATCACCAGCGGCACCTGCGCGGCATAGAGCCGCATCAGGAGCTCGCTGCCGGCGCGCAGCAGATCCTTCGCCTGCTCCGGTCCGCTCATCATCACGCGCAGGTCGAAGCCGGCGCAGAAGCGCTCGGGTCGACCGACGAGCACCGCGGCGCTCGCCTCCTGCTCCGCGCGTGTGAGCGCCGCGAGCAGCGCGTCGATCATCGGCTTCGACAGCGCGTTTGCCTTGCCGTCGTCCATCTGGAGGATGGCGGTCTTGTTCTCGAGGGTATACGTGACGAGGTCAGCCACGGGCGAACTCTACACCGAGGGCTCGTGAGCCTGCCCACGCCCCCGGGCACGTGAATGCGAATTCGCGCGGTTCACGCGTCGGCAATTTCTCGATGCGACCTGTGCGGAAACTCTCACAGCGACTGAAGCGGCTCCGTCGAGCATCTTGCTCGCCCGATGGGCAAGCGCCGCAAGCAGAAGCAGGTCTCGACGAAGGCGATCAAGTCGCAGGTCCTCTCGAAGGTCGCACGCGCGAAGGCGCTGCCGCCTGCCGCCGAGACGATCGGATTCTCGGAGCTCGAAGAGGCCTTCTTCGAGGCGGGCGCGGCACTCGAGACGGCCACGGCCGCGGAGTCGTTCGACGATCTGGAGACGACCGGCGAGCGGCCGGGGTTCTGGCGCCGCCTGTTTCCGCGCTCGCAGACAGCCTGAAATCATTCCGCGCGCTCGCGCGTTGTAGGGCTCATGCGTCGCGCTGTCCTGCGCCCTGTGGTCGCCCTCGTCGCCGCGACCGCACCGGCTGCGGCCGACAACCTGGTGGTCGACCGCGCGATCGTGGTCGGCCGTGTCGACGACGGGACGTGGACGGATGCAGCGACCGAGGCGCGGATCGATCAGAAGGTGCAGCTCGCCGCGATCGTCGTCGGCCACCGCGGCAAGCGCCGCGTCGTGCTCGCGCCGTCCGACATCGACGCGCTGATGCTCGACGGCCGCAAGGTGCCCGCGCGCGAGCGCGATACGCTCGATGCCAAGGTCACGTGGTCGACCGTCGAGCCGCACGGCTTTCGCACGTCGAAGGCCGCAAACGGCGCGACGAGCGAGTTCTACAGCAATGTCTCGACCGAGCCGAAGACGTTCGGCCGCTGGCTCGGCTACGACCGCATCGACTACTTCGAGCACGCGTTCACGACCAGTGGGGACTCGAGGATCATCAGCGCGACGATCGCGCCGAGCGAAGCAGGCGCCGCGCAGGTGCCAGGGCTCGGGACGCTTCGCTACAAGGTCGACGTCGCGCTCGCCGACGGCACGCGGATCGCGAGCCCCGGCGTGGAGGCGACCGACTCGTTCGGCATCTTGCCGTCGGTCCATCGCGTCTCGGTTCGCGCGAGCGATGACTTCATCGGCTGGCTGAGCAGCTACTTGCTCGTGCCCGAGGTGTTCGGCTCGGCCGGCCCCGGCAAGAATCACCAGACCGAGCGCTTCACGGGCGCCGACTGTGCCGACGTGATGGTCGGTGCCGTGCGGCGCGCCGGCGCGAAGGTTCCGTACACGAACGTCGCCGGTCTACCAACCTACGCGAAGGCGATCGCCGCCGCGACAGAGCTCGACGACAAGGGCACCCCCGCAGCCACGATCAGCGGCGTGAAGCCGGGCGACCTGATCCGCATCGACTACGGTGGCGAGCTACGCCACCACACGCCACGCGACTGGGATCACGTCGCCGCACTGTGGGAGGATCGCAGCGATCCGGACGGGCCGCAGAAGGGCGCAGCCGATGGCAAGCTCGACGGTTTCGATCTCGTGATCCACGTCGGTCACCCTCGCCTCGTGATCGAGCCGCTCGCACGCCAGTCGCCCGCGACGATCGATGTTCTGCGCTGGCGCGATGATCGACGGCGCTGACTCCGGACCGAGACAGTGCGAAACACGGAGGATGTCGAAGCGCGACCCAGACGACTATCGGCCGATCCCACGCGGCGCCATCCGGATCGATCTACCAAACGCGACCCAGACGACGGACTACACCTGTGGCGCATCCGCACTGCAGTCGATCTGCTCGTACTTCGGCGTCGGTCCAGAGGACGAATGGGACTTCGTCGCCGACATGAAGATGCCGCGCTCGGGTTCTGACCCGATCCACATCACGAGGGCCGCGACGAAGTATGGACTCTCGGTGCGCGAGTACCGGCCGATGACGTCGGCGGATCTCGTGACGTGCATCGACGCGGGACGGCCGGTGATCCTGATGCTGCAGGCGTGGGCCGATCGCCGACGAAGGTCCTACAGATCCGAGTGGGACGAAGGGCACTGGGTGGTCGCGATCGGCTACGACGACGACGTCTTCTACTTCGAAGATCCGTCCCTGCATGGCAGTCGCGGCTACATCACGCGCGCGATGCTCGACGAGCGCTGGCACGATATCGAAGGCCGTGCGAAGCACCGGACCGATCACCTCGGCATCGCGCTGTGGCTCGACGACGTCGGCCCCCTCGGTCATGCGCGTGCCGCGCGACGCATCGATTAGTGAGAGTTGAGCCGGCCAGCTGCGCGTCTGGCCGCTTCGCGGTAAAGGTACGGCCATGACCCGGACGCAGTTCCCGAACAAGCAGCCGCAGCCGATGCCCGGAAACGTGCGTGGGGCGCTCGCGAAGCGCAACCTGACCGACGCGTATCGCGATCGGCCGCAGTACCAGCAGAACGAGTACCTCAAGTGGATCGCGCAGGCGTTCGGCCCGCAGGCAAAGCAGCAGCGCCTCGATCAGATGCTCGACGAGCTCGAGAAGGGGAACCTCTACAAGGGCGAGCCATACACGCCGCCCGCGAAGGTCGAGCCCGCGAAGGCCGAGGCCGAGAAGCCTGCGGCCAAGCCCGCGCCGGCGGCGGCGAAGGCCGAGAAGCCCGCCGCGAAGCCGGCTGCCAAGCCCGCCGCGAAGAAGAAGTAGCGATCCTGCGGGGCCCGCGAAGGCGAGGCCCGCGACGAACTGGCGCCGACGCCGGCGATGGCCAGCGAGGCGGGACGCGCTCAGAGCATCGGCGGCGGCACGAAGAGCGTGTCGTCGGGATCGCCGATCGTGACGTCCTTGTACTGCACGATCTCGCCCTTGAGGCCGATGTTCTCGAGCGTGCCGGGCAGCTTCATGCCCTTCGCGTCGATCCATTGCGTGACCGCGTAGCCCAGGCGCTCGTCCTCGCTCTTGCCCGGCTGCTGGATCTCGATGCGCTCGATCAGGTTCGTGTCGCGGCTGATGACGAGCTGGTACTTCGTCTTGCGCTGATCCTTCGGATCGAACGAGACCTTGAGCAGGTCGCGCGGCTTGCCGTCGTCGCCCTGCACTTCACCACCGTACTCGAGCTTGGTGCCCGGCTCCTCGAGAAGGAACGGGATGAACAGGACGCCAGTGTCGAACTCCCAGCGATCGCGGCTCGCGCTGACCGCCTGGTCGGCGCCTCCGTCGAGCTTCTTGAGCTTCTGACCGTTGTCGATGAACGCGTTGCCGCCGGGCGAATAGACGTCGCGCATCACGACCATGTCGCCGCCTTCGCGCTTGGCGCGGCCGTAGTGGCGACCGTTCCAGCGATCCCACGCCTGCTCGCCGGCGAGCATCTCCTTGCCGTCCTGGCTGATCACCTGCTGCCAGCGCAGCTGCTTGGCGGTGCTCCATGTCGCGGTGCCGCCGGATGCGGCGACGACCTTGTCGGCGATCTCGAGTGCCTTCGGATCCTGAGCAGTGCGGTCGAATTCGGGGGTCGCGCCGGGATAGCGCGCGAACGTCGAACGACCGGGGCCACACGCGACGAGCGTCGCGGCGGCGAGGGCGAGAGCGGCTGTACGCATGCGGCCGGAGTACGACGAGCGTCCGCGAGTGTCAATCCGAGGACCTGGCAAGCGATCACACGCGCTGCGACAACTACCTAGCTGCGTCGCAGGAGCGACGGACCGACGATGATCTTCATCGGCTCCTCGCCGCGCTGGATCTGCTGCCACGTCGTCGACCAGACGGACCAGTACAGCGGCTCGCGACCGAACATCGCGTGCCGGCCCGCGAGGTCGATCAGTGCACCGCGATAGCTCGCCGAGCCCGCGCGCACGGTCGGTAGGAGCTTCGCGGCGTGCAGGTTCTTCAGATCGTAGACGAGCTCGACGTCGAAGTTGCCGTCGGGCCAGACGACGAGGCCGTCGTCGGCAATGTCGTACGGCGGCGAGGCCTTGCCTTCCTCGCGTAGCGCGTCCTCGAGCTGCTCGCGCACGATCGCGACTCCCGACAGCTTGTAGAAGCCGGCGAGCGCGATCTCGAAGATCCGGCGCTGCGTATCGTCGAGCTGCGCCGTCCAGCCTTGCTCGACGATGCTCGCGACGATCCACCCCGACTGCAGCTCGAACCGGATCACCGTCGCGACGGGCGAGAGTCGAGGACACGCGATCGTGATCTGCACGCGGTTCGAGCCGATGTCGATGCGGTCGAGCGTGACGTCACGCGCGCGGAAGGCGGCGACCTCGACGAGCATCGACACGAGCTGACGATCGGCGAACTTCGCGATCGCCTCCTCGACGTGATGCAGGCCGTCGTGCTGCTTGGCGACGGCGCCCGCGTCGTCGCGCCACGCCGCGCGGCGGAGCTTCGTGAACAGCTTGGGGATCGTCCCCGAGTGAAATCCCGGCTTGAGAAAGCCCACCATCGTCTCGCCGTGATGGCCGATCACGAGCGGGCCGAGCGTCTTCGCGCGGGTCGCGCGATACAGCTTCCAGTTCTCCTTCAGCTCCCAGACGAGAAAGCCGGCGAGGCCGGGGAGGACGATCACGGTGAACGCGGCGAACGAGTTGCCGATCGCGGGCCCCATCAGCTTCGACGCCGGGCCGGCGACACCCGACAGGATCGCGGGCGTGAACGGGATCATGATCTTCGCGGCGACGGTGACGACCGGGAAGTGCTTGATCGGGTTCGTCGTCGGCTCGATGAACAGATCGACGTACAGGCGCAGCACGTACGCGATCACGAACCAGAACGCCGACAGGATGCCCTTCAGGACGAGCTTGATCATCGACTGGCCGCTGCGGAACCGCAGCAACTCGTCGACGCGATACAGCGCGCGATCGACGAGATCGGCGAGCTTTCCGAACAGCTCGAGGATGTAGCGGACGAGGCCGGGCAAGAAGCGCGTCGTCAGCTGGCGGCTCGACAGGATC
>JAEWJO010000386.1 GCA_023386455.1 Pseudomonadota bacterium | reverse complement strand
ACGCCGTCGGCGCGCTGCGCGCGTTTCTCAAGTCGTATCCCCGGCACGAGTACGCGGACAACGCGCAGTACTGGCTCGGCGAGGCGTTCCACGCGCAGAAGGACTACGAGCATGCGCTCGTCGAGTTCCGCGCTACGATCGAGACCTACCCGCGCGGCAACAAGGTCCCCGATGCGTTGCTCAAGGTCGGTTACTGCTACCAGGCGCTCGGCAAGACCGACAAGGCGCGCGCTGTCCTGGAGCAAGTCGTGAACCTGTATCCGAAGACCGAGCCGGCGCTGCTCGCGTCGAAGCGATTGGAGACGCCGTGAAGAAGATCCTGTTCGGCCTGCTGCTCGTGCCGAGCGCGGCCAACGCGCAGGTGCCGGTCTATCCGCAGTCGCAGGATGCGCCGCGCGACATCGATCCAGGAACGAACGCACCGCCGTCCGGAAACCCGACGATGGCGCCGGGCCCGGCGACACCGAGGACGGCACCGCCGCCGGGGCAGCAGAAGCCGAACGTCATCGTCGTCGGTCCCGACGGCAAGGTGACGTACGACCCGACGCAGTCGCAGGCGACGCCCGGCGGCTACTACTACGTGCCCGACAATCCCGGCGCGAGCTTCGGCTACGAGCCCGGCGACGAGGGCGCGCTGTACGCGGGCCCGACGCCCGAGCTCCACGTCGTGCGCACCGGCGACACGCTGTGGGACATCTGCTCGATGTACTTCAACGACCCGTGGCAGTGGCCGAAGATCTGGTCGTACAACCCGCAGGTCACGAACCCGCACTGGATCTATCCCGGCGATCTCGTGCGCCTGTTGCCGCGCGGCATGTTCGCGCAGCAGCCCGAGTCGGCGCCGGAGCTGGGCCCCGATCAGTCTCCCGCGGAGAACCTGCCGCCGCCGGCGAAGCGAACGACCACGGACCTCAAGCAGACCGCATTCGTCGAGAAGACCAACCTCGATCAGTCGATCACGATCGACGGCTCGGTCGACGAGAAGGAGCTGCTCGGTCCCGGTGACTCGGTGTACCTGAGGTACCCCGACAACAATCCACCCAGGATCGGCCAGCGCTACTCGATCTACAAGGCCGACAACACGGTGAAGAGCGGCGGCAAGGAGGTCGGCGCGTTCGTCCGCATCCTCGGCTCGCTCGAGGTCGTCAGCGTCAAGCAGGACAAGCGCGCGCGCGGCGTGATCGTCGAAGCGAGCCAGGAGATCGAGCGCGGTCAGAAGGTCGGCCCGCTCGTGAAGCAGTACAAGAACGTCACGCCGGTGGCGCCGAAGGTCGACGCGCAGGGCTCGATCGTCGCGATGCTGACGAAGGAGCAGCTGATCGGCGAGGGCGAGATCGTGTTCGTCGATCTCGGCGCGAACTCCGGCGTCGAGGTCGGCAACCGGATGTTCGTCGTTCGCCGCGGCGACGCGTTGCCGCCGCACTCCAAGAGCAACGTCGGCCAGGACGATCGCCGCTTCCCGACCCGCACGCTCGGCCAGGTCGTGATCGTCGAGGTCGGTCAGAAGATCTCGGTCGGCAAGGTCACGGTCTCGGTCCAGGAGATGGGCGTCGGCGACCTCGTGATGATGCAGAAGTCGCAGTAAGAGGATCGCCGCGAGCGCTCCCGCGTTCGTACGCTGCGGTGCCATATATAGATGTAGAGCGTTCGCGCAACTCGCTGAAATCGCTCGCACTGGATCTCTCGCACTTGACGGCGGAGGTCCTGGTGGCTAATTGCTGTCCCCTTGTGATCGCCGACCTACAGGTCTTCGAGCCGGGAGTGGAGGGATATCCGCGGCGCCTCTTGGCGCTCGGGCTGTCCCGTACGCTTCACGTGCGCGGTGCCCTCTGCGCCGGTCCCACGATCGCGATCGTCGGTGCTCGCGCCGCGACCGGCGACGGCATGCTGCGAGCGCACGCGATCGCCAGGCACCTCGCTGAACGGGGAGTGCACGTCGTGTCGGGAGGAGCGCTCGGGATCGACGGTGCGGCGCATCGCGGTGCACTCGCCGGCGGAGGCGCGACGACGGTCGTGCTCGGCAGCGGAGTCGATATCGCGTATCCCTCTCGTCATGCGCAGCTGTTCGAAGAGGTCGTCCTGCGAGGAGGCGCGCTCGTGAGCCAGTTCCCGATCGGGATGACGCCACGTGCGAGCACGTTCACGCAGCGCAATACCTTGATCTCTGCGCTCGCGGACGCGGTGATCGTCGTCGAGGCCGACCTCAAGAGTGGGTCGCTCTCGACGGCGCAGGCCGCGCGCCGCCAGGGTCGCGTCGTCGCCGCATGGCCGGGAACGCCGGGATGTGCGCGACTGCTCGCGACCGGTGCCGCGGTCGTCGAGAACGCCGACGATGCGCTCGCGCTCGCCGCGGGTACGCCGCGGCACCCCACGCTCGCCGCGCTCGACGAGATCGCCACCGCCGTGCGCGATGCGATCGCCGCCGGCGCCAGTGGAATCGATGCGATTGTCCGTCACACCGGTTTGCCGGTGCGTGCGGTGCTCCGTGCTCTGCCCCAACTCGAGTTGTCGTCAGCGAGGATGCAGTGAGTAAGAAGAAGACACCGCCGCCGAAGAAAGCCGCCGCTACCAAGGGTAATGGTCAGGCAAAGGGGAAGGTCGAGAAGGCGGCCCCGACCAAGACCGATAGCAAGAAGGCCGAGGCCAAGGCTCCGGCCAAGAAGGCCGACGCCAAGAAGGTCAAGGCGCAGCCCAAGAAGCCGGTGAAGGGCGAGAAGACCGCCAAGAACGGCAAGTCCGCGCCTGCGGACGAGGACGACGACGGCGAAGAAGAAGTCGTTCGCAAGCCGAAGAAGATCAAGCCGGGCTCCGCGCTGGTCGTCGTCGAGTCGCCCGCGAAGGCGAAGACGATCAACAAGTACCTGGGCGCGAACTACATCGTGAAGGCCTCGGTCGGCCACGTGCGCGACATCCCCAAGAAGCCGCGCTTCAAGGGCGACATCGGCATCGACATCGCGGACGGCACGTTCGAGCCGGCCTACGAGGTCATCGAGGGCAAGAAGAAGGTCGTCGCGGAGATCCGCAAGGCCGCCCGCGAGGTCGAGACCGTCTACCTCGCGTCCGATCCCGATCGCGAAGGTGAAGCGATCGCGTGGCACATCTCCGAGGAGATCAAGGACGTCAACACGAACCTTCGCCGCGTTCTCATCAACGAGATCACGAAGAAGGGCGTGACGGCCGCGATCGCCGCGCCTCGCGAGATCGACATGAGCAAGACGAACGCGCAGCAGGCGCGCCGCGTGCTCGATCGTCTCGTCGGCTACAAGATCAGCCCGATCCTCTGGCAGAAGGTCCAGCGCGGCCTGTCGGCCGGCCGCGTCCAGTCGGTCGCCGTGCGCCTCGTGTGCGAGCGCGAGGAGCAGATCAAGGCGTTCGTTCCCGAGGAGTACTGGTCGGTCGACGTCACCTGTCGCGCCAGCCAGCCGCCGCCGTTCGAGGCGCGCATCTGGCGGTGGAAGGGCGAGAAGGCCGAGCCGAAGACCAAGGACGAGGCGGACGCGATTGCGGCCGAGCTCAACGCCGGCGGCGCGGTCGTCGCGAGCGTCGAGAAGAAGGAGCGGCGCAAGAAGGCGCAGGCTCCGTTCATCACCTCGCGCCTCCAGCAGGACGCCGCGCGCAAGCTGCGGTTCTCCGCGAAGCGCACGATGGCGCTCGCGCAGCGCCTCTACGAAGGTGTCGAGCTCGGTGACGAAGGCCCGACCGGTCTCATCACGTACATGCGTACGGACTCGACGCGTATCTCCGATGACGCGCTGACCGCGGTACGGCAGCACATCACCGAGACGTACGGGCCCGAGTACCTCCCGGCCGAGGTCAACACCTACGGCAACAAGGAGCGCGCGCAGGACGCCCACGAGGCGATCCGTCCGACGCTCATGGAGTGGACGCCGGAGCGGGTGCAGCAGGCGCTCGCCGCGCATCCCGAGGGCGTCGAGCTGACGAAGCTCTACACGCTCATCTGGCAGCGCTTCGTCGCGTCGCAGATGGTGCCGGCCGTGTACGACCAGACGACCATCGACATGGATCGCGGCCAGGCCGTGCTCCGCGCGAACGGTCAGGTCATGAAGTTCGCCGGCTACACCAAGGTGTACGAGGTCGCCGAGACCGACGACGCCAAGGCCGAGGCAGCCGATGCCGCCGACAAGCTGCTGCCGCCCGTCGAGGTCGGCGATGCGATCACGCTCGAGAGCGTGCGTCCCGAGCAGCACTTCACGCAGCCGCCGCCGCGGTTCTCCGAGGCGTCGCTCGTGAAGGAGCTCGAGGAGCGCGGCATCGGTCGCCCGTCGACCTACGCCGCGATCATGTCGACGATCGTCGACCGCGGTTACGTCGAGAAGAAGGAAGCGCGGTTCTGGCCGACCGAGCTCGGCATCCTCGTCAACGGTCTGCTCGTCGTCTCGTTCCCCGAGATCGTGTCGAGCGACTTCACCGCGAAGATGGAGGCCGACCTCGACCACGTCGAGGATGGTCGAGAGGACTGGCGTCGCCTGCTCCAGACGTTCTACGGCCCGTTCGCGCTCGAGCTCGAGAAGGCCGAGACCGAGATGCGCGACGTCAAGAAGGAGGAGATTCCCACCGAGTGGACGTGCGAGAAGTGCGGCAAGCCGATGGTGATCAAGTGGGGTCGCAACGGCAACTTCCTCGCGTGCTCGGGCTACCCCGAGTGCCGGAGCACGATGGAGGTCGTGAAGAACCTCGATGGCACGTGGGAGAAGGTCCCGCCGCAGACGACGGACGAGGTCTGCGAGACGTGCGGCGCGCCGATGACCATCAAGCGCGGCCGGTTCGGCAGCTTCCTCGCCTGCACCCGTTACCCGGACTGCAAGACCACCAAGCCGATCTCGCTGGGCGTCAAGTGCCCGCGGCCCGGCTGTGGTGGCTTCATCGCCGAGAAGCGGTCGCGCCGCGGCAAGCCGTTCTACGGATGCTCTAACTGGGCGAAGAAAGGCTGTGATTTCGTCGCCTGGGACAAGCCGATCCCCCAGCCGTGCCCGGTCTGCCAGGCCAAGTTCGTGCTCAAGAAGGAGACCAAGCGCGGGATCACCCTGCGCTGCATGGAGTGCGACTGGCGTAGCGAGGGTGCGGAGGAATCCGAAGAGAATGCGGCCTGATTCCGGATTGGCAAAGGCGACCCTTCCCGCCGTGACTTGAAGTAGCGTTCTCTCCATGGCGAAGAAGGGCAAAGCGAAAGCGTCCGCGAAGAAGAAGTCCTCGGCCAAGCCAGCCAAGAAGGCCGCGAAGGCGACCAAGGCTGCGAAGAAGGCACCCGCGAAGAAGCCGGCCAAGCCGGCGAAGAAGGTCGCGCGCAAAGCTGCGACGAAGGCGAAGCGTCCGGCGCCCAAGCCGAGCAAGAAGCCCGTCGCGAAGGCGCCGCGCAAGATCGAGAAGCCCGAGCCCGTCCCCGAGCCGATCGTGCACGTCGCCCCGGACGAGGGCGAGGTCGAGGGCGAGGAGCTGGACTTCGCGCCCAGCGATCAGGACATCGTCGGCACGACGGGTGGCGAATCGAACCCGGCATCGGACGAGGACGACGTCGACGTCGCCGAGGACGTCGTCGCCGTGGACGAAGGCGATGGTGAAGACCTCGCTGCGGCAGACGACGACGACGACGACGACGAGCTGCAGGCCTAGTGAGCGTCGCCGATGACTGATGTCACCGTCGTCGGCGGCGGCATGGCCGGCAGCGAGGCCGCGTGGCAGCTCGCGGAAGCGGGGCTGTCCGTCTCGCTCGTCGAGATGAAGCCGTGCGCGATGTCGCCGGCGCACCAGAGCCCGCTGCTCGGCGAGCTCGTGTGCAGCAACTCGCTGCGCAGCGATGATCCCGTCGCGCCTGCCGGCCTGCTCAAGCACGAGCTACGCCGTGCGGGCTCGCTCGTGATCGCGTGCGCCGATCAGCATCGCGTGCCCGCCGGGCAGGCGCTGGCGGTCGAGCGCTTCGGGTTCGCGCGCGCGATCACGCAGCGCCTCGCGCTTCACCCGCGAATCTGCATCGAGCGCCGGCGGCTCGACGAGCTGCCGGATCATCCGGTGATCGTCGCGACCGGCCCGCTGACCGAGGGCGCGCTCGGCCAGGTGATCATGCGCGAGCTCGGCGGCGACCGCATGTACTTCTACGATGCGATCGCGCCGATCGTCGCGGCCGAGTCGATCGACTGGGATGCGGCATTTCGTGGCTCGCGCTGGGGCCGCGAGTCGGCTCCGATCGGCGGCGCCCCCGAGGTCGAAGGCGACGGCGAGCGCGCGGCGGGCGGTGATACCGGGGTCGGCGACTACGTCAATTGCCCGATGAACAAGCTCGAGTACGAGGCGTTCGTCGAGGCGGTCAATGCCGGCCGCAAGGTGTTGCCGCACGACTTCGAGGAGCCGCGTTACTTCGAGAGCTGCATGCCGATCGAGGTGATGGCGGAGCGCGGCCCCCAGACGCTTCGCTTCGGTCCGATGCGGCCGATCGGGCTTCGCGATCCGCGCACCGGCCATCGCCCGTGGGCGGTCGTCCAGCTGCGCCCGGAGAACCGCTACCAGACCGCGTACAACCTCGTCGGGTTCCAGACGCGGCTCGCGTATCCCGAGCAGCAGCGCATCTTCCAGATGATCCCCGCGCTCCACCGCGCCGAGTTCCTGCGGTTCGGCTCGATCCACCGCAACACGTACATCGACGCGCCGTCGCGGCTCGGGCCGCACCTCGAGCTGCGCGATCGGCCGAACGTCCGGTTCGCGGGCCTGCTCACCGGCGTCGAGGGCTACATCGAATCGTGTGCGATGGGCATGATGGTCGCCTGGCTGCTCGCGAGCGAGCTGACCGGCCGCGCCGCGGTGCCGCCGCCTCCGACGACGATGATGGGCGGGCTCTACAATCACGTCACGCAGGTGCGCGAGGGCAACTACAAGTACGGCCCGACGAACGTCAACTACGGCCTGTTGCCGCCGCTGCCCGGCACGCGCAAGGACAACCGCAAGCAGCGCATGGCCGAGCGCGCGAACCTCGAGTTCGACGCGTGGCTCTCGGGCATCGCGGTCCGCGCGGCGTGACCGTCGCTAGTCGCGGATGACGAGCTCGGCCTTCGCGAGCTCGACCTTCCCGGCGACGAGCCTGACGTCGTAGCGCTTGCCGCTGGCAAAGCCCGCCGCGACGGTCGCGTCGGTGTGCGCCATCACGACGCGGTGCTTCGGCACGAGATCGATCGTGACGAGCGCGGTCGCCGGTCCGGTCTTCGCCGCCGGCTTGTCGTTCTTGATCGGCCTGGTCGGTTTCGGGACGGGCGCAGGCTTCTCGCGGATGACGAGCGTCACCTGCTTCGTGTCCTTCGCGAGCACGCCGACGATGTGCATCGACCACGGCGGACCCTTCACGATCGGATAGCTCGCGTCCTTCGTCAGGTTCGCCTTCAGGTACGCGGGCAGCTCGCCCGACTCGGTCGGCGGCGCATCGGGGGAGATCACGAGCTTGCCAGCGAACGGTGCGAGGTCGTCGGCGGACGCGGCGCGGTACGGGAGGAGCGCGACGAGCAACACGACGACGAAGGCCTTCACCACGCTGCGCACGGGTCGAGCATACACCCCGTGCTAGGGTCCGCTTCGTGAAACGACTCCTCGGTAAGGTCGCGCTCGTCACCGGAGGCTCGTCGGGCATCGGCGCCGCGATCGCGCTCGCGCTCGCCGAGGAGGGCTGCGGCGTGCTCGCGACGGGACGGCGGTTCCCGCCCGGTCCCGCGCGCGTGCCTGGGCCCGGCGAGGTCGTCCAGGCACACCTCGACGTCACCGACGAGGCAGGCGTTCGCGACCGCATCGCCGCGCTGCCCCAGCTCGACATCCTCGTCTGCTCGCACGGCACCGGCACGTTCGCGCCGATCATGAACGCGTCGGTCGCGGACGTCCGCGAGATGCTCGAGGTGCACATCACCGGCACGTTCACGTGTGCACGCGAAGCGCTGCGCCGCATGCAGCCGCGTCGCAAGGGTCACATCGTGATGATCGGCAGCCACGTCGCGCACAACGCGTTCACCGACTGCGGTGGCTACACGGCCGCGAAGGCGGGCCAGCTCGGCCTCGCGCGCGTGCTCGCTGCCGAGGCGCGTCCGTACGACGTGCGCGTGACGAGCCTGCTCGCGGGCGCGACCGATACGCCGATCTGGGACGACCGTCCCGGCTTCGACCGCAGCAAGATGATGAAGCCGTCGGACGTCGCGAGCTTCCTGATCTCGATCCTCGCGCGCCCGGGGATCTCGGTCGAGGAGGTCACCGTGATGCCTCCCGCCGGCGCCCTCTGATCACGTAGGCGTAGGCGTAGGGGGAACGCGTGTTCGCCGTGCGCGATGGCGGAACCCTCGCGATGGCGAACCGTCGAACCCTTCGATCTCCGAGCGAGCTGCTCGATGCCCTCGCCTACGCCTACGCCTGCTGCTCTTCCAGAAAACTCGCGATGGTCGGGCTTGTCGGCGATCCTCGGCCGATGGACTGGGACGCCGCGATCGCCGCGTTCTCGACGTATCTGAGCGTCGAGCGCAACTACTCGCCGCGGACCGTCGACGTGTACCTGCGCGACGTCGCCAAGCTGCGCGCGCACCTCCGCGACAAGCGCGCGGGCAAGCCCGAGCTGCCGCCGAGCAAGCTGTCGGCACTCGAGGTCCGCAGCCAGCTCGCCGCGCTGTTCGGGCAAAATGGCGCGGCGACGATCGGTCGCAAGCTGTCGAGCGTGCGCGCGTTCTGCCGGTTCCTCGTCAAGCGCGGCGTGCTCGAGGGCAATCCGGCCGCCGCGATCCGCGGGCCGAAGAAGCCCAAGGGTCTGCCGCGCGCGCTCGACGTCGACGACGCGTTCCGGCTCGTCGAGGCGCCGGCCGCGACGGGCCGGACGTCGCATCGCACGCTGTCGGCGAGCGAGGAGGCGAGGCACGCGCTGCTCCGCCTGCGCGATGCCGCGATGCTCGAGCTCATCTACTCGACCGGACTGCGCGTGTCGGAGGCGTGCGGGCTCGACACGACCGACATCGATCGCGATCGCTACGGGACGCCGATCGTGCTCGTCCGGCACGGCAAGGGCGGCAAGAGCCGCGAGGTGCCGCTCGGCGGTGCGGCGACCCGCGCGCTCGACGCGTACCTGCCGGCGCGGCGCGGGCTGAACGCGACCGGCGCGGCGCTGTTCGTCAATGCGAGCGGGGAGCGCCTGACGCCGCGCTCGGTGCAGCGGATGGTGAAGCGCTGGACGATCGCCGGCGGCGTCCACGCCAACGCGACCCCGCACGGCCTGCGGCACTCGTTCGCGACCCACCTGCTCGACGAGGGTGTCGACCTGCGCTCGATCCAGGAGCTGCTCGGCCACGCGAGCCTGTCGTCGACGCAGATCTATACGAAGGTGTCGCTCGACCACCTGATGAAGGTCTACGACGACGCGCACCCGCGCGCGAAGCAGAAGTAGGGCAGCGCAGGGTGCGGCGATCGTGCTAGACCCGCTTCGTGAAGCAGCCTGAAATTCACTCGACCACGATCCTCTCCGTTCGGCGAGGTGGGCAGGTCGTGGTCGCCGGCGATGGCCAGGTGACGCTCGGCAACCAGGTGGTCAAGGGTGGCGCCCGCAAGGTCCGCCGCCTCGGCGAGGGCAGGGCGATCGGCGGCTTCGCCGGCTCCGCCGCCGACGGCATGTCGCTGTTCGAGCGCCTCGACGACAAGCTCCGCGAGCAGCGCAGCCCGCTGCGCCGTGCCGCCGTCGAGCTCGCGAAGGAGTGGCGCACCGACCGCGCGCTCCGCCGCCTCGAGGCGATGCTCGTCGTCGCCGACGGCGAGAGCACGTTCATCATCTCGGGCTCCGGTGACGTGATCGAGCCCGACGACGGCGTCTGCGCGATCGGCTCCGGTGGAGGCTTCGCGCTCGCCGCCGCGCGTGCGCTCGTCCGCAACACCGAGCTGCCGCCGCGCGCGGTCGCCGAGCAGGCGATGGCGATCGCCGCCGACATCTGCATCTACACGAACACGTCGCTGACGATCGAGGAGCTGCCCGCGCCGAGCGAGGTGAAGCCATGACCAAGACCGAAGCCGAGCTGACGCCCGCGAAGATCGTCGCCGAGCTCGACCACTACGTCGTCGGCCAGCACGAGGCGAAGCGCGCGGTCGCCGTCGCGATGCGCAATCGCTGGCGCCGCCAGCAGGTCGAGGGTGACCTCCGCGACGAGATCGCCCCGAAGAACATCATCATGATCGGACCGACGGGCGTCGGTAAGACCGAGATCGCCCGCCGGCTCGCTCGCCTCGCGCGCGCACCGTTCCTCAAGGTCGAGGCCTCCAAGTTCACCGAGGTCGGCTACGTTGGCCGCGATGTCGACTCGATCGTCCGCGACCTCGTCGAGGTCTCGATCAAGCTCGTGCGCGACGAGGAGGCTGGAAAGATCCGGCCGCGCGCGAAGGAGTCTGCCGAGGAGCGGCTGCTCGATCTGCTGCTGCCCCGCGGCGGCGGCGGCCGATCGTTCACCGATCGTCCCGGCGAGCCGCCGACGCCCGGTGCCGACGCGACGCGCGAGAAGCTCCGGCAGATGCTGCGCGACGGCAAGCTCGACGACCGCGAGGTCGAGGTCGAGCTCACCGACGAGTCGAACCCGCTCATGAACGTGCTCGGCGGCCAGCCGGGCATCGACGAGTCCGCGCTCGCAGGCTTGAAGGACATGTTCGGCTCGTTCGGCCGCAAGACGAAGCGCCAGAAGATGAAGGTGCCGCAGGCGTGGCGCACGCTGACCGAGCAGGAGGTCGACAAGCTGATCGATCACGACGCCGCCACGCGCGAGGCGATCCGCCGTGCCGAGAACGCGGGCATCGTGTTCATCGACGAGATCGACAAGATCGCGACGAAGGCCGAGCGCGGTGGCGCCGACGTCTCGCGCGAGGGCGTGCAGCGCGACCT
>JAEWJO010000370.1 GCA_023386455.1 Pseudomonadota bacterium | reverse complement strand
GCGTCGCGAAGTCGTCACCGGTGCCGACCGCGACCGGCGTGCGCGACGAGGCAGGTGAGCGCCGCGCCCTCCGCGGTCAGCGTGCCCGCGACGTCGCACGTGCCGCGCAGCGCCGGCAGCTCGTTCTCCGCGATCTCGTACGCGTCGAGCAGCTCGCGCGACCAGGTCCCGGCGCGCAGATCGAACAGCATCGTCGTCGACGCGTGCGCGGGATCGATCGCCGCGACGCCGGTGACGCGCTCGACGAGGTACGTCGTCGGCTGGTGGTAGCGCGCGCCGCCCCGCCCCGCCGCGCGCAGCATCCGGATCTTCGGCGCCATGTGGCTCGCGTCGGCGACCTGCCCCGTCAGGTCGAACACGCGCTCCGCGGTGGCGCACGCGACGTGCGAGATCGCCCGGCGATCCTGCCAGATCAGCGCAGGCCCGACGGCATGGCCACTGGCATCGACCGCGACGCAGCCGTCGAGCTGACCCGCGAACGCGACCGCGACGACATCGGCAGCCGTCGCACCCGCGGCCGCGAGTGCACCGCCGATCGCAGGAGCGAGCGCGGCATCCCACGCACGAGGATCTTGCTCGGCACCGCCGCCCGGTGGGTAGACCGTCGTCACCGGCACCGCGTGCGAGCCGAGCACCGCGAGGTTCTCGTCGCACACGACCGCCTTGAGGCTCTGGGTCCCGAGGTCGACGCCGACGAGGAGGCGCGGTGGCACGTGAAGATGCTAACAAAGGTCCGTGAACTTCTTCGGGCATGCGGCGGTCGCGACCTGGTCGAATCCGACCGGCGGCAGCGTGCTCGGCGCGATGCTGCCCGACTTCGCCACGATGAGCGGTACGCGCCTCGCGATGGCCGGCGGTACGGACATCGAGATCGATCGCGGCATCGCGCTCCACCACGCGACCGATGCGGCGTTCCACCGGCTGCCACCGGTCCTCGCGCTGATGCGCGAGCTCGACCGCAAGCTCGATGCAGCGGGCTGCGCGCGTGGTCCGCGCCGCGCCGTCGCGCACATCGGGGTCGAGCTGCTGCTCGACGGCGTGCTCGTCACCGAGCTCGCGTATCGCGAGCACTACGTCGCGGGTCTCGCGCACGATCCGGCCGGCATCGGCTGGCGCGAGGACGGCGACGCCGCGCGGTTCGCGGTGCTGCTGTCGCGCCTGCGCGCGCACGGCGTGCCCGACGATCTCGCACGGCCCGAGGCGATCGCGCACCGTCTCCAGCGCATGCTGTCGCATCGCCCGCTGCTCGCGCCGAACGCGACCGACATGGCCGCGATCCGCGCGTGCCTCGTCGACTACAAGCCGCGCGTCGACGTCGCCGTCGAGACCGTCCTGCGCGCGCTCCGAGCCGCGCTCTAGCGCAGCGCGATCCGGTACGCGTGGTGGATCCGCTTGTCGCGGAAGTCCGGCGGCAGCGTCGCGTGCGTCTCGTCGCGGATCTCGGCGCGAGCGTGTGACCACTGCATGTCGAACTTGCGGAGGTTCGTCGAGAACCAGATCACCTTCGTCGTCACGGCGGCGACGTCGTCGAGCAGCGCGGCGTGGTCGCGCTGGATATCCCAGACGTAGTCCATCCGCTTGGAGTTCGAGAACGTCGGCGGGTCGACGACCGCGAGGTCCCATCGCCGGCCGTCGCGCCTGGCGTCGGCGAGGAACTCGCGGACGTCGGCGTGGATGACCTCGCCGGTGAGCCCGTTGAGCTCGAGGTTCTCGCGCGCCCACTCGAGGTACGTGTTCGAGAGATCGACGCTCGTCGTCTGCATGCCGGCGGCGCCGCCGTAGACCGAGAACGCGCCGGTGTAGCAGAAGAGGTTCAGCATCGAGGACGCCTGCTCGGCGGCGGCCTTGCCACGCGTGATGCGATGGTCGAGGAACAGGCCGGTGTCGATGTAGTCGCTGAGGTTGACGCGGAACTGGTGGCCGCCCTCGGTGACCGTGCGCCACGCACCGCGCTCGCCGAGTCGCTCGTACTGATCGCCCTCGCCGCGGTGGGCGTGACGCTCGCGCTGCTTGACGAACACCTCGCGCGCGTCGAGCGCAGCCTTCGCCCCGGCGGCGAGCTCGTCGAGCCACGCGGTGTCGGCCTGCTCGATCCGGTAGTCGTTGAGGACGAGCGAGCCGTCGTAGGTGTCGAGCGTGACCGGCACCTCGGGGATGTCGCGGTCGTAGACGCGATAGCACGTGACGTGCTCGCGTCTGGCCCACTTGCCGAGGTGCCGCGCGTTCTTCTTCACGCGGTTGACGAACATCTCGGTGGTCGATGACATCAGACTCCGGCGACGCCGCGCTGGCTCTTGATCTTGTACTCGAGCGTGACCGCGCGGCGGCCGAGCGGCGGAAGCTCGACCGACCAGGACACGAGGCCGCGCTCGTCCATCGCGCGCGCGGTGACCTGCGTGATCTCCTCGCCGCCCGGTTGATCGTCGTCCGCGAGCAGGTACGCATCGGGCGCGGCGATCTGGACGTCGACCTGCTCGACCTCCGAGATCGGGATGCGCTCGGTGACCGTGATCTCGCGCTTCGTCGCACCGAGGTTCGACAGGCGCACCGCGACGCGGACGGTCTGCGTGTTCCAGCCGCCGAGCAGGCCGGCCTCGTCACGCTCGCGCGTCTCGCTGCGGTTCATGCGGATGTCGGCCTCGGGGCCAAAGCCGAGATAGAGCTTCTCGCCCGGCGCGACGAACCCGATCTCCGCGCGACCGACGTAGCCGGATGCCATGATCAGATCGACGGGACCGGCGAGCAGCGGCGCGCTGCCGGCGTTGATCATGCGCGCGCGGACGTGCACCCACGGCGAGCGCAGCGGGATCGCGACGAGCGAGACCTGCGCGGTGCCCGTGAAGCCGCCGACGGGAACGCGATGCGGTGTGCCGTCGGCGCGGACGTGGACGCGGCCGGCAGACAGCCGCAGGCCGAGGCCGCCGTCGTCGATTCCGGGGACCTCGAGCCGACCCGCGCCGACGCCGGTGTCCTGCTGCTCCTGCTCGCGCGCCTCGACGACGACCGAGTCGGGACGGCGGCGAACGCGCAGCTCGTCGTCGGCGAGCTGCGGGGGCTCGACGCCGAGCGATGGCCGCTCGAGCGAGCACGTCAGGTCGGCATCGACCCAGTCCTCGCCCGTCGCCTGCCAGATGCATGCGGTCGTCTGCCACTGGAACTGACCGGTCTCGCGCGCGAGCTGCGCGCGGTGATAGGGCCGCCATGCGGCGCCGGGCACGACGTAGCTCGCGGTGAGCGTCGCGTCGCCCGGCGTCTCGGCGACGAGATCGATCACGAGGCGCGCGGCCTGCTCGCCCGCCTCCTGCTCGGCGCGCGAGATGCGCGACGCGAGGCGCTCGAGCTGCGCGGTGAGGTCGGAAGCCTGCAGCTCCGCATCGATCGCGCGGGTCCGCGCGGCCGCGTCCTGCGCATCGAGCTCGGCGAGCTGAGCGACCGCCTCGGGTGCGGACTGGCCGCGCGCGGCGCGAATCGCGAGATCGAACAGGGCCGCGTCGTGGACCTCGCGGATCGACTCGGTCTCCGCGCGTGCGGCGCCGAACGCGGCCTGCGCGGCATCGCGTGCCGCCTCGAGGCGCTTGCGC
>JAEWJO010000321.1 GCA_023386455.1 Pseudomonadota bacterium | reverse complement strand
CGGGCTGCTATAGTGCGGCGCTGCGGATGCGGTGGATTCAGAGATTGCGCGGGTTGTCGCCGCGCTCCGTCCTCGCCATCGGGTTCGCCTGCTTCGTGCTCTACGGGTTCCCGGGCTACATGAGCACGGACTCGGTCCAGCAGCTCATGGAAGCGCGGACGTCCGTGTTCTCCGACGGTCACCCGCCGCTCATGGCGGCGCAGTGGTGGATCCTCGACCGCATCGTCGCTGGCCCGCTGCTGATGTTGCTGCTCCAGGGCGCGGTCTTCCTCGGCGGGCTCTACGTCCTGCTCCAGCGCGTCCTCGCGCCGCGCCACGCCGCGTGGACCGCGGTCGGCATCCTGCTGTTTCCGCCGGTGCTCACGACGATGGCCGTCATCTGGAAGGACTCGCAGATGGCCGCGTATCTCGTCGCCGGCCTCGCGGCGATGGTGCAGCCGCGACTGCGCACGCGGATCGCCGGCCTCGCGCTGCTCGTCGTCGCGTGTGCGACGAGGCACAATGCGATCGCGGCCGTCGCGCCGCTCGTGTTCTTCATCTTCGAGTGGCGCTCGGGCCTGCGCTGGTGGAAGCGAGTCGCCGTCCTCGGTGGCGTCGTCGTGATCACGGTCGGTGCCGCGTTCGCGATCACGCGCGTCCTGGCCGTGAGCCACGTCCCGCTGACGCCGGTGTTCTCCGACGTCGTCGGGACGCTGGCGTACACCGACGACATGACCGACGACGAGGCGCGCTACGTGCTGCGCGGCACGCCGCTCGTCGTCGAGGAGGCGATCCAGCATCGCGCGCGCATGCTCCACGATCTCCGCGGCGCGTGGCGGCTCACGCAAGGCGACCTTCGCTTCTTCTCCTACCCGAGGACGCCGGAGCAGTGGGCCGCGCTCCATCGTGCATGGAAGGACCTCGTCCTCGGCGACCCGATCGCATACCTCGCATCGCACTGGGACGAGTACCTCGACCTGCTCGGCGTGCGCGACGACACGATCCGCGCGCCCGTGTGGAACCTGTTCGACGAGGGCGAGGTGATCGCGGCGACGCAACACGCGGCCTCGTGGTCGCGGATCCAGTACTACGTCGGTCGCGTCTTCTACTGGCTCGCCGATCACACACCGCTCTTCCGGCCGTACATCTACGCGGTCATCGGCCTCCTGTTGCTGGCGCTATGCAGCCGCGACCGGCTGACCGCCGGCCTCATCACGAGCGGCCTGCTGTACGAGCTCAGCTACTTCCCCGTCGGCGCGAATCCCGACTACCGCTACTCGCACTGGCTCGTGACGACCGTGACGATCGCCGCGGTGATCCTGTTCATCCAGCGGCGGCGAGGACGCACCACGTGATGCGGTGGCCATCGATCACACCTCGCCGGATCCTGCTCGGCGCGTGGCTCGTGTTCCTGCTGGCGACCTACCCCGGCTTCATGCGGACGGACGCGGCCGACGAGCTCGTCGACTCGCGCGTCGGCGTCTTCACCGACTGGCACGTGCCGATGATGAGCCAGGTCTGGCGCATCGTCGGCATCGTGTTCTCGGGTCCCGCTGGCATGCTGCTGCTCCAGAGCGCGCTGCTGCTCGGTGGAACGTTCGTGCTCGCCCGCCGCCTCCTGGCCGAGCGCGCTGCCGCGATCGTCGCCGCGTGCGCCCTGCTCTTCCCGCCGCTCTTGATCGCGAACGGCCTCGTCACGGCGGAGGCGCAGCTCGCCGGCTTCCTCATCGCGGGCGCGGCCGCGTTCACGTGCGAGCGCCGCTGGGTCCGCATCCTCGGGCTCGTGCTCGTCGTGCTCGGGTGCTCGATGCACGACGCCGGGCCTCTCGCTGCGCTGCCGATCGTCGTCGGCATGTTCGTCTGGGACCGCTCGCGACCGCGCTGGCAGCGGATCGGGATCGCGATCGCGGCATGGGTGCTGGTCGTCGGCGTCGCGCTCGGCCTCTCTCACGTCGTCGTCGACGACCGCTCGTATCGCAACGAGGTCGCGTTCGCGATGAGCGACATCGTCGGCACGCTCCGCTACGCGGGCACGCTCGACGATGCGACGATCGAGCGCTGCCTGCCGGGCGTTCGCTTCGCGACGGCCGACATCCAGCAGCGCGCGAGAGCCATCCACGGCCGGACGCGCCAGTACGCCGCAACCGACCAGCGTCTGTTCGAGCCGCCCACGACCGACGCCGAGCGCGAGGCGCTGTTCGCAGGACGTCGCGCGCTCGTGCGTCTCGCACCGAAGGCCTACCTGAAGGCGCGCTGGGGCATGTTCGTGCGCACGATCGGCTGGCGCACGCCCTCGAACTGGTCGCCAGCGTACACCGCGTTCTACGAGACGTTTCGCGACGCGAAGGGCATGTATCACGCGGCTCGCCACTCGCTGCTGCAGGGCCTCTTGCTCGCGCCGTTCACCGCGCTGTCCGGAACACCGCTGTTCCGCCCGTACCTCTACCTCGCCCTCGCGCTGCTCCTGCTGCCGTTCGCGATCGTGCGTCGCCAGCGCGCCGCGATCGTGTTCCTCGCGAGTGCGCTCGGCTACGAGCTCGGCGTGTTCGTCCTCGCCAATCGCACCGACTACCGCGACGCCCACTGGCTGATGGTCGCGACCGTCCTCGGCCTCGCCCTGGTCGTCACGCGCCGCTGGCAGCGTCCCGCTTCGCACGAACAAACAGCAGCACCGCCGCCAGCACCGCCGACGTGATCATCCAGTGCGAGTAGCGGTAATCCGCGGACGGCGCGAACGGGAATAGCGTCAGCTCGTACGCGATGCCGCTCAGCACGATCGGCAGGACGTCGTGACGCCGGCGAACGATCGCGACGACGAGCACGACGAGCGCGAGCGCGAGATAGATGAACGGCCGGAACAGCGGCGTCTTCCCCAGCCACGCGACGGCCTTGGCAAGCGTCCGCTGGAGGAGGCCCGAGCTCGCGTCGAGGTGAAGCGGGGGCGACGCGAGATGCTCCTGCCAGGCCGGGTCGAACGTCGGGCCGCTCGTGAGGCCGATCGTCTCGCGGAACACGCGCCAGCGGTGGCGCAGGTAGCCGGCCGGATAGCCGAGCACGAGCGTCTTCCACGACCGCGCGATCGCGTCGCGATGCGCCTGGTTCTCCGGCCAGTTGAACACGCGGTTGTCACCGTTCGCGACCGGCCACCACATCCGCGGCGAGTACGCCTTCCGCGCCTGCTCCTCGACCGGCAGCTTCGCGACGAGCGGCGTTCCGTCGAGGATCTTTCGCAGCTCGTCGTCCGTGTAGTGCTCGTGCGAGTACCGGATGATGCCGGTGATGTCGTAGGGCCCGAGCGAGCACGACCACGCGTGCTGGTGCTTCTGGGTCAGCGCACCCGTCAGCGCGATCGACGCCACCGTCGCACCGACCCAGAGGCCGAGGCCGGCCGCGTAGCGTCGCCAGCGCGGCCACGCCACGTTACGTACGCCGAGCAACACGAACAGCGGCAGGACGGCGAGCGGCGCATTCGCGCGCAGCGTGATCGCGAACACGAGCAGCGCGAACCCGCCGATGCGACGCTTGCGGTCCTCGCACGTGAACAGCGCGAGCCCGGTGGCGAGCATGCCCGCCATCATCGAATCCTTCCAGATCACCCCCATCGGGGCGAGCACCGGCGGGAACAGCAGCAGCGCGCCGGCGGCGAGCGCCGCGATGCGATCGTCGAACCGGCGCCGGAGCAGCACGAACGAACCGCCGAGCAGGAGGCTGCCCTGCAGGAGCAGCATGCCGACCGGGCCCGCGACGACGAGCTCGACGACGGCCCAGAGCGCCGCCATCGACGGCGGGTGCCAGTCGCCAAACGCGTGCGCGCGCGACTCCTCCAGCTGCTGGATCGAGTCGATGCTCACGTACCCCGGGTACGCGTAGACGAGGAATACGACGAACGCGAAACCTAGAATCCACGCCGGAGTCGCCCGTGACACTGCGGCAGGAATCTAGACCAGATAGCAGCAGCCCGGGGCGCTAGCTGCGGGTGAAGTGCACGACGGCCATCGAACCGAACTTCAGCAGATTCGTGACGCGCGACACGCTGTCGAACACGCGATAGACGGATCGCCACGCCAGCGGGCGCTCGTTCAGCCACGGGCGCCCGACGTACGGCGGAATCTCCCACCACGTGCGGGCGGCCATCCGATACCCGCGCTCGCTGGCCAGCTTCTCGACGCGCGGGAGGCTCAGCCAGTCGGGGCGCGTGCCCGTGTACTCGACGCGCTGAACCAGATCGAACTTCGCGAGTAGTGCGAGCGGCGGATTTGTCGTGGGCTCGACGATCACGAGGTCATCGAAGTTGTGATCGAGCAGCGTCGCCAGCGCCGCGTGGGCGTCGTGCGCGTGGTGGAGCGCCTGGAACACGAGACCGAGCGAGCCCGGCCGCCTTGCGACCGGACAGCGCGTGAACTCCGACGCGAACAACCCGAGGCGCCCGGGATACTCCGCCAGCGCTCTCGCGATCTGAAACGTCGCGGCCGGCGCGATGTCACTCGCGAACACGCGCTCGAACGAGCGGCGGCGCAAGAGGAGGCGGAGGTCGAAGCCCGTCCCCGCACCGAGCGTGAACAGGTCCGGTCCGTCGGGGAGCATCTTCTCGACGAGCTCGATCACCCACTCCATCTGGTGGGTGTGCATCGGGCTCCACTCGTCCTTCTTGTGGAGCTTCTCGATGAAGTCGTCGGAGAACGTGTTGCCCTTGATCTCGTTGCGATTCGTATCCGACAGCTGGTCGTTGACCAGAAACGACAGCACACCGGATTCGTGCCGGTACGACTGCTTGCACGTCTCGCAGTCGACCCGATCGCCGGACACGTGCAGCGCGCCGCCGCGACATGTTGGGCACACGAGCGCGGCTGCAAGCTCGCCGGTCGACATCAGCTCCATGCGGCGTAGTCTACATGCGCCCGCCGAGCCGCCTGCAAGCGCAGACGGCTAGAACCGCGGGACGAAGGCTTCGGCGAGCAGGCAGCGGTCCTTGTTGCAGACGATCACGGCGTTGAGTCGCGACGTGAGTGACTGCACCTGCGGCGCACCGACTCGATACGGCGCCTGCGTGACGTGCTCGCCGTCGAGGATCCAGGCCTCGTCGAAGCGACGCGCGTCGCGGCCGTAGATCCGGATCGTGTACTTGCTGTTCGCGTCGAGCGTCGAGCGCGCGACGCGCGGGATCACGGTCATCTTGCTGTCCGCCCACGCGGCGAGCAGCGGGCGGTCGCTGCGCGGCGGCAGCGTCAGGTTCTCGACGACGAGGCGCGCGGAGAACTGCTTGCCGAACTGCTTGCGCAGGCGGCGGACGAGCGTGTCGAACTGCTTGCGCGCGGCCGAGGTCTCGGTCGCCCAGATGTCGGGAACACGGGCAGCGACGAGCTGCTCGGGTGTGAGCCCGTCGGTCTCGAGCCGGACCTTCACGCCCGGATTCGGCTCGAGGCGGCGCGGCATCGGATCGATATCGATGTCGAGCAGGCCGAAGCTCTCGATCGCGAGCAGCTGGCGCTGGCGCGCGAAGACGAGGTCCTCGCCCGGAAACCAGAACGTCTCCGCGATGTCGGAGTACGGGCGGATCTTCGCGACGGTGCCCTTCGGGGCAGACTCGATCGCGGCGATCCGTGCGGCACCCTCGGCGCCGAACCGGTGATACCTCGTCAGCATCGCCGTCCAGACGATCGCGTGGGCGAGGATCACGATGACGACGAGCGCGATGCGCAGCGGGCGCGAGCGCGCGAGCCACAGGAACGATGGCAGCGCGGCGACGACGATCATGTAGGTCGCGGGCAGGGTCGTCGCCTCCTTGTAGCGGGGACCGAACAGGCACCAGATCGTCGTCAGGAACCAGGCGATCGACCAGCGCAGCGTGTCGCCCGGATCGGGGCGGCCGTCGGCGGGTGCGCGCGTACGGCCGAACGCGCCGAGGGCGGCGTTGGCGAGCAGCAGCGCGCCCAGGAGCGAGACGACCTGGCCGGTCTCGACGACCGGCACCTTGAGAAGGACGAGGTTCGGATCGAGACCGCGGCGGAACACGCGCGCGAGCTCGAGCCATGGCGGCAGCGCGTAGCCGGCGAGCGTGCCGATCGCGAGCCCGGTAAACGCGATCCACATCCAGCGCGCGCGCGGGCGTGCGGACGCGAGGATCATCAGCAGCGCGCCGACGAGCGTCGCGAGTGCGATCGCGCGCGTCGACGTGCCGGCCGCGTAACCGGCGAGGACGAGCAGCGGGACCGCCGGGGTCGGAACACGCCAGCCGCAGCGCAGCGGCACGAGGAACCACACGGCCGCCGCGCCGCCATAGATGTACATCGCGACGTTCGCGCGCTGGAACAGCGCGATACCGGCGGTCGGCTGCGCGATCCAGATGAGGCAGTTGACGAGCGCGAGGCCGAGCAGGTCGTCCCACGTCGCGCGCGGCAGGCGGCGCATCGCGAGCGTGAACACGCCGACGACGAGCGCGATCATCGCGAGCGGGCTGACGAGCGCGTGGAAGATGTCGCAGCGGGCGAGCAGGTAGCCGACCGCGTCGGAGAATGCGAAGTGATTGCCGAGGAAGAGCGCGAGCCAGCGTCCGCCGCTGTCGCCCTGGTGCTGGCCGGCCCAGATGAAGTGGTTCCAGTCGTCGCCCTGCAGCGGCGTCCACCAGCCGACGATCGCGCGCACCGCGTAGAGCGCGGCGAGGAACGCGACGACCGCTGCGCGCTGGCGCGTCATCGCCAGTATCTCCCGGCGAGCCAGCACTGCGTCGGTTCGCACGCGAATGCCGTGTACGTGCCGCGACACTGCAGATCGATCGGCACGAGCGGGCCGATGCCTTCCCAGATGTCGGGCCTGGTCTCGACCTTCTGGGTCGTGCCGCAGGCCTCGACGTAGATCTCCGACGCGAGCGGCGGCAGGCTCGGCGCCCAGATGCGGACGTACGAGAAGCCGTTGGGATCGTCGTACATGCGACCGTCGATGAACGTCAGCTTCGTCGGCGTCCAGTCGAAGACGTGGATCGGACGGTGCAGCGGATCGACGAACGGCGAGTCCGCGACGTCGACGGTGTAGTGGACGAGCTCGTGACCCTGGACGAACGCGATCGGGCCGAGCTTCATCGACCGGCGCAGCTGGACGAGCGCCCACTCCCAGAACGTCGGCACGTAGCGAGGCTGGAGCTTCGCGTCCTCCTCGGGAGACAGCGGCGGTTCGAACGTCCGCGTCACGACGAACCGATCGTGCGGCGTCGGCTCGGTCCAGTGGAGGTGGCGGTCGTACTCGATGCCCTTCAGGTCGTAGACCTCGTTGGCGATGTACTCGCGCAGCGACGCGTACTGGAAGTCATCGCCCCACCACCAGCGCGTGCGCTTCCACAGGCCATAGGGGGCGACCTTCGGGACCGAGTCGTCGGGCGCGGCCTCGAGCTGCGCGATGCGCGCCTGGTTCTGCGCGTAGCCGGTCGCGAGGATGTCGACCATGCGATGGACGTGAAACGCGAACACGATCCCGCACGCGACGAGCAGGAACCGTCGCGCGGCGGTGTCGGCGAACAGCCAGTCGACGAGGACGAGCAGCGCGCCGACGAACAGGATCGCGGGCGCGAAGAACAGGCGCTCGCCGACGGTCGGCGAGGCGAACAGCGTCGCGACCATGCCGCCCGCGGAGCCGATCAGCGCGAGCACGGTGAGCACCTGGACCTTCGACAGCGCGACGAGCGAGTCGCCTCGCGTGCGGGCGCGGCGGTACGCGACGAGGAGAGCGACGAGCACGAAGTCGATCGCGATCTGCGCCTCGGCGATGAACTCGAGCGTGATCTCGAACGTGCCGGAGATGCCGCGCGTTCGGAGGAGATACAGCGGCGTGTTGCGCGTCGCGATGCCGGCGTAGCGCAGTGCCTGGCCGGGTGCGAAGAACAGCATCGGGTAGCCGATGTAGAGGCCGAGCGCGCCGGCGAGCATCCAGAGCTGCAGGCGCTGCTTGCGCCACGCGACGTAGATGAAGATCGCCATCGCGACCATCGCGGTGGGACCGGTGTGCTCGTTGCCCATGCCGGCGACCCAGCCGAGGACGAGCATCGGCGGCGCGAGCCAGAGGCGGCGCGGTCCGGTGGTGGCGCGCGCGAGCGCGAACCGGTACGGCGCGAACAGCGCGAGCATGATCGCGAACGCCCACAGGTAGTTCGTCGTGAACGGCCGGTAGAAGTAGATGATCCCGGGGATCGGGATCACGAGCCAGATGAAGACCTGGATGACGAGCAGGAGCTGGAAGTCGCGCAGCGTCAGGCGCGGGAATCGCGCGAACGCGATCGCGAACGCGAGCGGCAGGAGCGCGAGCTCGACGAGCGGTGTCGTGACGAGGTGAATCCACCGGGGCCCGTTCACGATCATCAGGAGGACGTCGCCGATGCGCGGGTTGAAGTTGAAGTAGTTGTAGTGGCCGTACTCCCAGATCGAGCCCAGCGACAGGTCGTGATGCCGGTGCCAGGTGAGCTGGTACCAGTCGTCGAGGAGCGTCGGCGTGTGGAGGGCCTGGACGAAGAAGAACCCCCACATCGCGGCGACCGCGGCCAGGCACAACGCCCTTTCAGTTCGCGCGGTCACGGCGGGAGTCGCTCGTAACATGTGGCATGCTGCGGCGTCCATGGAGCCCGAGCGATCCGCGTGGCAACGCTGGGGCTGGCTCCTGCGCTGGCTCGGCACCGCCGGTGGCATCGCGTACATCGCCACGCTGATCGACGTCGCCGACGTGAAGAGCGCGGCGGGCCGGATCTCGATCGGCGCCATGGTGCTCGCGATCACACTGGTCGCGCTGAACGTCGTTGCCGGTGCGCAGCGCTGGCGGGTGCTGCTGCGTGCGTACGGCGCGCTGACGAGACCCGACCTCGTGCGCGCGACCGAGCTCTACTTCATCTCGTTCTTCTACAACAACTACCTACCGGGAGCCGTCGCCGGCGATGTCGTGCGCGGCGTCGTCACGCGCGACGTGTTCGGCGAGCGCGGCGCGACGGCAGGTCTCGCGGTCGTGCTCGTCGAGCGCGCCCTCGGCCTGTTCGGCGTGTTCCTGCTGCTCGCGATCGGTCTCGCGGCGGCGGGCAGTACGGTCGACACCGGATCGCTGTGGCTGTGGAGCGGGCTCGGCATCGCCGGGTCGTTCGCGCTCGTGCTCGGACTCCCGTTCGCCCGCAGGCTCGGGCGATTCCTGCCGGGGAAGCTGCGCACGATCGCCGAGCGCGTGCCCGAGCTGTCGTCGGTCGGTTCGTTCGTGATCGCGGCGCTGCTGTCGGTCGCGACCCAGGTGTTGATCGCGCTCGCCGGCTACGTCCTGCTCCACGCGATCGAGCCTCGCGTCGATCTCGGCGCGTCGCTCCTGATCGTGCCGCTCGCCGCGGCGACGACGTTCCTCCCGATCACCGTCGGTGGTGCGGGAGCGCGCGAGGCCGTGTACGTCACGCTCGGCGCGAGCCTGTTCCAGATGCCGAAGTCGGACGCCCTCGCCGCCTCGCTGGCCCTGTGGGGGGCTCACCTCGTCGTCGGTGCCGCCGGCGGAGTCGTTCAGCTCCTTCGCCGACGGACGTGATACAAGGGGCGCCTCCCAATGCCCGGTGACATCGAGCTCACCATCGTGATGCCGTGTCTGAACGAGGCGGAGACGATCGAGCGCTGCATCACGAAGGCGAACGCGTACCTCGCGCGCGCCGGCATCGAGGGCGAGGTCGTGATCGGCGACAACGGCTCGACCGACGGCTCGCAGGAGCTCGCGCGCAAGCTCGGTGCCCGCGTCGTCGACGTCCCCCGCCCCGGCGACGGGGCCGCGCCGTAAGGCGCGAACGCCCCCGCGCGCCC
>JAEWJO010000316.1 GCA_023386455.1 Pseudomonadota bacterium | reverse complement strand
GCGCAAGCTCTACGTCGAGGCGTCGGTCGCCGAGTGGGCGAACCAGACAGACATCACGCCCGAGCACGAAGCCGCATCGGCGAAGGCCGCCGAGGCCGCATCGAACGGCATCACGCGCCTCATCAAGGCGAGCCGCAAGTTCGACGCCGTCCAGGGCCAGCTCGATCCGGACACCCGGCGCCAGCTGCTGCTCCTGAAGTTCGCCGGCCAGCCGGCGCCCGACGATCCGGCGCAGGCGACCGAGCTCGCGAAGATCTCGGCCGAGATGACGTCGATCTACGGCAAGGGCAAGGTCTGCGATCCCAAGGGCGCGAAGGCGCTCGAGGCCGCGGCCGCGAAGGTCGCCGCCGCCAAGGATGACAAGGGCAAGGCGGCCGCCGAGAAGGCGCAGACCGCCGCCCAGGAGAAGTACTGCAAGGACCTCGACGCGCTGTCGAAGGTGCTGCAGAAGAGCCGCAAGCCCGACGAGCTGCTCGCCGCCTGGAAGGGCTGGCACGACAACGTCGGCAAGGCCGAGGGTCCGCTCTTCGTACGCTACGTCGAGCTCGCGAACGCGGGCGCGCGGGGCGTCGGATTCAAGGACGTCTCGTCGATGTGGCGCTCGAGCTACGACATGCCCGAGGACCAGTTCGAGACCGAGGTCGATCGCCTGTGGAACCAGGTGAAGCCGCTCTACACGCAGCTGCACTGCTACGCGCGCCGCGGCCTCAACAAGATGTACGGCGACAAGGTCCAGCCGAAGACCGGCCCGATCTTCACGCAGCTCACCGGCAACATGTGGGGCCAGGCGTGGGGCTACCTCTACAAGGACCTCCAGCCGTACAAGGGCGTCGCACCGATCGATGTCACGCCCGTGCTCGAGAAGAAGTACGACGCGAAGAAGATGGTGCAGATGGCCGAGGCCTTCTACACGTCGCTCGGCATGAACCCGCTACCCGCGACGTTCTGGGAACGGTCGATGTTCCTGAAGCCGAAAGGCAAGGACGTCGTGTGTCACGCGAGCGCGTGGGACGTGACGCTCGACGATGACCTGCGCATCAAGATGTGCATCAACAAGAATCAGGAAGACCTGATCACGATCCATCACGAGCTCGGTCACAACTACTACTACAACAACTACTACAAGCTGCCGGTCCTCTATCAGAACGGCGCGAACGACGGCTTCCACGAGGCGATCGGCGACACGATCGCGCTGTCGATGACACCCGAGTACATGAAGGCCAAGGGCCTCCTGACGAAGGTCGAGAAGAACGACAAGGCGACGATCAACCAGCAGATGGACGTCGCGCTCGAGAAGATCGCGTTCCTCCCGTTCGGCCTCATGGTCGACAAGTGGCGCTGGGACGTGTTCGCCGGCCGCGTGAAGCCGGCCGACTACAACAAGCACTGGTGGGATCTGAAGCTGAAGTACCAGGGCATCGCGCCGCCGGTCGCGCGCACCGAGGCCGACCTGTTCGACCCGGGCGCGAAGTACCACATCCCGGCGAACACGCCGTACATGCGTTACTTCCTCGCGCACGTGCTCCAGTTCCAGTTCCAGCGCGCGCTGTGCAAGAAGGCCGGCTTCACGGGCCCGCTGCACGAGTGCTCGATCTACCAGAACAAGGCCGCCGGCGACGCGTTCAAGGCGATGCTCGAGATGGGCGCTTCCAAGCCGTGGCAGGAGGCGCTGTTCGCGCTGACCGGCGAGAAGAAGATGGATGCGAGCGCGATCCTCGAGTACTTCGCGCCGCTGCAGAAGTGGCTCGAGGAGCAGAACAAGGGCCAGGACTGCGGCTGGTAGTTGCCTGCGCCCGTGACGAGCACGCCTCGCGCACGTTCTGGCGGCAGATCGATCAGCCACTGCAATCGCACGGTTGCGTGTTGACGCGCCGCGAGGCTAGGCCACCTGACACCACGAAACACGGCTGACCTGGCCAGGGCGGTTGCCGGTTTCGTCGAGAACGCCCGCAAGTTCGCGTTCTGCCGCGGATCAGATTTCGAGGCCGGATGGCATCTCGGCTGCACGAGGGGTCGACAGCAATCCTCGACCGGGAGCCTCCAATGAACACTGTCAAGAACCTCAGCATCGCCCTCGCCCTCGCCTTCGGAGTCACTGCAGCCGGCTGCGCCGCCGACGCCCCCAACGATATGGGCGGCGAAGGTGGTGGCGGTGGTGGTGGCGGACAGGGCTCCGACGACGCGCCTCGCGAGATGGACGCGAACGGCCGCTATCAGGTCGCGAGCCAGTTCGATCTCGCCACGAACATGCCGGGCAAGGTCGGTCAGGTCACCAACGCGTTCATCGCGATGACCGACGGCGCCGATGACCCGAGCGACTGGATCCTCGAGCAGGTCATCGCGCAGATGCCGAACGGCACGCTGAAGAACTTCGCGAACAGCGCGCGCCCGTTCGTCGCCGGCTACCTGAACGATCGCCTCCTCCAGTTCGCGCCGGACTTCGTCACGACGATCGTGCAGGCCGGCAACGACTTCGGCCAGATCGCGAAGAACTTCGGTCTCAACGAGCAGCTCGACGTCACCGGCAGCGCGCAGACGTACACCAGCAAGGTCAGCGCGGTCGGTGTTCACTTCAAGGTCGACAACGTCGAGACCGACGTCGCGTTCGCGGATCACTCGATCGCCGCCGTGGTGGCGGACAACGTCGGTGTGACGCTCGACGTGACCGGCAAGGTCTCGATCGCCGAGCACAAGCTGCCCGTGTCGTACGGCAAGGTCCTGCGCCTCGGCCTCGACGAGGTGATCATCCCGGCGCTCGACTCGAACGCGCACGACCTGAACGGTCTGCTCGTCGGGCTCGTCAACTGCCAGGCGGTCGGCCAGTACATCAACGACGCGATCGCGAGCCAGTTCGGCTACGGCGGTGGCGCGGGCACGTGGGCGACGGCTTGCACGGCCGGCCTGAACTACGGCGCGCAGACGCTCTACTCGAAGATCGACTCGATCGACACCTCGGCGCTCGAGTTCGGCCTCACCGGTGTCGCGAAGGGTGTCGACGCGAACAACGACGGCAAGATGGACAAGATCCAGACGGGCAAGTGGACGGGCACGCTGAGCTACTCGGGTACGCCCGCGCCGCTCTCGACGGCGACGTTCATCGGCTCGCGCATGTAGACGACTCGGTTCGACGCAGTGGGTGGTGAGCCCGCAGCGGCGAGGATGGCTGGCCGGCCCAGGGAATGGTCCCTGGGCCGGTTTTTTTTTCGGCGCGCGCGTCGTCGATGCTCGACGGTGGATCGGACTCCAAACCCGGCTAACGAAGGAGCCGGAGCGGACAGACCCGATCACAAGCTGTTGATCGTGCACGCGACGCGCATGGCACACACGCTGCACAGCGTCCGGCCATCATGAAGACGAACAGCCTCTCCATCTCTCTCCTCCTCGCACTCGGCGCGACCGCGGCCGGCTGCGCCGCACAAGCCGTCGACGAGCCCGGTGAGGGCAGCGGTGGCGAAGGCAGCGGCAGCGCCGAGCCTGACCCGGTTCCGCTCACCCCCGAGGGCCGCTTCGCGGTCAACAGCGACTTCGACATCGCGACGAACATGCCGGGCACCGCGGGCGCCGTCATCAACGGCATCATCTCGGCGACCGACGACGCCGACGACCCGACGCACTGGATCCTCGACCAGCTCGTCGCGCAGCTGCCGGCCGGCACGGTGAAGAACACGCTCCAGGGCTCGATCCCGTTCGTCGCGGGCTACCTGAACGATCGCCTGCTCGAGGTCGCCCCCGGCTTCGTCGAGCGCATCGTCGACCTCGGCAACAAGTTCGGCCAGGTCGCGCGCCACTTCGGGACGCTCGAGACGCTCGAGATCTCCGCGAGCGGCGGCGCGACGAAGACGGTCACCGGCGTTCAGTTCACGGTCGACGAGCTCGAGCTGCAGTACGCGTTCGCCGACTACAACATGACGGACGTCCAGGTTCCGAACCTGACCGTCACGCTCGAGAAGACCGGTCGCCTCACGGTCTCGGACCACAAGGTGCCGCTGTCGTACGGCAAGATCCTTCGCCTCGCGATCGACGAGATGGTCATCCCGATGATCGATCCGTCCGCGACGAACGTCGAGGACCTGCTGAAGGGCGTCGTCAACTGCCAGAAGGTTGGTCAGTACGTGTACGAGGCGATCGACATCGGCTCGCCGAGCACGTTCGAGCAGGCCTGCAAGACCGGCCTCCACATCGGCGCGAACACGATCTACACGCAGATCAACAACGTCGATTCGTCGGCGCTCGAGTTCGGCATCAACGGCGTCGCCAAGGGCGTCGACAAGAACAAGGACGGCAAGATGGACACGATCCAGACCGGCGCGTGGGCCGGCACGCTGTCCTACGCGGGCCAGGGTGCGCCGCTCGCCCACGGCACGTTCGTCGGCGTCCGCGAATAAGTTTGATCTCATACTTCCACCGGCCCGGGCCTGCGCTCGGGCCGTCTTCCGTTTCGGCGGCGTGGTAGATCGGTGATCGCGCATGAGCGCCCGGCCGCGCATCCTGTTCGTCGACGACGAGCCCGCGATCCTCGTCGGCCTGCAGAACTTGCTGCACCGGGATCGCAAGCGATGGGACATGACGTTCTTGCCGAACGGCGACGCCGCCGCGGCGATGCTCGACACCGAGCACTTCGAGGTCGTCGTCACCGACATGCGAATGCCGGGCACCGATGGCGCGGCGCTGCTCTCGCTGCTCCAGCGCGAGCACCCGGCGACCGCGCGCATCATGCTGTCGGGCCACGCGGACAGCGATGCGATCATGCGCTCGCTGCACGTCGTCCACGAGCTGCTGAGCAAGCCGTGCGCGGCGCCGATCCTTCGCGATGCGATCGAGCGCGGCACGGTGCTCGCCCGACTCGGTCCGCTCGCACCGGCGGTCGGCGGGCTCGATACGTTGCCGACGCCGCCGGCTGTCCTCGAGGCGCTGCACGCCGCACTCGCGGCACCGACGACCGCGAAGCTCGTCGACGTCGTCGAGCGCGACCCGGCGCTCGCGGCCAAGGCGCTCCAGCTCGTGAACTTCCACTACTTCGGCTCGGGCGCGATCGTGTGCAGCATCTCCGATGCGGTCGCCCAGCTCGGTCCCGATCGCCTGCGTCACATCGCGACATGCGGGAGCGCGCTCGCGGACCCGGCGGCGGCCTCCGCGCTCGCCGAACATCAGGCCGTCGCTCACCTCCGAGCGCGCGCGGAACGGCGCGCCCCGACCGGTGACGAGCGCGACCTCGCAACCGCGGCCGCACTCCTGCGCGACCTCGGCGACCTCGTCCTCCTGGCGACCGGTGCCGACGCCGGCGGCATGTCGCGCGCCGAGATCGGTGCGACGCTGCTGGAGCTCTGGGGATTGCCGCGATCGCTCGTCGAGCGCGTGCGAGCCGGTTAGACGGCGACGCCTTCGGGCGCGGTCAGCCGGCGTGCTCGCTCCTCGCGGTCGGGGATGTCCTCGACGAGCTTCGCGATCTGGGTGACCAGATGGAGCAGCTCGTGCGCCGGGCATGGCTTCTCGAGGATCGCGTCGGCGACCGTCGGATCGCGCATGTCCCCCGGGGCGATCGAGCCCGACATCAGCACGCGAACGATCGCCGGATCCGCCGCGCGGATCTTCTCGAGCAGCTGGACACCATTGGTGCCCGGCATCCGGAGATCCGAGATCACGAGGTCGACCGGCCCACCCTCCATTGCCTCCAGCGCGGCCTCCGCGTGGGCGGCAAACTGGATGTCGCACATGCCCCGATGTCGGTGAAACAGGCGCCGCATCGCGCTGTGAATCGCCAGGTCATCGTCGACAAACAGGATTCTCAACACACCAACACCTCTCGCTCTCCGATTCGGCCAGTTGCTCCAAACATGTTGGGGGTCTTTACAACCGGGACTTCCAGTCGATTCGTAGCTCATGTCCCCGTCACCCGACGAGCGCCGCTACCTCGAGGTCAAGCGCCGGCTTGCGCCGGTGACCCAGTGGGGTGCAGCCGCCATCTGCCTGATGGTCATCGGCTGGACCTGGGGCGACTGGCCGCGTTTCACGATCGCCGTGGTCCTGCATGCGGTCGTGTTCCCGGTGAACATCGTGTTCGATCGCTTGATCGTCCGCAGGATCGGTCCCCGCGGCGAGATCGGGCGCGCGGTCGTCAACGGCATCGTCTCCGTCATCGGCTACGACCTGATCGCCTGGCCGGTGCCGGTCTGGTTCTGGCTCCCGTTCTACGCGCTCACGTTCGAGCACTTCGCGAGCAGGATGTGGATGTGGATCCTCGTCACGTCGTGCGCGATCCAGGACATCGCTGCACTCATCGGGGGTGTGTCACCGCTCTACCCGATCGCGTTCACGGCCGTCGCGATCCTCGCCTACAAGATCGGCGATGCGAACCTCTCGATCATCCGCGACATGTTCGTCGAGGCGGAGAACCAGCGCGACGAGCTCGAGCGTGCCCATCGCGAGCTCCAGGTCGAGGTGGGCGCCCGCCAGCGCGTCGAGCTGGAGCTGCGCCAGGCGCAGAAGCTCGAGGCGATCGGTCGACTCGCGTCGGGTGTCGCGCACGAGATCAACACGCCGATGCAGTTCATCGGCGACAACCTGCAGTTCGTCACCGATGGCGTCTCCGAGCTGCTCGCGCTGTCGCGCTCGGCACCCGCGGACGCCGCCGATGCCGCCGACCTGCCCTACCTGCAGGAGAACATGCCGTCGGCGCTCGAGCATGCCGCCGACGGCGTACGCCGCGTTGCCGCGATCGTGAAGTCGATGAAGCAGTTCGCGCACAGCGGCGAGGCAACCGTCACCGCGCTCGACATGAACGAGGCGATCGAGAACACGCTGCTGATCGCAGCGCACGAGTACAAGCTCGTTGCCGCCGTCGAGACCCAGCTCGGCGCGCTCCGGCCCGTCGAGTGTCGCGCGGGCGAGATCGCGCAGGTCCTGCTGAACCTCGTCGTCAACGCCGCGCACGCGATCGCCGACACGGTTGGCTCGACGGGCCAGCGCGGACGCATCACGATCACGTCGGCGCTCGTCGATTGCGAGGTCGTCGTCCAGATCGCGGATACCGGCGGCGGGATCCCCGAGGCGATCCGCCAGCGCATCTTCGAGCCGTTCTTCACGACGAAGGAGGTCGGTCGCGGAACCGGACAGGGCCTCGCGATCTCGCGCGCGGTCATCGAGCGCCACGGCGGCAAGCTGTCGTTCACGACCGAGCTCGGCGTCGGCAGCACGTTCGAGGTCCGGCTCCCCGCGGCTCGCGTGCGGCTGTCGAGCGTCGACATGCCACTGTCGTCGGCAGCGTAGGTACGTAGCGCGCGCACGTGGCCTGTCGCCTGCAGCAGCGCGGGCATGCCCGAGATCCTGACCAAGCACCCCGACATCGTCCTCCAGGTGCTCGCGAGCCAGGGCGCACGGTGCGGCCCCGGCGTGCAGCCGAAGATCCTCACGTCGTGCCCTGCCGACCGGTTCTGCTCGCTCGCCGGTGGTGAGGTCTGCGTGTTCGGCCCGAACGAGCTCGGCGCGATGACCCAGCTCGCTCCCGCCCAGCTGTGCTCGTCGTCCGCGCCCGCCGCCGGTGCGCTCGTGCCCGGCGATCGGCCCGGCGGCGACCCGAGTCAGCTCTACGCGATCTCGGTGCCGCTCGGTGTCGCGGTGGTCGTCGTCGGGCTCGTCGGGTTCCGGCGCCGGCGCAAGGCGCTCTAGTACATCGACCGGTCGGGCTCGGGCGCACCCGCCTGCCGCTCGAGCTCCGCATTGACGAACCCGCCGATCACGAGCGCCATCGTCGACAGGTAGAACCACAGCACCGTCACGATCACGCTGCCGAACGCGCCGTAGACGAGCTCGGTGTTCGCGATGTTGTCGACCCACATCGATAGCGCCCACGACACGATCAGCAGCAGCACCGTCGACACGCCGGCGCCGGGCAAGCAGATGTGACGAGCCGGCCGGTGCGGAAGGTGAATCGCGCCGCCGGCGTCGGTCGTCTCGCGCGGGCCGAGCGGCCTCGGCGACGGGCCATAGCGGTAGAGCGCGAGCAGCGCGAAGAACACGATCGCGAGCAACGCGGGCCAGCGCAGCAGCATCGTGGCCGAGATCCAGTTCGCGTTCACCGCACCGACGATCGCAGGCAGCACGACGAGGACGGCGAACATCAGCATCAGGCCGACGAGCGTCGCGACCGCCATCAGCAGCGAGAGCGCGAGCCGCTGGAACGGTGTGCGGAGCTCGCGCACGCGGTACGCGCGGTTCAGCGAGTCGATCAGCGCGCGCGCCGAGCCTCGCGCCGAGAACAGCGCGATCGCGACCGAGACCGCGAGCTGCAGGCCGAGCTCGCCGGTCGACCTTCGCGCCTGCCGCTCGAGCTGGTCGCCGACGAACTGCACGACCTCGACCGGCAGCACGTGCTGCAGGCCGTCGAGGTGCGAGTGGATCTCGAACGGGTCGGCGACGAGCCCGTAGATCGCGACCGCCGCCGCGAGCGACGGCACGACCGCGATGATCGCGAACAGCGCCGTCCCGGCCGCGAGGATCGGCATCTCGCCGAGCAACGTCGCGTGCGCGGCGCGTAGCCAGCGGGCGGCACTCACCTCGCTGGTTCGCCACCACGTGGACCATCGCCGCACGAACTTCACCACGTGATCCTATACTTCTTTGCGTGATCGACACGCATTGCCACCTCGACGTTGCCGCCTTCGACGGCGATCGTGAGGAGGCGCTCGGCCGGGCCGCGCGTGTAGGCGTCCAGGGCGTCCTCGTCCCTGCGATCCGGCCGGCGACCTGGGACGGGCTCGTGACGCTGGCGCACGCGCATCCGATCGTACGGATCGCGTTCGGCGTTCACCCTCAGATCGTTCCCGAGCTCGGTGCGGGCGAGGTCGGCGATCTGGTCGCGCAGATCATCGAGGCGACGCTCGCCGCTGGCTCGCTCGCGGTCGCGGTCGGCGAGTGCGGCCTCGACGGTGCGACCGGCGAGCAGGCGCACCAGGAGGCACTGTTCCGCGCACACGTCCGCGCCGCGCGCGAGCTGAAGAAGCCGCTGCTCGTTCACGTCCTGCGCGCGCACGACGTCGCGCCGCGCATCCTGCGCGAGGAGCGCGCGCACGAGGTCGGCGGCGTCATGCACAGCTACTCGGGCAGCCCCCAGCTCGTCGGCGTCTACCGCGACCTCGGCATGGCGTTCTCGTTCGCCGGGCCGGTGACCTACCCGAACGCCCGAAAGCCGGTCGCGGCGGTGCGCGTCGTCCCCGACGACCTGCTCCTCGCCGAGACCGATGCGCCCGACCAGACGCCGGCGCCTCACAAGGGCACGCGCTGCGAGCCCGCCTTTGTTCTCGACGTGATCGACGGCCTCGCCGCCGCCCGTGGCACCACGCCGCCGCGCGTCGCCGAGCTGACGACGGCCAACGCCCGGCGCCTGTTCGGGGATTTTGCGATTGACAGCCGCGGCCGCTGACGAACAATGCGCCGATGACGACGCACCGCCGGTTCGACCGCGCCGCACGGCTCCTCGGAGATGATGGAGTCGCCCGGCTCGCGACGTCGACGGTGACCGTGTTCGGGGTCGGTGGCGTCGGCTCGTTCGCGGCGGAGGCGCTCGTCCGCAGTGGCGTCGGCCGGCTGATCCTCGTCGACTACGACCGGATCTGCGTCACGAACGTCAACCGCCAGCTCCACGCGATGAAGGGCACGCTCGGCAAGTCGAAGGTCGAGGTGATGGCGGAGCGGCTGCGGCTCGTCAATCCCGACGCGACGATCGAGACCCGCGCCGAGTTCTACGGCCCGGAGACGAGCACGCGGCTCCTCATGCCGGAGCCCGATGTCGTGATCGACGCGATCGACAACGTCGCCGCGAAGATGCACCTGATCGCGACGTGCGTGCGCGACAAGCTCCGCATCGTGTCGGCGATGGGCGCCGCCGCGCGCCTCGATCCGACGCAGATCCGCGTCGCCGATCTCGGCGAGACCCGCATCGATCCGTTCGCGCGCGACCTGCGCAAGAACCTCCGCCGCAAGCACGGCCTCGATTGCGCTCGGCGCACCGGCGTGTGGGCCGTCTACTCGGAGGAGCCGCCGATGCCGCCGCACGACCTCGCGTACGACGACGGTGCGTTCCGTTGCGTGTGCCCCGGCGGCATGAACGGCGTGAACGACTGCGAGCACAAGCATCGTGTCGAGGGCTCGGTCGCGTTCGTGCCATCGGTGTTCGGCATGACGATGGCGTCGATGGCGGTGAAGCTGCTCGTCGGCCTGCCGCTGCCGCGGTCCTGCGACGAGCCGGCAGCACCACGCGAGACGATCCGTCCGACGCGAGGCCAGCCGGCCGACGCGCAGGCCTGAAGCGCGTGCGCCGGCTCGGATTGTGGTACCTCGTCAGCCATGATCGAAGTTGGCCAGAAGATCCCATCCGTCACCATCAAGCAGGCGACCGCCGAGGGCGGCGCCGACGTCAACCCCGCGGAGCTGTTCGCTGGCAAGAAGGTGATCATGTTCTCGCTGCCGGGCGCGTTCACCCCGACGTGCTCGCAGAAGCACCTGCCCGGCTACGTCGCCGAGCTGCCGCAGCTCAAGGCCAAGGGCGTCGACATCGTCGCCTGCCTGTCGGTCAACGACGCATTCGTCATGAAGTACTGGGCCGAGGCGCACGACGCGCTCGGCAAGATCGTGATGCTCGCCGACGGCAGCGGTGAGTTCAGCAAGGCGCTCGGCATCGATGCCGACCTCGGCAAGTTCGGCATGGGCGTCCGCGCCCGCCGCGGCGTCATGGTCATCGACAACGGCGTCGTGACGTCGATCGACATGGAGGCGCCCGGCAAGTTCGAGGTCTCGAGCGCCGAGGCCTGCATGCTGAAGCTCGGCTGAGCTACGCTCTCGTCCGTGCCTCCGCTGTTTCATCGCCTCCTGATCGCGAATCGCGGCGAGGTCGCCGTTCGCGTCGCGCGCACGTGCGACACCCTCGGCATCACGCCGGTGTTCGCGGTCAGCGAAGCCGACCGCGCCGCGCCGTACACGAAGGGCCGCGAGGTCGTCGTGCTCGGCCCCGGCCGCGCCGCGCAGAGCTACCTCGACGTCGAGCGCGTCGTGCAGGCGGCCGTCCAGGCCCACTGCACCGCGCTCCATCCCGGCTGGGGCTTCCTCAGCGAGAACCCGCTGCTCGCGACGCTGTGCGCGCAGCACGGCGTGACGTTCATCGGTCCGCCGCCGCACGTCACCTCGCTCATGGGCAGCAAGACGCGCGCGAAGGCCGCGATGCGCAAGGCCGGCCTCGACGTGATTCCCGGCTCGAACGGTGTCCTCGCCGATGCCGCCGATGCCGCGCGCGTCGCCGCCGAGACCGGCTTTCCGGTGCTGTTCAAGGCCGAGAACGGTGGCGGTGGCCGCGGCATGCGCGTCGCACGCAGTGCCGACGAGGTCGAGCGCGTCTACGGCGAGGCGCAGGCCGAGGCGCGTGCCGCGTTCGGTGGCGATCGCGTGTTCCTCGAGAAGCTCGTCGAGGGCGGCCGCCACGTCGAGATCCAGGTGTTCGCCGATCGCTACGGCCACGCCGTCCACCTCGGCGAGCGCGACTGTACCGTCCAGCGCAACCACCAGAAGCTCGTCGAGGAGAGCCCGTCGCCCGCGCTCACCGCCGACCAGCGCGCGACCGTCTGCGAGGCCGCCGCGCGCGCCGCCGCGTCGATCGGCTACGTCGGTGCGGGCACGATGGAGATGCTGCTCGATCCGGGCGGCGTCCTGCGGTTCATGGAGATGAACTGCCGGCTGCAGGTCGAGCACACCGTCTCCGAGGAGCGCACCGGCAAGGATCTCGTGCGCGCGCAGATCGAGGTCGCCGCCGGCGCTCCGCTCGCATGGCACCAGCGCGACATCCCGCTCGAGGGCCACGTCATCGAGTGCCGGATCAACGCCGAGGATCCGGCGAACAACTTCGCGCCCGCGCCGGGCACGATCACCGCGTGGCAGCCGCCGGGCGGCGACGGCATTCGCGTCGACACGCACGTCGAGGCGGGCTACGTCGTGCCGCCGTTCTACGACTCGCTTCTCGCAAAGCTGATCGTCCGCGCACCGACGCGCGACGAGGCGATCGGCAAGATGATCGGCGCGCTGAAGGCGTTCGTCGTCGAGGGCGTACCGACGACGATCCCGATGCACATCCAGATCCTCGGCAGCGACGCGTTCCGCACCGGCGCCTACGACACCCGCACGATCCCCGGCTGGCGCTGACCGATGTTCGCGATCAAGCGCACGACGGCCTCCGATCCGCGCCTGGTCCCGCTCGTCGCTGCACTCGATGCCGACCTCCGCGCGCGCTACGGCGAGGCGCAGGACGGCTACGCGCCGATGAACCTGATCAGCGACGCGTCCCCGTTCGTGATCGCGCTCGACGCGGCCGGCGTGCCCGTCGGCTGCGCCACGTTTCGCCCGTACGACGCGACGAGCGCCGAGGTCAAGCGCATGTTCGTCGCGCCGGTCGCACGCCGCCGTGGTCTCGCAGCCCAGATCCTCACCGCCGTCGAGGCGTGGGCGCGCGAGGAGGGCTTCGCGACCGCGATCCTCGAGACCGGCATCCACCAGCACGAGGCGATCGCGCTCTATCACCGAGAGGGCTACGCCGACACCGAGCCGTTCGGCAACTACGTCGGCATGTCGCTGAGCCTGTGCATGCGCAAGACCCTGTAGCGACGCGGGCGCCGGCCCGGGCGCTGTAGTACGGTCCGCTTCGTCATGGCGTTTGTACCGCTGGTCCCGATCGGCTCCGCGCTCGCCAACCTCGTCGACGAGCGCACCGCCGCCGACGCGCGCACCGCCCTCGCGACCCTCGAAGATCGCCTCCGCGCCCGCCGCACCGAGGTTCACGCCGGCTGGGGCCCGACGTACGTCGACCGCGTCCACAAGAAGGGCAAGCTCACGTCGCGCGAACGTCTCGCCCTGCTCGCCGATCCGGACACGCGCACGTTCGAGGTCGGCACGTTCGTCAACTACGGCGAGGTCTTCCCCGGCGACCAGAAGTCCCCGGCCGCCGGCGTCGTCACCGCGTTCGCGCAGGTCGAGGGTCGCTGGTGCATGGTGATCGCGAACGACAACACCGTCGCATCCGGTGCGTGGTGGCCTCGCACGCCCGAGAAGATCCAGCGCGCCCAGATGATGGCGATGCGCCTGCGCATCCCGACGATCTATCTCGTCGACTGCTCTGGCCTCTTCCTTCCCGAGCAATCCAAGTCGTTCCCGGGCGCGCGCGGCGCGGGCCACATCTTCAAGATGAACTCGCTGCTCTCCGCGCACGGTGTCCCGCAGATCGCGGGCGTGTTCGGCGACTGCATCGCGGGCGGCGGCTACATGCCGATCATCTCCGACCGCGTCTACATGACCGAGCAGGCGTACATGGTCATCGCGGGCGCGGCGCTCATCAAAGGCGCCAAGAGCCAGAAGATCACCTCGCTCGACATCGGCGGCCCGGAGATCCACGTCCACCAGTCAGGCTGCGCCGACGTCCGCGTTCCCGACGACGAGACGCTCCTCGCCTGCCTGCGCCGCGACGTCGCACGCCTCCCCAGCAGCGGAGCCGACTTCTACCGCGGCGACATCCACACGATCGAGCCGCGCTTCCCGTCCGCCGAGCTCGCGGCGATGGTCCCCGCCGATCACCGCGAGGCCTACGACGCCAACCAGGTCCTCGCGCGGCTCGTCGACCAGTCGCTGTTCTGGGAGGTCATGCCCGAGGTCGGCGAGGAGATGATCTGCGGCATCGGTCGCGTCGCCGGCCTCTACGCCGGCTTCGTGATCAACCGCCAGGGTCTCGTCGGCGATCCGGAACACCCGGGCCGCCAGCGCCCCGCCGGCATCCTCTACCGCGGCGGCATCGCCAAGATCAGCGCGTTCTCCCGCGCGTGCAACGACGACGGCATTCCGCTCATCTGGCTGCAGGACATCTCCGGCTTCGACATCGGCCACGAGGCCGAAGCGCACGGCCTGCTCGCCTACGGCTCGTCGCTCATCTACACGAACTCGACCAACACGACGCCGATGTTCACGGTCCTGCTCCGCAAGGCCTCGGGCGCCGGCTACTACGCGATGAGCGGCCTGCCCTACGATCCGATCGTCCAGCTCTCGACGTCCTACGCGCGCCTCTCGGTCATGGAAGGCCGCACGCTCGCGATCGCCGCCTACAACACGAAGCTCGACGACGACTTCCAGATCATGGCGACCGATCCCGCCGAGCGCGCCAGGATCGAGGCCGGCATGCGCGACACCGAGGCGCGCATCGAGCGCGACATGGATCCGTTCGTCGCGGCCCGCCAGATGGACACCGACGAGATCGTCGAGCTCGGCGAGCTGCGCGCCTACCTCGCGGCACTCGTCGAGATGTCGTACCAGAACACCGGCTCGCGCCGGATCAAGAACCCGCGCATCTGGTCGATGCACGACCTGCGCGTCCTCGTCGGAGGTCCGCGCTGATGCCGGCGCCGACACTCGAAGCACTCCTCGCGGGCGACGAGGTCCGCGCGCCGGAGCCCGGCTACTTCCGCCTGCTCGTCGCCGCCGATCACCTCGTCGCGCCCGGTGACACGATCGGCGAGCTCGAGGTCCTCGGCCGCACGCTCCGCATCACCGCGCCGCGTGTCACCGGCCTCGTCAAGCTCGTGCCCGGCCCCGCGCTCGCGCGCCGCCCCGTCGCGTACGGCGAGCCACTGTTCCGCGTCGCGACCGATCTCGCACTCGCCGCGACGTCACAGGCCACCGAGTCGGCCGCCGCCGCCGCATCGCACGGCCTCGTGTTCCGCGCGCCGACGAGCGGCCGCTTCTACGGCCGGCCGACGCCCGACAAGCCCGCGTTCGTGACCGCCGGCGTCGAGGTCTCCGCGGGCACGACCGTGTGCCTGCTCGAGGTCATGAAGACGTTCCACCGCGTGACGTACGGTGGCCACGATGTCCCGCCGCGCGCGAAGGTGCGCGAGGTCCTCGTCGCCGACGGTGCCGACGTCAATCAGGGCGATGCCCTGCTCGCGCTCGACCCGATCGCGTGATCAGAGCTCGGAATCCGCCGGGCGCCGCTTGAACTGCAGCATCGAGCCGAGCCGCGCACGCAGCCGGCTCGCCCACGCATCGCCGACCTCGAGCGTGCCGCGCGGGTACTCCGTATTGCGAGCCATGCGTTGCCAGTACGACCTGCGCCGGCCGGTCGAGCCAATCCACAGCCGGTCGAGGTGCGCGAGGCGATCGGCAGCTTCGTGAAGCAGCTGCGCGCCGCGATCGGTGATGTTGTCGGTGAGGTCGACGCGGCGCAGCTGCGGCAAGAGGGGAGACTCGAGCAGCGCGGCAACGAGCTCGTCGCCGTTGCTCTCGGGGAACTGGACCGCGCGCAGCCGCGGAAACGACGACGCCCCGGCGAGCACCTCGCGCGCCCACGTCATGCCGCGCTCGGCATGGCGCGGCCCGAGCGCGAGCACCTCGAGATCGGGCCACACGCACGCGTGCCAGGTCAGGAGCGCGTCGTGCAGCGCGAGCGCGCGGATCGCCGGGAACGCGCCACTGTAGTGCGTGGCCCAGTTGCTGCTGCCAAGCCGCGCTCCGTTCGCGCACAGCCGAGCGACGCCGTCGAACGTCAGGATCCGAGCACCGCCCACGTGCAGGCGATCGAACGCCGCGGGCCGGACACTCGCGACCGTGTCGAGCGCCCAGCGAAACTCGGTGTCCGGCATCTCGGGCCCGCTCGCGACCAGAGTAGAACTGGGTCGTCGATAGATCCTCGCGCACGG
>JAEWJO010000294.1 GCA_023386455.1 Pseudomonadota bacterium | reverse complement strand
ACCGACTGTGCGGGCGCCGCGGACGGGGCGAGGACGACCGCCGCCGCGACGACGCTTCTCATGGCAGCGTGCACTCCGTCTGCGTGCACGCGAACCGCAGCGCGAGGACCCCCGCGCCGGCGGCGTGCGCGTGAAGCGTGTCGTCGTACGTCGCAACGCCGCGCGAGGCGCCGACGAGCATGCCGCCGCGATACGCGTCGACATACCAGGCCGCGCTCGCGTCGCCGCACATCGATCGCGCGTCGACCCGGACGACGTAGTTTCCGGCCGGCGGCGGCATCTGCCAGATCACGTGCTCCGCCGGCGTGGCGTCGCGGTTGCAGCCCTTGTTGCCGTCGTGATCGAGGATGCCGCCGGTCAGGTAGCCGAATGGATCGACCGGCTCGCCCGGGCCCGGCCGCTGCCAGGTGTTCGGATCGTCGCTCCACGCCTCGCCGCCGAGCGCGTCGACGACATGGATGTCGAGGTCCGCACGCCCGGCCCATCGAAGCCCGATGACGAGCTCGCCCGTGGGCGGCGGATCCTCGTCGGCGACGACGGTCTCGGTCGCGCTCTCGCCGAAGCGACCATGCTCGTCGCTCGCCGCGACGCGCAGCTGGAACGGTCCCGGCGGGAAGTCGGGCGCGAGATCGATCAGGCCCTTCGCGGTCCCCAGCCCCGGGATGTCGACGTCGGCCGGGCCGGCGGCGATCAGCCACGTGCCGTCGACGCCGGAGAGGCCGATCACCGCGCCGCGCGCCGCCGGTTCGAGCACGCCGCGGAACGACTCGCCGGTCTGGCCGATCACGAACCGCGAGCGCGTCGTCGTCACGGCGAGCGTCGCCGGCCCGCCGGCCGGAGCAGGAAACGGTCCCGGCCGGAACTGCGCGCCCTCGACCTGGAGGAGCGAGTCGAGCCCGCGCTCGGGGCTCGCGGCATCGCACGCGGCGAGGACACCGACGAGGACGAGCGCTTTCATCAGAAGCCCACCTGCGCGCGCAACGTCACGCGGTCGTCGGCGCGCGTGATCGGCGCACCGTCGTCGGCGCGGCCGAACGGATTGCGCTCGTGGTCGTACTGCGCGACGAGGCGCGCGTCGTTCCAGTATCCGGTCGCCAGGCGGTGGCCCTGGGCCATCACCGAGAGGGTCGAGAAGGTCTTGTGGATGCCGACGATCGCGACGCCCTCGCGCTCGAGCGCATCGCGGTCGGCATCGTAGCGATCGTAGCGAATGCCGACCGCCGCGTGGTCGCCGAGGTTCTGGACGACGCCGATCGCCCAGCCGAGCTGGCGCAGATCGCGCGACGTCGCGATCGGATCGGCGTACACGAGCCCGCGATCGAGGTTCGTCGCGATCGCCCCCTCGGCGAACGCCGTCCCGGTACCGATCACGCAGATGCACCAGTGCACCGCGATGTCGATGCCGAGCGCGTCGCGATCGAAGGTCTGCGACGGCGTCGCCGTCATGCCCGAGACGACCTGGATCTCCGTGATCTGGACGATGCCGTCCTGGTTCTCGTCGACCCACTGCAGCTCGTCCTTCGTGCCCGGCGTGCCGGGATGGAGGCCGCGGCCGGTGATGCCCGAGACGCCGGCCTCGACGCGGAACCGAGAGGGTCCCTCGATCACGGCGCTGACGCGGCCGACGAGGTCGAGGCTTCCGACCGGATCGCGACCGTGCCACTGCGCGTCGCCGACCGGCGCGCCGTTCATCACCGCGAGCGACCATCGCGCGACGCCGTAGGCGCCACCGAGCATCGCACCCGCGTCGTAGTTGCCGGGGAACAGCGCACGCGCGAATGCCGGCGGCTCGAGGAACGGCTTGTCGCGCTCGCTCGCCGGCACCTCGCGGCCGAACGGGATCTTGAATAGGCCCGCGGTCGCCGCGACGAGCGGCTCACCCTTCGCCGGGAACGCGTACGTCAGCTGCGCGCCGAGGATGCGCGCGGTCGGGCCGTCGATCGTGTTGCCATCGAGCTCGAGCGCGCCGGTGATCGCGTCGCGGTGCGCCTCGAACCGGATGCGGCCGCGCCGGATCAGGAAGCGCTCCTCGTTGAGCGGGTCGCCGTCGCTGTCGAGCTCGTTCGCGGAGTCCTCGCTCCACGCGACCGCGTCGGCCTGGATGTAGCCGGTGAGGTCGAGCGTCCAGCCCCGGCGCGTGACCGCCGGTTTGGCGACCTGCTCCGGGCCGGCGTGGGCGGTACTCGTCGCGACGATCAGGGTAGCGGCGGCAGCGTACCGTCGGAACCGATGAGCGGCGGGTGCGAGTCCTTGTAGATCTTCTGGGCGGTCGTACACGCGTTGATGATCTCGTTGTGGGTCTGCGGGTTCTCGAAGCACGAGGCATCCGATGCAGCGTCGGTGGTGACGCCGGCATCCTTCGGCCCGTCGTTGTCGTCGCCACCACACGCGGCAACCAGGAGCAGCGCGATCGTCATTGCCAGCCGCATCACTGCACCTCACAGAAGCCGTTGCGGCAGGTTCCGGTCGTGCACGGCTGCGATGCGGAGCACTGCGCGCAGCTCGTCGTCGCGACGAGGCTGTCGTACTTGCAGCCGCAGCTCTCTGGAGAGAGATACGGCGACAGCGGACCGCCCTCGAACGAGCGCTGCACCTTCATCGCGCAGACCGGGACGAGTCCGACCGACTGGATGATGGCGAACATGTCGAAGTTCTCGACGGGCGTCACCTGCTTGCCGGCGATCAGGTCGATGACGTAGCGGGCATCGGCGCTGACCGGGCTGCCACCGGAGGTCGTGTCCATCCAGATCGTCGGCGACCACACGGTGTAGTGCCCGTCGCGGACGTTCTGCTTGTCGAACGCGCTCGCCGTCGAGTCGGGGTAGTACGCGGCGTACTGGCCCTTCGCGCGGAACGCGAGGATGTTCAGCGAGGCGCGCAGCTGATCGTAGACCTCCGCGCCGAGGATGCCGATCGCGGCCTGCGGGCTCGTCGATCCCTGCAGCGCGCTGACGACCATCGGCGAACCGTCGAACTTCATGCCCTTCCACTTGTCGGCCGGCACGCCGATGTTCGCGGCCCACGCGAGCAGCGTGCTCTTCGTCGTCGTGCGGATGAACATCTGCAGCTCGTCGACCCACGGCTGGATCATGCCGCCCATGCCGAAGCCGAACACGAAGTACGCTTCCTCGAACGTGATCGCGGTCTGCGTCGACGCCTCGGGCACCGCGAGCACGTAGGCCTGCGTCGGCCCGGTCGTGAGGTTCACCGTCGCCGGCGGCGCGGCGGTCGTGCACGCGCTGTTGAACAGCGCCGAGTTCGCGACGTCGGGCACGACCCCGCCGGCCGGCAGCTGACACGTGAGCGTCGCGCTCGACGGCGTCCACGCCGGGTCCTCGGTCAGCGACGGCACGTACTGCATGTTGACCGTGTCGGCGATCGCGACGCGGTTGTAGATCGCGTTGATGTTCGTGCACGAGCCGCTCGTCGTGAACACGAGCGTGATCGGTTTCGGCGTGTTGTCGCGCAGCGCCCGCGCGAGCCTCTTCACGAGGTTTGTCTGCGTGTCACCGACCTGGGCGTAGACGATCGGGCCCGGCAGGTTCGTGCACGGGTCCGCATCGCCGAGCCGCGGTATCAGCAAGGCGAGCAGGAGCAGAGACCGTCGCATGATCCAACTGTCGGTGTTCCTTGCATCCGACGTCTAACCACAGGTCGATGACACCTCGACCTGCGATGTCATCACGATGACACCGCGATGACACCGTCAGCGGCGCGCGCGATAGCCGAAGCCGGGCACGGTCTCGATCACGTCGGCGTGATCGCCGAGGTTCAGGCGGAGCCGGCGCACGTGGACGTCGACGGTGCGGACGCCGCCGTGCTCGATCTCCCAGACCTGGCGGAGCAGCTCCTCTCGCGAGAACACGCGGCCCGGATCGGCCATCAGCGTCGCGAGGAGCTTGTACTCGAGCGGCCGCAGCGAGAGTGCCTTGCCGTCGCCGCGGACGTCGTGGGTCACCGGGTCGACCGTCAGGGTGCCCGAGCGCAGCAGCTCCTTGGCGGCCGGCTCCTTGCGGGCGCTGTCGCGCTCGCTCATGCGGCGAGCG
>JAEWJO010000290.1 GCA_023386455.1 Pseudomonadota bacterium | reverse complement strand
CTCGAGGTCCGCGCGCGAGTAGCCGAGCGAGCGCAAGAAGCTCTCGTTCGCCCGGATGATATCGCCCGGCCTCTCCCAGAACACGGTGCCGATCAGGTTCGCGTCGAACAGGCGGTCGAGCCGGGTGCGCTCTCGATCGAGCCGGGTCGAGCGCTCGGCACGCCCGATCGCCTGCGCGCAGTGGTGCGCGAACAGTCGCGCGAACTCGCGCTCGTCGGCTGTGAACACGCGCGACTCGAAGAAGCCCATCGTCAACACCCCTCGCGTTCGTCCCTCGACGACGAGCGGGATGCTCCAGAACGCCTGTGCCTTGCGAGTCGAGACCTCGAGCTCCGCGAGGTCGGGCATCGCGGCCTGGAACTGGCCCTGGTTCTCGACCCAGTACTCCTTGCACAGCCGCCGGCCGTGCTCCGAGTCGAGCGGCACCTCGCGCAGGCGCTCGACGAGACCCGGATCGCTGCCGACGGAACCGACCAGCTCGAGGCAGGCCTTCTCGTCGTCGACGATGTAGAGCCCGGTCGTGTCGGCGCTCGAGGCGCGCTTGCCCTCGCTGACGACGGCGCGCACGACCGCATCGAGTGTATCGGCGGAACCGATGACGGTCGCCAGCTCGACGAGCGCGCGCATGCGAGTATTCGAGACGCGCTGCTGCTCGACGAGGGTCGCCCGCTCGAGCGCCTGCGCGGTCTGCGCGAACAGCGTGCGCAGGAGCTTGCGCTCGTCCTCCGAGAACGTGCGCCTCGACGTGAACCGGAACGCCGCGGCGCCGACCACGCGATCGCCGACGAGCAGCGGGAACGCGGCGACCGCGTGCGTCGCCTGCTCGTGACCGAGGATGTCGCTGAACCGCGCGCGAAACTGCTCGGCGGTCTCCGCGATCTGCTCGGCCCCCGTGCGAAGCACGGCGCCGAGCGGTGTTGCCATCGAGAGCGGCTGGCGCGTGCCCGTCGTCACCGACGGCAATCCGTGCGCGGCGACGACCTCGAGCTCCTCGCCCGTGGCCCGGGCAAGCACTCCGACGTCCGCACCGAGTGCGAGCGCTCCGTCCTGGACGAGCGCGCGGGCGACCTCGAGCGGTGTTCGCGCCTGCGAGAGCGCCGCCGCGAACGCGAGGTGAGTCTCGCGGAGGCGATGTTCGGCGACCTGCGCGTCGCTCGCGACCTGTTGCGATCGCTGGGCGAGCGCGCGGCTGCGATGCAACGTCTGACTCGAGTAGAGGATCACGGCACCGCACGCGCAGAACACCGTGCCGCCGGTGAGCACGGCGCGTAGCTCGTAGCCCGAGTGCGGATAGATCCAGGTGGCGACGATCGCGACCGCGCTCGTCATGACGATGAGCCCGGCGCGCCAGCCGCCGAACCAGGTCGAGAGGATCATCGCCGGCCAGAACGTGACCCAGACCTGGCTGTGATCGAGGACCGGCTCGAGCGCGGCGCGAAGGATCACGCTGCCGGCGATCGCGATCGCCGCGACGATGACGGGTCGCGCGCTCGTGCGATCACCGGAATCCGGTACGTCGACCACTCATCCGTTCTAGCTGGCTTTGACGCCGTCGGGGGGAGATCAAACCGAGGTTCGCGTCGGTGTGCGCTGGCGCCACAGCTCGACCGTTACGAGCGCGGGCTGGGCAGGAGCGCCTGCAGGGTCGCGAGATCGATCGGCTACGACGGTGACGTTCCAGCGCTCGCCGAGCAATCGAGCAGTACGCGTCGTTGTAGAGATTGATGAGCTCGTCGCCCCACCACACGAACATCGGCTGCTGCGACGTCAGGATGATGCGAACGCAGGTGCGAAGGCTATGCGGCCACGACTCGACCGCGCCGAGTGGCGTCTTCGACCAGTCGAGCGCACGCATGCGCTCGCCAAGCTCACCACCGCCGGCGAGCACGTGATAGGTCGAACCCACGCATGCGGTGTAACTCCGCACGCGCGCGAACGGCAACTCGATTTCGCGCGGGCACTTCGAGTGTGCGCCGGCGCCACAGCGTGCGCAGTCAGAGCGACGCGACGACCCAGAGCCGAACCTTGTCCTCGGCGTTCGGCAGGTTCGTGCGAACGCTCGCGTGCGCGCGGCGGAACCAGATGCCGAAGCGATCCTCGAGATGGCGCACGAGGCTCGGGAGGTTTCTCAGGTGCGGCGTCTTGCGAACCAGATCGAAGTCATCGCGCTCGTGCACGCACGGCGCGTTCAGTACGCGGATCCACGACGTCTGGCCTTCGCGCTCGAAGCGAAAGCCCCACTCGATCGCATCGAGCGCGATGTGCAGATGTGCGGTCGGTCTGCGCGCGTCGTCATCGAGACCGATCGTCACGTCCCACGCGGACGACGGCGACGCATAGAGCCCGCGCGACGACAGCCAGGCGGCGGTCGCTCTCGGACCGACAGGCCGGTGACGCATCGGCAGCGGCGTGACCCCACCATCCAGTTCCTTCATCGAACCCCCAACGCCAGCGGGAATCGGCCCGTCCGATCCAGCATGGTCCATCCTAATAAGTGCGGACCGAACCCAGAAAGGTCGCGGCGATCGGAGGCTGAAACAGTCTTTCCCGATCGCCCGGCGATCGCGGGAGTTACGTACGCGACTCAGTCAGCGACGAAGTTCTTCCAGCGCCGCAAGTAGTTCACGAATGTAGGTGAAACGGACCTGTCCTGTAGATCGGACACCGTGACCGGCGGCTCCTCGACCGGTCGACCAGCGGCAATGTCCTTGGGCCACGCCGGGTTGACGATGCCGGCGCGTCCCAGCGCGATCACATCCGCGCCCTGCGCGAGCACCGCGTCGGCGTCGGCGCGCGACCAGATCTTGCCGGCGGCAACGACGGCGACATCGCGCGGCACCGCGTCACGAACCTTCGGCAGCACGTACCCGTCCGGGTATTTCGTCGAGGGTCGGCGGTAGTCCCACAGCGACACGTGGATGAAGTCCGCGCCGTCGTCCGCGAGCCATCGCGCGACCTGGAGGTTGTCGTCGAGGTCCATCCCCTTCGCGTTGCCGAAGTCCTCGAACGACAGCCGCACGCCGATCGCGAACCGCGGCGAGCACGCGCTCCGGCACGCGCGCATCACCTCGCGCACGAGCCGCGCGCGGCCCTCGAGGTCGCCACCCCAGCCATCGGTGCGCGGGTTCATCGTGCGCGACAAGAACTGCGAGAGCAGGTAGCCGTGCGCGCCGTGCAGCTCGACACCGTCGAAGCCGGCACGCTCGGCGCGCACCGAGGCGTCCGCAAACTGTCGGATCACGCGCGTGATGTCGTCGATCGTTCCGGTGCGCGGCACGTGAAAGCCCGGCGTGTCCTCGGTCCACGTGCTCGCGCTCCACGTCGGCTCCCCGGTCAGCGCGGGCTCGGCGCGCACCCCGCCGTGGAACAGCTGGACCATCGATGCCGAGCCCGCCGCGCGCAGGCGCGCCGCGAGTCGCGCGAGACCCGGCAGGCACGCATCGCGATCGATGCCGAGCTCGCCCGGCCATGCCTTGCCATCGAGCGCGACGTAGCTCGCGCAGGTCTGAATGAGACCGAAACCGCCGTCGGCGCGACGCGCGAGGAACGCGAGCTCGTCGTCGCCGAGCAGGCCGTCGGCATGCGATTGCTGGTTCGTCATCGGCGCGAGCGCGATCCGATTCGGCAGGACGACGCCGCAGCGCAGGGTCAGGGGCTGGAACAGCATGATGTGCGCGCCATGTAGCACGCGCGGGCAGGTCGTGGCCGGGGGGGCCGGCTCAGCGCCTCCGTGTCGCGGCAGCCTTCGACTTCGCCGCGGCGGGGGGCTTCCTCGCGGTGGTCTTCGTCGCGACCTTGGTCTTCGTCGCGGCCTTGGTCTTCGTCGCGGCCTTGGTCTTCGTCACGGCCTTGGTCTTCGTCACGGCCTTGGTCTTCGGCGCGGCCCTGGTCTTCGTTGCCGCCCTGGTCTTCGTCGCGGACGACGTCGCTCGCTTCTTCGACGATGGCGGGCGGTGCGGCGCGTGGTTCGCCAGCTGATCGGCCTTCTGGAACGCGAACACGTCCTCGGGGAAGCGCCCGCCTTGCCGGTGCAGCGCCCAGCCTTTGCCCGTCCACGCGCGCGCGTGCTCGGGATCGATCGCGATCGCGTGCTCGAACGCGTCGATGGCATCCGGGTAGCGGCCGAGCAGATCGAGCACCGTACCGACGTCGGTCCACGCGTCGGCCGTCGGCGCTGGCTGGAGCTGCGCGCGCGCCTCGACGAGCGCAGCCTCGAGGATCTCGACGCCCTTGCGCAGCGTCTCGCGGCGCTCGGCGTAGAACGTGTCGCTCGGCTCGAGCGCGACGGCGCGATCGATCGCGGCGAGCGCGGGACCCATCCGGTTCTGCAGGCCGAGCGCGCTCGCGCGCGCGCAGTGCGCCCACGCGGTCTCGGGCG
>JAEWJO010000267.1 GCA_023386455.1 Pseudomonadota bacterium | reverse complement strand
GCGCTCGTCGCCGCGGCGGCACCGGCATTTCGCGCGGCGCTCGAGGCCGATCCGGACCTCGCGAGGTTGCCGGGCGAGGCGCCGCCGGCGCGCACGCGCGGCGCTGACAGCTCGGCACACCTGCGCCGGCTCCTGACGCTGTCGCGTCGGCTCAACAGCGAGGACAACGTCGAGCGCATCCTCGACGAGGTGATCGATACCGCGATCGAGCTGACCGCGGCCGAGCGCGGGTTCCTGCTGCTCCGTCAGGACGCCGGCGAGCTGCGGCCCGTCGTGTCGCGCAACTTCGCGATGGGCGACCTCGAGAGCGGCGAGCGCTCGGTCAGCCGGTCGATCGCCGAGCAGGCGGCGCAGACCGGCGAGCCCGTCGTGACGGTCGATGCCGGCGTCGACGAGCGGTTCGCGGTCGCCGCGTCGGTCGCGGCGCTGCGGCTGCGCTCGGTGCTGTGCGTGCCGCTGAGGCAGCGCGGGGCGATCACGGGCTGTATCTACGTCGATCACCGCCTGCGCGGTGGCGCGTTCGACGACGCGGCGGCGACGCTGCTCGGCGAGCTCGCCGACATCGCCGCGATCGCGATCGAGAACGCCCGGCTGACCGACGACCTGCGCAGGACGACGCGCGAGGTCGACGATCTCAACCGCCGCCTGTCGGCGGAGCTCGCGGAGCGCGACGCGGAGCTCGTGCGCGTGAAGGCGGACCTGCCATCGCGCGAGCGCCTGCGCAATGCGTACGAGGGCATCGTCGGCAAGTCGCCCGCGATGATCCGGATGCTCGACGTCGTCGATCGCGCGGCCGCGACGTCGCTGCCGGTCGTCGTCGTCGGCGAGAGCGGCACGGGCAAGGAGCTGATCGCGCGGGCGCTGCACGACCACGGCCCGCGCCGCGATTGTGCGTTCGTCGCGATCAACTGCAGCGCGGTGCCCGAGCCGCTGCTCGAGAGCGAGCTGTTCGGCCACGTGCGCGGTGCATTCACCGGCGCGGATCGCGATCGGCGCGGCCTGTTCGAGGTCGCCGACGGCGGGACGCTGTTCCTCGACGAGGTCGCCGATACCGGCGCGGCGATGCAGGCCAAGCTGCTGCGCGTGCTGCAGGACGGCATGATCCGCCGCGTCGGCGACAGCAAGACGCGCAAGATCGACGTCCGCGTGATCGCGGCGAGCCAGCGCTCGCTCGCCGAGCTGTCGGCGGCCGGCACGTTCCGCGAGGATCTGCGGTTCCGGCTCGAGGTGATCACGATTCCCGTGCCGCCGCTGCGCGAGCGCGACGGCGACGTGCCGGTGCTCGTCGAGAAGCTGCTCGCCCTGCTCTGCCGCAACCGGCCGGTGCCGAAGGTGACACGTGCGGCGCTGCGCGCGCTCGGACAGCACCGCTGGCCGGGCAACGTGCGCGAGCTCGAGAACGCGCTCGCCCGCGGCGTCGCGATGGGCGGTGACGTGATCGACATCGGCGATCTGCCCGAGGCGGTCGCAGCCGCGGCCGCGCGGCCCGAGCCCGCGAAGCCCGCCGTCGGCGAGGACCTGCGGCTCAAGCCCGCGCTCGTCGCGACCGAGCAGGCTTACATCGGCGCGGCGATGACGCGCGCCAAGGGCAACCAGACCGTCGCCGCACGCCTGCTCGGCCTGTCGCGATTCGGCCTGCAGAAGAAGCTGCGGCGCCTCTCGGGCGAAGACGACACCGACGACGAGAACTGAGCTCGTCAGCGGAGGCTGTCGCGGATCCGCGCGAGCGCGAGCTGCGCGATCCGGTCGACCATCTGCGGATGGCTCATGCCCGCGGCGGCAGCGGCGCGCGTGACGCCCGCATCGGGCGAGATGTCGGGGTTTGGATTGACGTCGATGACCCAGGGCACGCCGGCCTCGTCGACACGCAGATCGACACGACCGTAGTCGCGCAGATCCATCGCGCGCCACGCCGCGCGCGACACGCGCTCGATCTCGGCGACCTGCGCGGCCGAGACGCCGGTCAGCGGCACGGGCTTGGTGCCGGCGTAGTCGACGTGGCTCTCGTCCCACTTCGCCGCGTAGCTGACGATGCGCGGCCGGTTCGACGGCATCGCACCGAAATCGATCTCGTGCAGCGGCAGGACCTCGACGCGCTCGCGGTAACCGAGCAGCGTCACGTTGATCTCGCGACCCTCGACGTAGCGCTCGGCGAGCACGCCCTGGCGGTGCTCGGCCATGAGCTCGCGCGACCGCGCGCGCAGCTCGGCGCCGCTGCGGACGACGTTGGCCTCGGTGATGCCGAGCGACGCGTCCTCGTGCGCCAGCTTGACGAACCACGGGAAGTCGAGCCCGTCGAGCGACGGGTCGTCGAGGTCCGCGGGCGTGCGCAGGAACCGGTACGGTGGCGTCGGCACGCCGTGCGCGAGCAGGATGTCCTTCGTGCGGTGCTTGTAGAGGCACGAGCCGAGCGCGAGCAGGTCCGCGCCCGTGTACGGGATGCGGAACAGATCGAGCAGGCCCGCGAACGTCGGCTCGTTGCGCGGTTCGCCGTCCATCGACTCGCACAGGTTGAACAGGAGGTCCGGCTTCTGCGCGCTGACCTTCGCGAGCACCGAGTAGACCTCGGTGCCGTGGACGCCGGTCAGCTCGACGGTGTGGCCGGTCTCGATCAGTGCCGAAGCGATCGCCTTGGCAGAGGCACGGACACTCGTCGCATCGGGAGTGTTTGCCGTCGCCGCCTGCTCCGCGTCGTAGTCTGTGTTGTAGAGGACGACGATTCGGGCCATGCGCCCTTATAACAGCGCGGCGGCGAGTCTGGGACCGACCTCGGCCGCGACTTGCTCGACGCTGGCTGGTTGCCGGCCGCGCGCCTCGAGCGCCAGCGCGAGCGAGGTCTGCGGGAGGGCGAGCCCGCACGGCCGGATCCGCTGCCACGCCTCGCGCGGGGTCGCGACATCGAGCGCGAAGCCGTGCACGCTGACGCCGCGCGCGACGTGGATCCCGCACGCGGCCAGCTTCGCGTCGTCGAGGTAGAGGCCCGCGGGATCGCGCTTGAACGCGGCGCCCGGCGCGCCGAACACCGCGCACGCATCGGCGAGCACGCGCGCGACGCGCTCGAGGAAGTCGACGACACCCTGCCGCAGCCGGACGACCGGATAGACCATGAGCTGGCCGGGTCCGTGATACGTGACGTCGCCGCCGCGCTCGATCCGCTCGAGCGGGACGTCACCCGCGGCGAGCACGTTCGCCGTGTTCGCGCTCCGGCCGAGCGTGATCACCGGCGGATGCTCGCACAAGAAGATCGTTCCTGCCGCGCCCTCCCATACGCGCTCGCGCTCGGCGAGCTGCTCGTCGAGCACGGCGCGATAGTCGGCCCGGCCGAGCCACCGCCACGAAGCTGCGGGCGCGGCCGCGGCCACCATCAGCCGGCGAGGATCTCCTCGAGGAGCTGATCGTCGAGGTAGTGCACCGGCGCCGCCGAGGTGACGACACCGACACCCGCGTTGATCAGCGCCGCGACGAGCTGGTCGCCACAGATGACCGAGATCGAGCGACCGGCGCGCTCGAGCTCGCGCTCGGCGTCCTCGGACAGCTCGCCCGGCGTCATCAGGATACCGGCGACGAGGTCCTTCGCCTCGACGCCGACGCGCAGCTCGCCGACGCCACGGCGATCGATCGGCGCATCACCGGAGCGCGCCGAGATGAGCACGGTGCGCGACAGGCCCGGCGCCGTCGCCGACGCGTAGCTGATCCCACCGACGCGCTTCACCCACTCGATCTCGCGGAAGCCGGCGGCGACGAGGTACGCGTGGATGATCCGCTCGAAGCCCGCCGGGCTCGCCTTCGCGAGGCGGCCGGCGAGTGCACGGTGCGTGGAGCTCGCGAGCTTGGACAGCGCCGTCGCGACGCCGGCCTCGGCATCGGCGGTGACGCTCATCGCGACCGGGCCGGGCGCGAACAGATCGCGGCCGCGGTACACGATGCGCGGGCGCAGACCGAGCGTGCGGTAGCTGCGCTCGTCGCCGAGGAGCTCGGCCTTGAGCTGCGGCCACAGCTGCTCCGGCTCCTGGTTGACGAGGTTGCGCTTGCGCATCATCGCCGCGAGCTGGCGAACCGGCAGCGGCTGGCCGTTGCGCAGCTGCGCGAACACGGCCGCGGCGGCGTCGCCGAGCGGCGTGCCGACGCGCGCGAGACCTTCGGTCGCGTGGCCGTTCGTCGGCGCCGGCATCTCGACCGGACGCTGCTGCTGGAACGGCGGGCGCTCCGGACGGCGCTCGCCCTGGCGCTGATCACCCGGACGCTGCTCGTGCGTGCGCTGCTCGTGCGGACGGCCGTCGCCGCCCGGGGGGCGCTGACCGTGCTGGTCGCGGCGCTGCTGGCGCTCGTCGCGGCGGCGCTTGCGCGCGTCGCGGCGTTCCTCCCAGCGGTTGCGGCGCTCGTCGCGCGCGTTGATCTCCGGCAGCATCGGCCGGTCCTCGTCGCGCGTCTGGCGATCCTGGAACTCGGTGTGGGCGCGCGCCGGCGCGGTCAGGTCGTCGCCGTAGATCGTCGACAGCTCCTGCTCCTCGTCGGAGAGCTGCGCCGGCGGCTCGACCGCCTCGTTCTCGTCGGTGATGTCGCTCGCCGGGGTCTCGGCGATGATCTCGGCCTCGATCACGTCGGCGACCTCGGGTGCGGTATCGATCGCCTCCGCGACGGGCTCGACCTTCTCGAGGCGCGCCGACTTGTCGTCGGCCTTCTTC
>JAEWJO010000199.1 GCA_023386455.1 Pseudomonadota bacterium | reverse complement strand
CGCACCGGCGCTGCGCGCCCGACGGCCGCCCGCTGCACCTCGTCCACCGGGATGTCTCGCTCTCGAACATCATGGTCGGCCACGACGGCGAGGTGAAGGTCATCGACTTCGGCATCGCGCGGTCGACCACGTCGCAGCACCACACGAACCCGGGCATCGTCCGCGGCAAGCCGGCGTACATGTCGCCCGAGCAGTGCCTCGGTGACACCGTCGATCTGCGCACGGACGTGTTCGCGCTCGGCGTCGTCCTCTACGAGCTCGCGACCGGCCGCCGCTGCTTTGCCGGCGACAGCGACTTCGAGCGCATGCTCGCCGTCGTCCGGGGCGAGTGGACGCCGCCGAGCCAGGTGATGCCGGACTTCCCGCCGGTGCTCGAGCAGGTGATCCGCACGGCGCTCGCGGCCGACCCGGCGCAGCGCTACCCGTCGGCGGCGGCGATGCAGGACGCGCTCGAGGAGGCCGCCGCACTCGAGGGCTGGGAGCTCGGCACCGCGGTCACCGCGCAGCTGATGAGCAGCCTGTTCGGCACGGTCCGGCTCGCGCGCGGCACCGCGTCCGAATTGTTCGCGGACGCGACGGTGGCGATGCGGCCGCCCGCGCCGTCCGCCGAGGACTGGCATGACGAGGCACCGACCCGCGGCCGGCGCTCGGTCCGTCGAATGTGGTCCGCGGTCGTCGCCGCGTAGCGGTACTATCGACGACATGGGGCGACTGGAGCTTCGTTCGAGCGCTGCGATGCCGATCGTGCTGGCACTGCTCGCAGTGCTGATGCTGCCGCTGGCGGTGTTCCCGCTGCCGATCGTCATGAAGGTCATCTTCGGCCTCGGCGCGACACTCTGCGTGGTCGGCGCGGTCGTGCTCGGCAAGCGCCGGCTGATCCTCGACGAGACCGGCGTGACCGCGACAGGCGTGTTCGGCGCGAAGCGCGTCGCGTGGAACGACGTCGACCACTACACGTTCTGGTCGATGGACCAGCACGCGGTCTATGCCAACCAGGGCGGCGCCATCGGTGCGCTCATCGCCGTCGCGGTCGTCTCCGCGGTCCGCGCCGCGAGGAACGCGGGCACCGAGAGCAACCGCCGCTTCAACCAGGGCCGGCTGACGCTCGTCACGAAGGCGGGCGCGAAGCTCCCGATCGATGCCCGTTACAAGGGCGTCATCGACGCGCTCGACTACTGCTTCAACGAGCTCCACGCGCGCCTGCGCGGCGCCCCGCAGGACTTCTCGCCATTCGCGATCGGCGACACCGAGCTGCGCCACAGCAAGAAGGGCGTGATCGGCCTCGCCGACATCCAGCACGTCGGCTGCGGCGGCATGCGCATCTCGATCAAGAAGCGCGACAAACGCCTCGCGTGGGCGAGCGCGCACATGAAGAAGATCAAGAACGTGATGCTCTTCCTCGAGAACGTCGCCGAGAGAGGCCTCGTCATCAACGCCAACGCCGAGGTGTTCATGCCGCCGACGGTGCTCGACAAGCTCCGCGCGGCCGCGTCGCGCCAGGCGGCAATGCCGCAGGCTCGCGTCGTCGAGCGACGCTGAGTCGAGATCGCCACAAGATCCCCATTGCAGCGCCGGTCAAATGGCCGTAACACCATGCTGAAAACACATGGCACGCGCCAAAGCTCTGCTCGCAAACGACCCGTTGCGCCGGTGGACCGCCGCCGATGCCAACGACACCTACAACATCCCGCGCTGGGGCTGCGGCTACTTCGGTGTCAACGATCAGGGCAACCTGATCGTCCAGCCGCGCGGCGAGGGCCAGGGCGCGATCGACATGAAAGAGCTCGTCGACGAGCTCGTGGCGCGCGGCATCCAGCTGCCGATCCTGCTGCGCTTCAGCGACATCCTGAAGGCTCGCATCGAGCTCCTCTGCGCGTCGTTCACGAGCGCGATCAAGGAGTACGGCTACACAGGCCAGTACCGCGGCGTGTACCCGATCAAGGTCAACCAGAACCGCACCGTCGTCGAGGAGATCATCGAGTACGGCCGGCCGTTCCACTACGGCCTCGAGGCCGGCAGCAAGCCCGAGCTCCTCGCGATCATGGCGATCCACCAGGACGACGAGGCGCTGATCATCTGCAACGGCTACAAGGACGAGGAGTACATCGAGACCGCGCTGCTCGCGTCGAAGATGGGCAAGACGGTCATCCTCGTCGTCGAGAAGCCGACCGAGCTCGACAACATCCACCGCGTCAGCGAGCGCGTGAAGATCAAGCCGCAGCTCGGCTTCCGTGCGCGCCTGTCGTCGCGCGGTGCCGGCCGCTGGGAGCAGTCGGGCGGCGACTTCTCGAAGTTCGGCCTGTCGGCCGCCGAGATGGTCGAGGCCGTCGACAAGCTGAAGGCGTGGGGCGAGTCGGAGACGCTCAAGCTCCTCCACTTCCACCTCGGCAGCCAGATCAGCGCGATCAAGAGCGTCAAGAACGCGCTGCGCGAGGCGGGCCGCCTGTTCTGCGAGATGTACAAGCTCGGCGCGAAGGGCCTGGCGTACATGGACGTCGGCGGCGGTCTCGGCGTCGACTACGACGGTTCGCAGACGAACTTCGCGTCGTCGATGAACTACACGGTGCAGGAGTACGCGAACGACGTCGTCTACGCGATCAAGGAGATCTGCGACGCCGACCAGGTCCCGCACCCGAACATCGTCAGCGAGTCCGGCCGCGCCGTCGCCGCGCACCACTCGGTGCTCGTCGTCAACGTGCTCGGTGTGACCGAGTTCAACACGCACGTCCCGACGCAGCTGACGAAGCCGGCGCCGCCGCTCGTCACCAACATGTGGGAGACGTACCAGGGCGTCTCGCAGAAGAACCTGCTCGAGAGCTACCACGACGCGGTCGAGTACAAGGACCAGGTCCTCCAGCTGTTCAACCTCGGCCACCTCTCGCTCGAGCACCGCGTGCTCTGCGAGAATCTATTCTGGGCGATCTGCGAGAAGGTGCTGATGATCTCGCGGAACCAGGCGCACGTGCCCGAGGAGCTCGAGGGCCTCGAGAAGGCGCTCTCGGACACGTACTTCTGCAACTTCTCGATGTTCCAGTCGGTGCCCGACGCGTGGGCCGTCGACCAGCTGTTCCCGATCTGTCCGATCCACCGGCTGACCGAGGAGCCGACGCGCCGCGCGACGCTCGCCGACATCACGTGTGACTCCGACGGCAAGATCGACTCGTTCATCGATCTGCGCGACGTCAAGCACGTGCTCGAGCTGCACCCCAAGCCGGAAGGCCAGGACTACTACCTCGGCATCTTCCTCGTCGGCGCGTATCAGGAGATCCTCGGCGACCTCCACAACCTGTTCGGTGACACGAACACGGTGCACGTCCAGCTGTCGCCCGACGGCGACTACGACGTGAAGGAAGTCGTCGCCGGCGACACCGTCAGCGAGGTGCTGCAGTTCGTCGACTACTCGCCGAGCGACCTGCTCGGCCGCATGCGCAACAACGTCGAGCAGGCGCTGCGCAAGAAGCTCATGACGATCGAGGAGAGCCGCACGCTCATCAATCGCTTCCGTCAGGGCATGATCGGGTACACGTACCTCGACCGCGAGTAGCCCGGGGAGGTCACCGTGGCGCCCCGCGTCGTGACGTGACCCACCCGGTACGGGAATCCTCGTAGCGATTTTCTGCTCGGAATCTGCCGCGGGTTGCCACTATCATCGGCAGCTCGTGAGGGCCGCCGTCGTCGTCGTGTGTCTCGCGTTCACCTGGACGGTGAACGCAGAACCTGCGCGCGATGATGGTGGCGTGGCGGCCGCCCGGGTCGAGGCGCGGCCCAACGCGATCTACATCGAGGCGCTCGGCAAGGGCGGCGTGTGGGGCCTCGGCTACGAGCGCCACCTCGCGACGTGGCTCGGTGTCGGCGGCGTCGCGTCGTTCACGATGCTCGACGGCCAGCGGATGTACTCGCTGACGCCGTACGTCCTGGTCTATCCGGCTCGCAGCGGCGCGCACGGCCTGTTCGTCGACGGCGGTGCGAACCTCATCCGGATCGACACGCCGTCGCCGGTGCCCGAGTGGGACGGCATGACCGAGAGCGGCATCGGTGCCGAGATGTCGGCCGGCTACGAGTATCGAGGCACGCTGCTGTTGCGGCTGTACGTGCAGGCGGTCGCCGGCAAGGGTGGCGTCGCACCGTGGGGCGGCGCCTCGATCGGATGGACGCTGTGAACCGGCTCGTCGCGATCGCGCTCGTCTGCGCGGCGGGGTGCCAGGGCCTCGACGACAGCGACGCGCGCTGGATGTCGATGGACGAGCTGACCGGGATGTACGCGCCCGAGGTCGGCACCGGCACGCACCGCGCGCTGGTCGCCGACGACTCGCTCCGGGTCGTCACGTTCAACATTCGCGACGGCGGGGCCGACCCGGCGGAGATCGCGGCCGCGTTCCGCGCGAACGAGCACCTCGCGACCGCCGACGTCGTGATGCTCCAGGAAGCGGTGTTCTATCCCGAGGAGACCAGCACGCGGATCTCGCGCCTCGCGCGCGAGCTCGACATGGGCTGGATCTACGCGCCGGCGCGGCCCGACAAGGCCGGTACGCTCGGCGACGCGATCATCTCGCGCTATCCGCTGACCGACTTCGCGGTGATGCACCTGCCGATCGCGCCGCGCAAGCGCCAGCGGATCGCGGTCGCGGCGACGGTGTCGATCGGTACGCAGGACATCCGGCTCGTCACGACGCACCTCGACACGTCGCTCAACATCACCGACCGCGTGCTGCAGCTGCGGCCGGCCGTGATCGATTTGCCCGAGGTCGCGCTCGTCGGCGGCGACTACAACACGAACCCGTACGCGTGGCAGGAGGGCGAGGTCCCGCTCGTCGGCACGTCGCAGATCGTCGACACCGATCAGGCGCCCGCGCTCGACGACTACATGAGCTCGATCGGCTTTGCGAACCCGACCGCCGAGCTCGGCAACACCGAGGTCCGCTACGGGATCGAGAGCCGGCTCGACGCGGTGTTCGTCCGCGGTGTCGCGTACGGCGATCGCGGTGTCGAGCGCAGCGTCATGCTGTCCGATCACTGGCCGGTCTGGGTCGACATCAAAACGCAGCCCTGATCGCGAGCCCGGCGTCGAGCTCCTTGCTCTGGCGCCACATGTCGGTGCCCGTACCGCGGCGAAGCAGTGCGTTGCCGAACAGCTCGACGCGGAGGTCGCTCGCCGTCGGGCGGACGCCGATCGCGGCGCTGGAGATCACGCGGCCGTCGGCGAGATCCTTCGGATCCATGTCGCCGCGGTAGCTGTGCTCGTCGAACGACCAGAACTGGTGCGCGGTCGATTCGAGCTCGCCGCTCCACCGGCCGTAGCGAGCGCGGACGCGAGCGTGGGTCGAGACGCCGGTCGCGTAGTAGTAGCCGCGCGTCAGGACGATCGAGCTGTCCTCCATGAGCGGCATGTTGCCGCGCGCGAACGACTGCACCATCGCGACGTCGCCGGATGCGCCGAGCTCGACGTCGAAGTCACCGTAGGGCGTGCGCCACCAGCCACCGAACTTCGGCTCCGCGAGCTGGAACACGGCGAACCGGTCGAGCATCGTCGGCAGCTTGCGCTGCATCACCTCGAACCCCGTGGCGACGCCGACGAACGTCGTCCGGCCATAGCCGTCGAGACCGATCGACTTCTCCATGCGGCCGCCGTAGGTCGTCGTGCTGCGAAACCGGCCACCCGAGAGGTCGCCGCCGTTCGCGACGCCACCGAAGCGGAGGTCGAACGCGGCGCGGTTCCACGCCGCGAGCCCGGTCCACGTCGCGCCGTCGCCGGCGAGGCCGAACTCGGGATCGCGCAGCACCTCGAGATCGAGGCCGACGCGCGCCTCGCCCTTCGTGTCGCTCGAGTCGCCATAGCGCACGGCGTTCGTGCCCGCGATCACCTCGAAGCGATTCGGCGAGATCGGCTCGTCGACGAGCGGCGACAGCCCGACTTCCTTCTGCGCGCGGTGAAACGGTGACGCGACGAGGCCGAGGCCGCGCCGGAACAGGCTCGACCGGCCGTTGACCTGGTTCCCGATCTGGAACAGCGGCTCGCCGATCAAGAAGCCCGCCGCGGTGTTCGCGAACATGTCGTTGACCGACGGCTTCTCGCGATACTCCGCGAAGTACTCCCAGACGAACGAGTTCGCGAAGTCCATGATCGTCGAGCCGAGGACGCCCATGCCGTTCGCGCGGCCGATCTGGTAGACGAGCGCGCCGGCCAGCGGGTGGCGCATCCCGTTCGCCTCGAAGCGGTTCGTGTCGAGCACGAGCTCGTCCGTCGTGAACAGCTTCGACTTCCAGTCGCCCCACGTCCAGTCGAGCTCCCAGTCCTCTTTCTGATCGTCGACAGTGCGCCAGTAGTAGTAGAGCGGCGGTGCGATCACGATCGCGTTCTCCGCGAGGATGATCGGGACCTTCCAGTCCTTCGCGCGCTTGCGCTCGGTCGAGCCGTGGTCGCTCACCGAGGCGGTCTGCGCGGACGCGAGTTGCGTCGCGAGCAGCATCGCGATTGTCACGGAACGAAACATACGTACGTACGTATTGCTTGCGACGTGCCACCGCTAAGGCGCGAGGATCACGCGCTGCGCGCCCACGCTCGCTGGTGAGGTTTCGGCGGTAGGCGCGTGCGGTGGGAAGAGATCGCGCAGATTCGGCGCGTTAGCCGCTAGCTGCTGAACCGACACTGTCGATTCCACGGCACGTGGCAGATAGACACCCGCCATTTGGCCAGGGCGGCAAAGATCGAGACGATCTGCCGTCCATCGATCATCAGACGGCTATAACTGCGCGATGGCGATTCGCCTCCGCTCCGCAACGCTCGACGACGTGCCCCACGTCCTGCCGCGCACGCGCGCGCTCAACGCGCACGAGGGCATCCAGATCACCGACGCGCTGCTCGAGACCGCGCTCCGCCACCTGCTCGCGAACCCGGACCTCGGCGGGGTCTGGCTCGTCGAGGCCGACAGCGCACCGATCGGCTACGCGATCGTCACGTTCGGCTACGACCTCGAGTTCGGCGGCCGCGACGCGTATCTGACCGAGCTCTGGATCGACGAGCCCTCGCGCGGCACGGGCGCCGGCGCCGAGGCACTCGCACAGCTCGACGGCGAGCTGCGCCAGCGCGACATCCGTGCGCTCCACCTCCAGGTCCGGCCGGAGAATCCCGCGCTGCGCCTGTATCAGCGCATGGGCTTCATCGCATCACCGCGCCTCATCATGACGCGCCGGCTGGTCTAGCGGCGGCGGCATCGCCGCGGGCGGTGCGACGAGCCGTGGCGCGGGGTGCGCGCCGTACGAGCGCGCGAGCCTCGGCGCGAGGTGCGCGACATCGATGTCGGCGGCCTCGCCGTGCACCGGCAAGATGTGCGCGATCGGCCAGCCGAGGATGCGGTCGATCGACGTGCGCGCCGCGGGCCGGTCCCTCACCGCGAGCCGCCACAGCCGGCTCTGGCGCAGCTCGCGGCCGCCCGTACCGGTCATCGCGAGCACGAACCGCGTCGCCAAGTTCGCCGGCTTCGTGATGTTGAAGATGAAGTCGGCGACCGAGAGCGTGCCGCTCGGCCGGTGGAACAGCACCGCCTCGTTGAGCGAGGGCGCACCGCCGACGATCTCGATATCGATCGCGTCGCCCCACGCGGGATCTGGATCCCGGCCGAGCACGCAGTCGAACCGGATATCGGGGCGCTTCGCCGCGAGGCCCGGCGCGCCATGCAGCTTTGCCTGCGGCCATCGCTTCGCCGCGTGCCCGACGTAGAGGTGATGGAGCAGGCTCGGCGCGACGATGTGCGCGACCTCGCCGAGCACCGCGAGCTCCTTGGCCTGGATCTCGTCGATGTCGCCGGGCGAGTAGAGCAGCAGCGTGCGATCGGGCAGCCGGAACACCGTCGACGAGATCGGCATGCGCACGCCGCCGAACAGCTTCACCGGGGCGTAGGGGATGTGCCAGATGCCGGGCGCGACCGTCCTCATGGCCTCAGTCAAGCACGCTTGACCAATATCGTCAATCATGCTTGACTATCTTCGTGGATCTACCGCGATCGACATTCGAGCTCCTGTTCCGCGCGGCGCGCCTCGTCAACGAGGCCGCGATCGCGAGGGTGCAAGCCGCGGGCGGCACGCTGCGCGCCGCCCACACCCAGCTGTTTCCTCACATCACGCGCGACGGCGTGCGGCTGACGGCGATCGCGGAGAAGCTCGGGGTGACGAAGCAGGCGATCGGGCCGCTGATCGATGACCTCGAGCGCGAGGGCGTCGTCGAGCGTGTCGACGATCCGGACGACGCGCGCGCCAAGCGGATCCGGTGGACCGCCGCCGGCGAACGCGCGCTCGTCCACGGCCTCGGCCTCCTCGCGGCGCTCGAGCGCGAGCTCGCGGCGACCGTCGGCGCAGAGCGGCTCGCCGAGCTCGCGACGACCTGCGAGCGGCTGATCGCGGCGCTCGATCCGCTCAGTGCCGCGGCCCGTCCACCAGCACCGGCGGCTCGCCCGGCCGGCGCGCGAGCGGCTTCTGCCAGAACTCGACCGCGTGCCACGCGCCCTGCTTCCAGCCCGCGTCCGCGAACGTCCCGACGCGCGTGAAGCCGCAGCGCTCGTGCAGCGCGATCGAGGCCTCGTTCGGCAGCGTGATGCCGGCGATCGCCGACCGGAACCCGCGTTGCTCGAGGTCCGCGAGCAGGACGTCGTAGAGCGCGCGACCGAGCCCGTGGCCGCGAGCACCCTCGGCGATGTAGAGGCCGACCTCGCACGTCCACGCGTACGCGGCGCGGTCGCGCCACGTGCCCGACTTCGCGTAGCCGACCACCTCGTCGCCACGCGTCGTGACGAACCACGGGTGCTTGCCATCGAACCCGCGCACCAGGTCGCCGGCGGTCACCGGCTCGTAGCCGAAGTGGATCGACGTTGTCGCGATGTAGTGGTTCGTGATCGCGGCGATCGCCTCGAAGTCGCCGGGCTGCGCGGGCCGGACCGTCATGCCGCGATGCTAGCGCGGTTTCTTGCGATCCTCTGCGGCCGCCGGGTGCTCGGGCGTCAGGTTGTACGCGGTGTTGATGAGACCGACGTGCGAGAACGCCTGCGGGAAGTTGCCGAGCAGCCGGCACGCGATCGGATCGTACTGCTCGGCGAGGAGGCCGACGTCGTTGCGGATCGCGAGCAGGCGCTCGAACATGTCGCGCGCCTCCTCGGTGCGACCGGTCATCGCCCAGATGTCCGCGAGCCAGAACGTGCAGAGGAGGAAGACGCCCTCGCCCGACGGCAACCCGTCGATCCCGTCGTCGGTGTGATAGCGCATGACGAAGCCCTCGCGAACGAGCTCGCGCTCGATCGCCTCGGCCGTCGAGATCACGCGCGGATCGTCGTAGGGCAGAAATCCGACCTGCGGCATCACGAGCAGTGCCGCATCGAGCCGCGTCGAGCCGTAGGCCTGGACGAACGACTTCTTGGTCGTGTCGTAGCCGCGCGAGCACACCTCGTCGTGGATCGCGTCGCGGATCTCGCGCCATCGGTTGAGCGGGCCCTCGAGGTTCATCGTCTCGACCGACTTCACCGCGCGGTCGAACGCCGCCCACGCCATGATCTTCGAGTGCGTGAAGTGCTGGCGCGGACCGCGGACCTCCCAGATGCCCTCGTCGGGCTCGCGCCAGTGCTCCTCGAGGAAGTCGAGCAGCTTCGTCTCGACGCGCCACGTGTGCAGGTCCTTCGACAGACCGGCGCGGCGGCCCTGGTAGAGCGCGTCGATCACCTCGCCGTAGATGTCGAGCTGGAGCTGGCTGACCGCGGCGTTGCCGACGCGGACCGGCGCGGAGCCCGCGTAACCGGGCAGCCACGGCAATGTCATCTCGGTCAGCCGGCGCTCGCCCGCGACGCCGTACATCACCTGCAGCTGCGAGGGATCGCCGGCGACCGCCCGGAGCAGCCAGTCGCGCCACGCGCGCGCCTCGTCGCGGTAGCCGCTCAGCAGGAGCGCGTACAGCGTGAACGTCGCGTCGCGCAGCCAGGCAAAGCGATAGTCCCAGTTGCGCTCGCCGCCGACGTGCTCGGGCAGCGATGTCGTCGCGGCCGCGACGATGCCGCCGGTCGGCGTGAACGTCAGCGCCTTCAGCGTGATCGCCGAGCGGACCACCGCATCGCGCCACTCGCCCTGGTAGGTGCAGCGCGATGACCAGGCTCGCCACCACTTCTCGGAGATGACGATCGCCTCGTCCGCATCGATCTCCTCGGGCATCGGCGCGTTCGACGGGATCCACGTCAGCACGAAGGGCACGCGCTCGCCGGGCTTCACGTCGAACTGGGCGACCGTCGTCAAATTCTCGCCGTGCGTCTTGATCGGCGTGTGCAGCACGAGCGCGTCGGGACCGCCGACGGCGTAGAGGCCGTGATTGGACTTACGCACCCACGGCACGATCCAGCCGTAGTCGAAGCGCATGATGAGCTCCATGCGCATGCGCACGGTGCCCTCGACTCCCTCGACCACGCGGACGACGTTCGGGATCTCCTCGTCCGGCGGCATGCAGTCGGTGATACGGACCTTTCCATCCTTCGTCGTCAGCTCGGTATCGAGGACGAGCGTGCCGTCGCGATAGCTGCGCTTCACGGCCGTGATCTCGCTGCCTGGTGCGAGCGACCATCGACCGTGGCGTGGCTCGCCCAGCAGTGCGGCAAAGCACGCCCCCGAGTCGAAGCGCGGCACGCACAGCCAGTCGATCGAGCCATGCTTGCTCACCAGCGCGACAGTCCGAGTGTCACCGATGAGCGCGTAGTCCTCGATCAGGCGCGACATTCCCCATTATGGCTGCAAGATGGTCGCCTGCACCCGGTGCGAAACATTCCTCGTGGCCTGGGCTATGCTGCGCGCCATGCGCCGCTTCATGCTGCTCGCCGCGTTGCTCGTCGCATGCAAGGCAGAAGACAAGGGCCCGCCTTGCGACAAGGTGGTCGATCACATGCTCGAGGTCACGAAGCAGGCGATGCCGGGTCACGACCCCGGCGCGTTCGGCGACCGCAAGGGCATGGTCGACCAGTGCGTGAAGCGCAACATGTCGCCCGAGATGCGCAAATGCCTGATGTCAGCGACCTCGCTGGCCGGGTTCGCGGAATGTCAGCCGAAGTCAAAGCCGGCCCCCGCCCCGACGCCGCCGCCACCGTCGACCGAGCCCCCTGCAGCGGGTTCAGGTTCGGCGCCGTGATCGTGGTACACGTGCGCCATGCACGACGCGGTCATCCACGTCCCTGATCCCATCAACGAACCGATCCTCGGCTACGCGCCGGGCAGCGCCGAGAAGGCGCGCCTGAAAGCGGCGCTCGCGGACATCGAGCGCGAGGTCATCGAGATCCCGTGCGTCGTCGGTGGCCAGCGCGTCACGACCGGCAAGATCCGCGAGGTCGTGATGCCGCACCGGCACCGCCACGTCGTCGCGCGCTTCCACGCCGCCGAGCCCGACACCGCCGAGCGCGCCATCCGCGCCGCGCTCGAGGCCCGCAAGGAGTGGAGCGCGATGCGCTGGGAAGCGCGCGCCGCCTGCCTCCTGCGCGCCGCCGAGCTGCTCGCCGGTCCGTGGCGCATGCGCATCAACGCCGCGACGATGCACGGCCAGAGCAAGACGTGTCACCAGGCCGAGATCGACGCCGCCTGCGAGATGATCGACTTCTTCCGGTTCAACGCCGCGTTCGCGCAGCAGGTCTACTCGATGCAGCCGAAGAGCGCGCCGGGCATGTGGAACATGAGCGAGCTGCGCCCGCTCGAGGGCTTCGTGTTCGCGCTGACGCCGTTCAACTTCACGGCGATCGGCGGCAACCTGCCGACCGCGCCGGCGCTGATGGGCAACACCGTCGTGTGGAAGCCGGCCGAGAGCCAGCTGCTGAGCGCGTGGCGCACGTTCCAGCTGCTCGAGGAGGCGGGCTTCCCGCCGGGCGTCATCAACTTCATCCCCGGCCTCGGGCACGACAAGACGAACCTCCTGCTCGATCACCCGGACTTCGCCGGCCTGCACTTCACCGGCTCGACCGACGTGTTCAACATGATGTGGCGCCGGGTCGCCGGGAACCTCGGTACGTACAAGAGCTACCCGCGCCTCGTCGGCGAGACCGGCGGCAAGGACTTCATCCTCGCGCACGCGTCGGCCGATCCGAAGGCGCTCGCGACCGCGATCATCCGCGGCGGCTACGAGTACCAGGGCCAGAAGTGCTCCGCCGCGTCGCGCGTCTACGTCGCGCAGAGCGTCTGGGCGAAGATGAAGGACGAGCTGGTCTCCGAGATCGGGACGATCAAGGTCGGCGACGTCAGCGACTTCTCGAACTTCATGGGCGCCGTGATCAAGAAGGGCGCGTTCGACAAGCACGCGGCCGCGATCGCCGAGGCGCGCGAGACCCGCGGCATGAAGGTCCTCGCCGGCGGCACGTGCGACGACAAGGAAGGCTGGTTCGTCCAGCCGACGCTGCTGCAGACCGACGACCCGTCGGTGCGCCACATGCGCGACGAGTTCTTCGGGCCGATCGTCACGCTGCACGTCTATCCCGACCAGGCGTGGGACGAGACGCTGCGCCTCGTCGACCGCACGAGCCCGTACGCGCTCACCGGCGCGGTGTTCGCGCGCGACCGTGCGGCGATCGTCCAGGCGACGATGTCGCTCCGCGACGCGGCCGGCAACTTCTACATCAACGACAAGCCGACCGGCGCGGTCGTCGGCCAGCAGCCGTTCGGTGGTGCGCGCGCATCCGGCACCGACGACAAGGCAGGCTCGCCGCTCAACCTCCTGCGCTGGACGGCCTCGCGGACGCTGAAGGAGACGTTCGTGCCGCTGACCGACTACCGCTATTCGTTCCTCGACGAGAAGTAGTCGATGCGGCGGCTCTGGGTTGTGCTCGTGGCGACGGGGTGCTCGTTCGAGCACGGCTCTGCCGTCGGCACGGTCGACGCGCGCGTCCCCGACGCGATGATCGACGCCATGGAGGTCACCCCGCCTGCGTGGTCGGAGCCGACCGAGATCGCCGGCCTGTCGAGCGGCACCGGCGACGACGACCCGAGCCTCACGAACGACCTGCTCGAGATCTACTGGGGCTCGCGCCGCCCCGGTGGTGCCGGCAGCGAGGACATCTGGATGGCGAGGCGCACGTCGCCGACCGATCCGTGGGACACGCCGGTGAACGTCGCCGAGCTGAACTCGTCGGCCGCCGAGACGACGATGAAGATCACCGGCGATGGCCTCGCGATGTACTTCACGAGCACGCGTGACGGCGATCCCGACCTCTACTTCTCGTCGCGCGCGTCGCGCACCAGTGCGTGGACGACGCCGATCAAGAGCTCGCTGTCGAGCGCGAACGGCGACTACGGCGCATTCGTCCAGCCCGACCTCCGTCACGTCATCCTGTGCATGGGGGACGTCGTCGCGAACGAGGCGCTCTACGCCGCGGACCGCGCGAATCCGCAGGCGATGTGGCCCCTTCCGACGCGGATCGCCGAGCTCGACGAGGCCGGCATCAGCGAGTGCGATCCGATGGAGCCGAGCGCGCGCAGCCTGTACTACGCGTCGAATCGCGATGGCACCTACGACATCTACACGGCGCAGCGCAGCTCCGCGGCCGACCCGTATGGCCCGCGTAGCGCGTTCACGGCGACGAACATGGCCGGCGTCAACGATCGCGATCCGTGGGTCTCGCAGGACGAGAAGCTGATGGTGTTCGCCAGCGATCGCAGCGGTGTCGACCGCTTGTACCTCACGACGCACCCCTGAGCCCGCTCTGTTCCGGCCGGGCGCGACAGCTCCGCGACGGCAAGGCCCGTCGCACTGTCACACGCGTCGCATCTTTCGCGATCGATCGTGAGGGATTACCGTGCCCTGCGATGAATCGAAAGCTCCTCGCCGGTGGTGCCGCGCTGGTCCTCGTAGCTCTCGCTGTCTGGTTCTTCGCGCTGCGCGGAGATGGCTCGCCCGCGAAGAAGCCCGAACCGAAGAAACCGACGACGGTCGACCTGAAGAAGCCGGCGACGCCGCAGAAGACCGACGACGAGCAACCCGCACCGAAGGGCATGGCCCCGAAGTGGCACCTCGACATCGACCCGGAAGGGCCGCTGCGGCTCGAGGGCCAGGTCGTCGATGCCGACGGTCACGGCGTCGGTGACGCCGAGGTCTCGCTGAGCTCGGTGCCGCCGCGCACCGCGAAGACCGAGGGCGACGGCACGTTCGTGTTCGAGAAGCTCGTCGGTCGCGAGTACGCGCTGGTCGCGTCGACCGCCGACGCGATCGGCGGACCGGTCGCGTACAAGCTGACCGATGGCAGCGACCCGGTCGTGATCCGGCTCGCCGCCGGTGCCAAGCTCGCCGCCACCGTCAGCGACGACGCCGGCAAGGCGATCGAGGGCGCCGACGTCAAGCTCGCGTCGATGGAGGAGCGCGGCGCGAAGACCGGCGCCGACGGCATCGCGACGATCAAGCCGGTGCACGGCGGCTGGGTCGCCGTCCAGGCGAGCGCGGCGGGCTACGCGCCCAACAACGCGTTCACGCAGATCGGCGGCGCCGGCTCGACCGGCCAGCTCAAGGTGACGCTGCACAAGGGGTTCGCCGTCTCGGGCCGCGTCGTCGACGAGTCGGGCACACCGATCGCGAAGGCGCAGATCACGACCGCCGGCATCTGGGACGTCCGCGGCGGCATCGAGCCCGTCGCGACCGACGCGAGGGGCCAGTTCACGATCCCCGCGCTCGCGGCCGGCAGTCACACGTTGACCGCGACCGACGGCGAGCACGCGCCCGCGCGTTCGGCGCCGGTCCCCGTCGGCGAGCGCCCGGTCACCCGCGGCGAGAAACGGATT
>JAEWJO010000086.1 GCA_023386455.1 Pseudomonadota bacterium | reverse complement strand
GCTGACCGCCGGTCAGCGCCGCCAGGCGATCGCCCGGGCGTTCGAGGTCGAGATGTTGCGCGCGAACGCACAGGTGATGGTGCCGCGGACGATCGCGATCGACGACGCCGTCGCCGAGGCCGGCCATGCACAGGTCGTGATCCTCGGCGCCGGACTCGACGCGCGGGCGTGGCGGTTACCGGCGCTCGCCGACGCGACGGTGTTCGAGGTCGACCATCCCGATTCGCAGCGTGACAAGCGCGCGCGGATCGGCGATCGCGTGCCGGTCGCGAAGGCGCTGCACCTCGTCGCCGTCGACTTCACGCGCGACTCGCTCGCCGCCGAGCTCGAGCGCGCGGGCCACCAGCCCGCGATCCCGACGACGTGGATCTGGGAGGGCGTCGTCCCGTACCTGACGCCGGCACAGGTCGACGAGACGCTGCGCGTGATCGCGGCGCGCTCGGCGCCGGCGAGCCGGCTCGTGATCGCGTACCAGGCTCCGGATCTCGGCAACGCCGTGCTCCGCCGCGTCGTCGCCGTGTTCGCTCGGTTCGGGTTCGACAACCCGCTGGCCGACGAGCCGCGGCGCTCGGCGTGGACCGCGCCGCGGATGGCCGAGCTCCTCGGCCGCCACGGGTTTCGCGTCAGGCGCGACGAGGACCTGGTCGCGATCGCAGGCCGCCTCGGCATCGGCCTCGATCGCGCACGCTCGGCGCGGGCCGGCCGGATCGCCGTCGCGGACCGCTAATCGACGACCCTGGCCTCCGGCACCGGTGGCGGCGGAGGCGGCGACGGGACGGCGGCGACGAGGATCCAGACCGCGGCGACGGCGGTCGCGATGACGCCGACCAGCATGACGACACCGGGCACGCCGATGAAGTCGATGACGACGCCGAGGTCGGGCAGCGCCCTCAGCACCTCGAGCCCGATCGGCGCGACGAGCAGGAGGATCAGCGCGGCCGGCCACTTGGCCTCGGAGACCCGGATCATCGCGACGAACGCGACGACCGCGGCGGCCAGCAGCCCGCCCCACTGGACGTTCAGGAACACCGACATCGACACCCCGAACCGGCTGGCCATCCAGGAGGTCCCGACGAGCGAGGCCAGGGTGCACCAGAACAGGATCGTCCACCGGGGTTTCACCCCGCCATCGTACCGCCCCCGCCTGTCGCAGCTGTCCCATGCGATTTTCTTTTTCGGTCGTGTCCACCGCGACGGGCGCTCGGGGCTCCACGGGGGACCAGGAGGACTCATGCGCCCGATTTCACTGCTCGCGACGACCCTGCTCGGTCTCGCGCTGGTCGCCCGCCCGACTCCCGCGGTCGCCTGCGATCACGACGATGACGAGTCGGAGGAGGACGAGCCGGACGACGTCGCCGATCGAGATGACGACGACGACATGGACATCGATATCGACGAGGTCGAGATGCAGGCGGAGATCGCCGCGCACGTCGCCGAGATCGAGGCGAAGGTCCAGCGCCAGATGGCGAAGCTCCAGGCCAAGCTCGCCAAGCTGCAGGCCAAGCTCGCGCGCAAGGGCTTCGCGAAGATGAACGGCGCGTTCGTCATCCCGCCGATGCCGCCGATGCCGCCGATCGCGCCGCTGCCACCGATGGCACCGGTGCCGCCGATGCCGCCGATGCCGCCGCGCGCGATGCAGCCGCACGTCCACGTGATGCCGACGCCGCGTCCGGCGCCCGCGCCGCGTGGTCAGGTTCGCGTCGTCACGCCGCAGGTTCGCTGGAACACGCCGCCGCAGGTGAAGGTCGACGACGACGGTGGCTTCCGTCTCGACTTCGACTTCGACGTCGATACCGACGATTAGTCGCGACGAGGTGAACCTCACCTCGGAACGCGTCTGATAGGAGAATTCCTACAGGCGAATCAGGCCCCGAGGCCGCGCGCCCGGTCTAGGATGCGCGCGATGGCTCATCGGTGGCAGTTCTTTCGTGCAGGGGCGGTGGATCAGGTCTCGCTTCGCGACGGGTTCGATATCCTCGCTCTTCCCGAGCTGGACCAGAAGCTGTGGGTCGCGCTCGCGATGCCGACGCGCGATGTCGACATCGATCCGATCACGATGGATCTGCTCGACGTCAACAAGGACGGGCGCATCCGCGTGCAGGACATCCTGTCCGCCGTCGACGAGATCAAGCGCGTGTTCAAGAACCCGACCGAGGTCCTCGCGAGCAGCGACGCGGTCTCGCTCTCGGCCATCGCCGATCCGGCGGTCGTCGCCGCGGCCCGGCGCATGCTCGCCGATCTCGGCAAGAAGGACGCGAACGCGATCTCGATCGACGACACGGTCGCGGTCACGAAGGCGTTCGCCGACACCGTGCTGAACGGCGACGGCATCATCATTCCTGCTTCGGCCGGCGCTTCCGCCGACGAGGGGCCGGTGCGCGCCGCGATCGAGGACGCGATCGCGACCGTCGGGAGCGTCACCGATCGCAGCGGCAAGCCGGGCATCGACAAGGCGCTCGCCGAGCAGTTCTTCGGCGAGATCGACAAGCAAGCGGCGTGGCTCGCGGGCGCGGGTCCCGCGAAGACGCTCGGCGAGAACACCGAGGCGGCGGCCGACGCGCTGCGCGCGGTGCACGCGAAGATCGAGGACTACTTCACGCGCTGCCGGCTCGCGGCGTTCGATCCGCGTGCGCAGGGTGCGCTCGGCGGCCAGGAGGCGGACCTCGTCGCCCTCTCCGGCAAGACGCTCGCCGCCGGCGACGAGGCGATCGGCAAGCTGCCGCTCGCGCGCGTCGACGCGGCATGCAAGCTGCCGCTGAAGTCCGGCATCAACCCGGCGTGGAGCGCGCAGATCGCGACGTTCGTCGCGCGGACGGTGACCGCGATCCTCGGCGCGCGCGACGTGCTGACCGAGGCAGACCTCGCGGCGATCGTCGACAAGCTCGCCGCGTTCGAGACGTGGCGCGCGGGCAAGCCGGAGACGAAGGTCGGCGGCCTCGCGCCGGCGCGCATCGCCGAGCTCGCCGCGGCGGACCTGCGCGGCAAGGTGCTCGAGCTCGTCGCCGCGGATGCGGCCCTCACCGCCGAGTACGAGCAGATCACGAGCGTCGTGAAGGCCGTGCGGTTCCAGCGCGACTTCGGCCGCATCGTCCGCAACTTCGTCAACTTCAGCGACTTCTACTCGAAGAAGGACGGCGCGTTCCAGAACGGCACGCTCTACCTCGACGCGCGCGCGTTGCACCTGTGCGTTCCGGTGTCCGACGCCGGCAAGCACGGCGCGCTCGCCTCGGCCTCGGATGCGTGCCTCGTCTACTGCGACATCAAGCGCGAAGGGACGACGAAGCAGATCGCCGCCGCGCTCACGAACGGTGACGCCGACAACATCTTCGTCGGCCGCAACGGCATCTTCTACGACCGCGACGGCAACGACTGGGACGCGACGGTCACGAAGCTCGTGACGAACCCGATCTCGGTGCGCGAGGCGTTCTGGGCGCCGTACAAGAAGCTCGTCAAGGTCATCGAGGACAACGTCACGAAGCGCGCACAGGCCGCCGACGAGGAAGCGAACGCGAAGCTCGCGGACCACGGCAAGTCGATCGCCCACGCCGACAAGGCCGCGCACGCGGCCGGCGCGCCGGCGGCGGCCGCCCCGCGCCCGCCCCGCGCACCCGCGGCCC
>JAEWJO010000069.1 GCA_023386455.1 Pseudomonadota bacterium | reverse complement strand
CGCCCGAGGACCGCATCACGACCGCGCGCGAGCTCGGCGAGCGGATCGAGCGCTTCCTCGACGGCGATCGCGATCTCGCGCGCCGCCGCGAGCTCGCCGCGGTCCACGCGAAGCACGCGCGCGACCTGCTCGCGAGGGACGACAACGAGTCGCGCGCCGAGGCGATGCGTGAGGCCGGCAGCGCGATCGCGCTCGATCCCGGAAGCCGCGAGGCGCAAGCGGTGCTCGCGCGCTTGCTCCTCGAGCCGCCGAAGACGATGCCCGAGCCGGCGAAGCGCAAGATCGAGGACGAGCGCCAGCAGGCGTTCCGCGCGATCCTGCCACGCGGCCTGGCGGTGTACGTGCTCGCGTTCGTGTTCATTCCGATCGTGAAGCTCCTCGGCCTCGCCGGGGATGGGCCGCTGCTCGCCGTCGCCGCCGAGATCGCGGCGATCATCGCGGTGTTCGCGGTGACGATGTGGCGAGGCTGGAAGATCACCAGCGTGCTCGTCACGACGATCGTGACGCTTCACGTCTCGCTGCTCGCGACGATCGGGTTCGTGCTCGGCCCGTTGCTCGTGCTGCCGGTCCTCGTGTTCGGCTCGCTGCCGATCTTCCTGATGACACCGACGGTGCGCTTCCCGAGGACGATCCTCGTCTTGCACGTGCTCGCGTTCGTCGTGCCGTTCGCGATCGAAGGGCTCGGCCTCGTGCCCGCGAGCTACTCGATCGAGGGCAGCGCGCTCGTGCTGCAGCCGTGGGCGGTGACCCTGACTCCCGAGGCGCTGCTGTTCATCGTCTGCGCGATCGTGTTCCTCCAGCTGATCGGCAACACGATCATCATCGACGCACAGCGCGCGACACAGGATCGAGCGCAAGAGCTGCTTCACGTCCAGTCGTGGCAGCTCGCACAACTCGTCCGCCCTTCGGGATCCACACCCTGACGAGATCGAGTACGGTCGCCGCATGGAGAAAACCGCGAGCGGTCTCGAGTACGAGGACACCCAGGTTGGCACCGGCGCGTCGCCGGCGAAGGGCCAGACGTGCGTGATGCACTACACCGGGTGGCTGTGGGTCAACGGTGCGAAGGGTTCGAAGTTCGACAGCTCGGTGGATCGCGGCGAGCCGTTCGAGTTTCCGATCGGCATGGGCCGCGTCATCAAGGGCTGGGACGAGGGCGTCGCGTCGATGAAGGTCGGCGGCAAGCGGACGCTGCGCATCCCGCCGGAGCTCGGCTATGGCGCGCGGGGCGCGGGCGGTGTCATCCCGCCGAACGCGACGCTCCTGTTCGAGGTCGAGCTGCTCGACCTCGCCTGAGTCCTAGCGACAGGCCGCGATCGCCGCGGTCGCGGTCGCGGCGAGGGCGCAATCGTAGGTCGCGCGATCGTACGCGCGGCACTCCGCCATGAACTGCGGACGTGCCTCGGTCTGGATCCTGGTCATCTCGGCCGCGTCGATCTGCTGATCGGCCGGCCGCTCCGCCACCGAGACCTTGACGACGTGCGCGAGCAGCGCATCGCAGTCGGGTTCAGTGAGCGCGTCTGACACGGGCTGTGCGCTTCCGCTGCCGACCTGCGCAGGCGGACCCGGGTCGGTACGTACGTCCGGCTTCGCGGGCGTGCGCGATTTGCCGCCACACGCGCCACACACAACGAGCACGGTCACCGCGAGGAGCCTCGTCACGACTTTGATGTTAGCGTGGAGGCAGCGATGGCGCTCTGGTTCGCTGCTCTCCTCGGTCTGGTCCAGGGCCTCACCGAATTCATCCCGGTCTCGTCGACGGCGCACCTCCGCGTCATCCCCGCGTTGCTCGGCCAGCCCGATCCCGGCGCCGCGTATACCGCGGTGATCCAGCTCGGCACGCTCGTCGCGGTGCTCGCGTACTTCGCGAAGGACCTCGTCCACCTGCCAGCGGCGATGTTCCGCGAGCCCGGCACGTTCGAGGGGCGCCTGCCGTGGCTGCTCGCGGTCGGCACGCTGCCGATCGTGATCTGCGGCCTCTTGCTCAAGAAGCACATCGAGGGCGATCTGCGCTCGCTGTATGTGATCGCGAGTGCATTGATCGGCGTTGGCATCGTGATGGCATTCGTCGACCACTACGTCGGCAGCCGTCCTGACCACCGCCCGCTGTCGGGAATCACCTACACCGATGCGCTGCTCGTCGGGCTCGCGCAGACGCTCGCACTCGTCCCCGGCGTCTCGCGCTCCGGGTCGACGATGTGCATGATCCTGCTGCTCGGCTTCTCGCGCACCGATTCCGCGCGGTTTTCGTTCCTGCTGTCGATCCCCGCCATCGCCGGCGCCGGCATCTTCGAGGCAAAAGACGCGTTCCGAATGCTCGGACCGAGCGCGGTGCCCTCGCTCGCGGTCGGTATCACGGTCGCCGCGGTCACCGGCTACGCGTCGATCGCGTGGCTCATCAAGTGGCTCGGCTCGAACTCGCTCGTCGGATTTGCCGTGTACCGGATCGCGTGCGGCGTCGCACTTCTCGGTGCGCTCGCTGCAGGTTTCCTCCGGCGGGTTTGAGAATCCCGCGCACGACTGTTAGCCTCGTAGACGTCCGTTTCTACGAGGGGACCTGATGCGCATTACTAGGCTCGTTGTCCTGACGCTCGTCACCTTGGGGCTCGCCGCGCAAGCTGCGTTTGCTGCGCCGTGCCCCAACAACACGCCGGGTCGATACGCGGTGAAGATCGACTCGGCGCCGCCGGGTGCGATGGTCTACATCAACGACAAGACCTGCCTCGTGGGTCAGACGCCCTGGGTGAGCAAGCTCGCGAAGGGCACGCACACCGTCATCATCGAGGCGCAGGGCTACGAGCCCTCGACGCGTCAGTTCACGGTCGCCGCCGTGCGCAAGACACAGGAGCTGTTCGTTCCGCTCGTGAAGAAGGCGGATCCGCCGAAGATCGACATCAAGGCGGACGCCGATCCGAAGGGTGTCGCCGGCGCCCAGGTCTGGCTCGACGGCGAGATGAAGGGTCAGGCCCCGATCACGCTCACCGTGTCGCCGGGCCGCCACCAGATCCAGCTGAAGAAGGACGGCTTCGAGCCGTACGAGACGTGGCTCTCGGCGACGGAGAACCAGACGTCGACGATGCTGCCGCAGATGAAGGAGATCGCGAAGCCGAAGTACGGAACGATCGTCGTCGAGGCCGACGTGGCCGACGCCGAGGTCTACATCGACGGCAACAAGCACCCGGACAACACGCCGGCGCTCATCAGCAACGTGATCGAGGGCCTGCACGTGATCGAGGTCCGCAAGCCGCCGAGCCTGCCGTGGAAGCAGACGGTGCAGGTGAAGGCGAACGAGGCGACGAAGGTCCGCGCGGATCTGCAGTCGACGATGAACGGCGGCGTCGGCGTCGTCCGCGTGCTCTCCGACGCGCAGGGCGCGCGCGCGTTCATCGATGGCACCGACATGGGCCCGGTCCCGGTCGACATCAAGGACGTCAAGGCGGGCGATCACATCGTCCAGGTGAAGGCGCCCGGCATGCAGACCGGCGAGAAGACCGTCAAGGTCGCGGCCGGCAGCTCGCAGATCGTGAAGTTCGATCTCAACCAGGACACCCCGGGAGACGCCGGCACGCTGAAGGTCGTGTCGATGGTGCCGGAGGCGCAGGTCTTCATCGACGGCGCGAACGTCGGCAAGGTGCCGGTCGACAAGAAGGTGTCGGCGGGCGAGCACCCGGTCGTCGTTCGCCTCGATGGCTACAAGCAGTTCGAGCAGAAGGTGCGCGTCGAGGCGGGCCAGTCGGTCACCGTGCAGGCGACCCTGAAGCCGGTCGGCCGGCTGCGCATCCTGTCGACCCCGGCGCAGGCCGACGTGCTGATCAACGGCCTGCCCGCGGGCAAGACGCCGCTCGATCAGGAGGTCGAGGTCGGCGAGACCGTCGTGCGCATCGAGATGCCGGGGTTCCAGGCGTTCGAGCAGACGCTGACGATCGAGGGCGGCAAGACGCAGACGCTGTCGCGCGAGCTCGCGGTCGCCGGTCTGTCGGAGGCCGAGCTCGCCGCCGAGCAGAAGGGTCTGTCGTCGTTCGGCGCGCGCACGCTGCCGCGCGGCCGCTCCACGGTCGATCTGTCGGCCGGCTATCCGTACTACGTGAACGCGCGCATCAACGTCGGCGCGGGCAAGCTCGCCAAGAAGTTTGGCTTCGATGCCGGCGTCGGCGTCCGGACGATGCTCGCGCGCAACGAGCTCGGCCTCGGTGCCCGCGCGATGCTCGCCGATGCGAACCCGTTCTCGGCGGGCGTGTTCAGCGACATCTGGTGGGGCAGCAAGCTCCTCGACGACTCGCGCCGCAACGGCTTCACGTGGGACGTCGGTGTCGCCGCGTCGCTGACGGCGCTGTCGAACGTCACGATCTCGGCGCGCGTCTACTTCGACATCTGGAGCGACCGCCACTGCCCCGAGCTGAAGACGACGGGCACGATGGACTTCGACGGTGACCCGATCGCGGTGTGCCGCCAGTACAAGAATGGTCAGCTCTCGCAGGACGATCAGCTGCGGGTCAACAAGCTGACGACCGGCAACGAGATGGAGAACTGGAAGTTCACCGAGCGCGAGAGCGGCATCCGCCTCATGACCTCGGTGATCGCCGAGATCGCGGTCGACCAGCGGTGGAACGTGTTCGGCATCCTCGAGGGGGCGCCGTTCCAGGAGGAGCGCGCGCTCTTCGTCAACGAGTTCTCGCACTCGATGTTCGATACCGACTTCAACCTCTATCTGCGGCTCGGCATCAGCTACAAGTTCTGATCGCCTATGTCGTCGGTGCGAACGCGATCGCCGAGTAGGCGACCGCGGTACCGGACCCGGGGTTGAAGTAGGAGTGGCGCTGGTCGCCGCCGCAGCTGGCGGCCGCACCGTCCCCGA
>JAEWJO010000039.1 GCA_023386455.1 Pseudomonadota bacterium | reverse complement strand
CGCCGGCGACGGCACGCTCCACATCGTCACGATCGACGGCAGCCCGCTCGGCGCGTTCGGCTCGGCGATGCAGGAGATCGAGTACACCGCGTCGACCGACGGGGCCGCGACATTCTCGCAGCCCGTGGTCGTCAGCGGCGGCGACGAGGTCCTGCCGTACTTCCTCGCAGACCCGGCGATCGCGGTCGACGACAAGCGCAAGCTCGTCCACGTCGTCTACGTGCGCGGTGGCCGCGACGCCCGCTGGGAGCTCGTGCTCGCGACGTCGAAGGACCGCGGCGCGAAGTGGACGCGAACGAGGCTCGCCGGCGATGGCTGCGCGATTCACATGGTCCCGACCGTCGCGCTCGACGCCCGGACTGGCACGCTGCACGTCGCGTACTACGATAACGAAGGCGGTAGCGGCCGCTTCGTCCACGCGTCCTGCACGCCGGGACCGCGCGCGATGAAGTGCACGCAGCACGGCGCGATCAACAGTGCACCGTTTGCGGCCCTCTCGACGGTGCGACGCGGTGCGACGTGGCTCGGCGACCGCGCGTCTCTGCTCCTCGACGCGAAGCGCCGTGCCCTTCACGCGCTCTGGACGCAGCCCGTGCTCGCGGACGGCGAGGTCGTCGGTCGCATCTTCCACGCGAAGGCTCCGCTCCCGAAATGAAAAGCGTGTACGTTCGCGCCTGGAATGAGTGAGTCATCCGGTCATCCGCACAGCGCCAGCGACAGCCTGCCCGGCGTGATCGCGAAGCCCGCAGGCGCGCGAGAGTTCACGATCCGCGCGGTGATCGCCGGTGTCGTCGTCGCCGCGATCATGGGCGCGTCGTACCCGTACATCGTGCTGAAGCTCGGCTTCGGTCCGAACGTCTCGGTCGTCGCCGCGTTCTTCGGCTACCTGTTTCTCGGCATCCTGTTTCGCAACTTCAACCGGTGGGAGAACAACATCGTCCAGACCGCGGGCACGTCCGCGGCGCAGACGGCGTTCATGTGCGTGATCCTCGCCGCGTTCGATCTGATGATCCAGAACCCGGATCATCAGTACACGTTTCGCCCCGAGTGGTACGAGTCGTTCGCCTGGCTGACGTTCGCGTCGATCCTCGGCATCCTGCTCGCCGTCCCGCTCCGCAAGCACTACGTCGAGGAGGAGAAGCTGTCGTTCGCCGACGGTATCGCCGCCGCCGAGACGATCATCGTCCTCGATGCGCGCGGCCGGGATGCGCGCCGCGCCGCGATCGCCCTGTTCTCCGCGACGATCGCGTCGGGCCTCGTCTGGTGGCTCACCACGAAGTGGGGCGGCCGCGCGTTCGGCAACGCGAGCATCGGCGAGGACTGGCTGTCGTTCCTCCACGGTCACGCGGAGATCATCACGGCGATCCCCGACACCGTGTTCGCGACGATGGGCGGCCTCACCGCGGCAACCGCGGGCGCCGGCTTCTCGGTCTCGCTGCTCGGCATCGGCTCCGGCATGATCGTCGGTAACCGCGTCAACTTCTCGATGGCGGCCGGCGGCATCCTCGCGTGGATCGTCGCGCCGCACCTGCTCGTCCCCGAGATCGTCGCCGCGCCGGTGCGCTCGAAGATCCTCCTCTGGGTGATGTGGCCGGGCACCGGCATGCTGATCGCCGGCGGCTTGACCGCGCTGTTCCTCAAGTGGAGCACGCTGCGCCGCTCGTTCAGCACGCTCTCGGGTCAGGCGGTCAAGTCCGGCGACGTCTCGATGAAGTTCATCGGCACCGGCGTCGCGATCGCGACCGTCGGCCTCGTGATCGTCCAGTACGTGTTCTTCGACCTGCCGATCTGGCTGACGCTGATCGCCGCCGCGCTCTCCGTCCCGCTCATGCTCGTCGGACTCCGCGTCCTCGGCGAGACGAACTGGGGACCGATCAGCCAGCTCACGAACATGATGCAGGCCGTGTTCGCCGCGCTGAAGCCCGGCAACCTGACCGCGAACCTGACCGCCAGCGGCACGACCGGCACGATCGCCGTCCAGTCCGAGGCGATCATGCAGGACTACAAGGCGGGCCACATCATCGGCTCGACGCCGCGCTTCCTCACGTACTCGCAGCTGATCGCCGCGCCGATCGGCGCACTCGCCGTCGCGCTCGTCTATCCGATGCTGCGCGACCTCTACGGCGTCGGCGGCACGGGCCTCGCGTCGCCGATCTCGATCCGCATCGCCGGCTTCGCCGATGTCCTGTCGGGTGGCTTCGACAAGCTCCCGGCGCACGCGCTGCAGTTCATGATCATCGGTGCCATCGTCGGCATCGCGATCACGCTCGGCGAGCACTACATCTCCTGGGGCCGCAAGTGGCTGCCGTCGGCGACGGGCCTCGGCATCGGCATGATGGTCCCCGGCTCCGTCGTGTTCGTGATGGTGCTCGGCGGTATCCTGATGTGGCTCTGGGAGCGCACCAACAAGAAGAGCGCCGACGCGCTCGGCATGCCGCTCGCCTCCGGCCTCATCGCCGGCGAGGCGGTCATGGCGATCATCATTCCGGTCCTGATCGCGCTCAAGCTCGTCGCGCCGTAGCACCACGCCCGGCGGCCACGGTGATACCGTGGTCGTATGAGTGTTCAACTGCAGCTGGGTGGGGCCGAGACGAAGCTCGAGGGTGCCAGCGCGCGCGTCTATGCCGGCCGCGATCCGTCGGCGTGTCAGCTCGCGCACGCGGACGCGACGCTGTCGCGCCGCCACGCCGAGATCTTCACCGAGAACGGCCAGGCGTTCATTCGCGACCTCGGCTCCGCGAACGGCACCTGGATCGACGGCCGTGCCGTCGGCAAGGACACCGTTCCACTCCGCCCGGGTCAGCAGGTGTGGCTCGGTCACGTCCCGCTCGTCGTGACGTGGGAGCAAGGCGGCCAGCAGCTCGGCGCGACGGTGATGGCGACCGCGGTCCCCGAGCAGCTGAAGGCGCTCATCGCGCAGCGCCAGCAGCAGATCCAGGCCGCGGCGCAGGCACCCCTGCCCGCGACGCCGCCGAGCACGACGCCGATGCCGTCGGAGCTCGCGTACCGCAAGCAGGGCTCCAACGACAACGGCACGCTGCTCATCGCGCTCCGCCAGGACACGTTCTTCAACGGCGGCACCGTCGAAGGCTTCGTCGAGTTCACGTCGACGGATCGCCAGACGGTCGCGTCGATCACGGTCGAGCTCGTCGAGGTCTACAAGGGCGGTCCGTACCACGGCCACGTCTGGGATCGCGTCATGGTCCGGCAGGGACCGTGGCGCGCCGAGAACGGCGACGTCCTGCCGCTTCCGTTCCACCTCCGCATCCCACCCGGCACGTCGATGTCGTCGCGAACCGTCCACTGGGAGCTGCGCGGCCACGTCGACATCAGCTGGGCGGTCGACATCGATGCATCGATTCCGATCACGATGCGCAACCAGGACATCGAGCGCCTGCGCGACGGTCTCGGCTCGCTGGACTTCCGCGTCGACGAGATCGAAGCGACCGCGCTCGGCCAGACGTTCGAGGCGAAGTTCGAGCCGCCGGCGCATCTCGCGCGGCAGATGAACCTGAACAACGTGACGCTGACGATCGACTACCTCGGCGCGAACCTGAAGGTGCGCATGCGCGTCGACAAGAAGGGTCTGCGCCACGATCGCGCGCTCGATCAGGTCTTCGAGCTGCCGCGGTTCCGCGCCGCGTCACAGGCCGACATCAACGCGACGTTGAAGACGATGTTCGACAACCTGATGGCGCAGTAGTATCTGCGGCGATGCGGATCCTGATGTTCGCCGTTCTGCTCGCTGCGTGTGATTCGGCGTCCGGTTCGGCGACGATCGATGCTCCGCCCGCATGCCAGGTCGGCGGAGTTGTCAACGGGACATGGCGCGATGGCTTTCCGACCAACACGCCGCACACGTTCGGTGCGATCACGGCGGTGAGGCTGTGGAGCGAGGACACGACCGGCGTCGTCGAGGAGCACCTGACGCTCTCCGACGGCACGTACGAGCTGCACATCCGCCAGGGCGGAGCGGCGAGCACGGCGCTCGTCCAGGACATCACCGGTGGCGATGGCGACGGCGGATCGGCACCGACGGGACCGGGCGAGTTCACGCGCGCCGGCGATCCGTGCGTCACCGGCATGCTGTCCGCGACGCTCGATCGGGGCAGCCTCGACGGCAGCTATACCGCGATCGATCTCGGCTTGAACCCGTAGCGCCGGAACTGACAAACGGCCCGTTGCCGGGCCGCTTGCTCGTCAGCGCTGGCGACGACTACGGGTTTCGGTCCTTGCGGCCGCCCTTCTTGTCTTCCTGGCGATCGCGGTTCTTGTCCTGCTGGTCGCGGCGGCGATCCTCGTCGGCCTTCTTGCGCGCGGCATCTTCCTCGGCGCGCTTGCGCTGATCGTCGGCGCGCTTCTGCTCTTCTTCCTGCTTGCGCTTCTCGGCCTCGCCGCGCTTGGCGTCGAGGTCCGCCTTGCGACGGTTCTCCTCGTCCTGGCGCTTGCGCTGCTCGTCGGCGCGCCGCTGCTCCTCGTCTTGCTTGCGCTTGTCCTGCTCCGCCTTGCGACGGTTCTCCTCGTCCTGGCGCTTGCGCTGCTCGTCGGCGCGCCGCTGCTCCTCGTCTTGCTTGCGCTTGTCCTGCTCGGCGCGCTTGGCGTCGGCTTCCGCCTTGCGGCGATTCGCCTCGTCCTGGCGCTTCTGCTCCTCCTGCTGGCGACGCGCGTCCTGCTCCGCCTTGCGACGGTTCTCGTCGTCCTGACGGCGCTGCTGCTCCTCCTGCTTGCGCCTGTCCTGCTCGGCGCGCTTGGCGTCGGCTTCCGCCTTGCGACGGTTCTCCTCGTCCTGACGGCGCTGCTGCTCCTCTTGCTTGCGCCGGTCCTGCTCGGCGCGCTTGGCGTCGGCTTCCGCCTTGCGACGGTTCTCCGCGTCCTGGCGGCGCTGCTCCTCCTGCTGACGGCGCTGATCCTGCTCCGCCTTCTTGCGCGACTCCTCGTCGCGCTTCTTCTGCTCTTCCTCGGCGCGGCGGCGCTGCTCCTCGAGACGCTTGGCATCCTCGGCGCGGCGGCGATCGTCGTCGGCCTTGCGCTTGGCCTTCTCCTCGCGGTCGCGGCGCTGCTGTTCGTCGAACCGCTTCTGCTGCTCGGCGCGCTGGCGATCTTGCTCTGCCTTGTGGCGACGCGCCTCGTCGTCGCGGCGACGCTGCTCCTCTTGCTGGCGGCGAGCGCGCTCCTCGGCGAGGCGCTTCTGCTCCGCCTCTAGCTTGGCCTGCTGCTCGACGATCTTGCGGCGCTCCGCCTCGATGCGCTGGCGCTCGCGATCGTCGCGCGCACGCTGCTCTTGCTCCTGCATGCGGCGGCGCTGGTCCTCGAGGCGCTTGCGCTCGGCCTCCTGCTTCGCGCGCTGGCTCGCGAGGCGCTTCTGCTCCTCGGCCTGGCGGCGCTCCTCCTCGCGCTGGCGGCGCTGGCGCTCATCGAGATCGCGGCGGACCTGCTGCTCGCGACGGCGGCGGTCCTCCCACTCGTTCTGGCGCTCCTTCGCGCGGCGCTCGGCCTCGCGGCGCTGATCGCGATCGAAGCGGCCGAGCTCGAGCGGCTGCGCGCGATCCTTCTTGTAGTAGACGTTGTAGCGACGGAACCAGTCTTCCGACGGACCGGCGACCCACTCCTGCTTCTTCCACTTGTGATAGCGGAGGATCGGCACCGAGCCGTTGATGTAGACCTTGATGTTGCCGTTGACGTAGCGGCGATTGACGTCGACGCTGAAGAGATCTTGCGCGCGCACGAAGCGCCAGTTGTCCTCGGGCACGTAGGTGTCGGTCGAGTAGCCGGCCGGCGCCCAGCCGACCCAGCCGTCACCCTGGCGCCAGTTGACCCACGCGGGTCCCCAGTTCAGGTCGGGCGCCCACACCCAGCGATTCTGATAGACCCAGCGGCCGTAGTGATCCGTCGCCCAGCCGAACGGATCGTTCGAGACCCAGAGCAGACCGTAGTCGGTGTACTTCCAGTAACCGTTCGAGTACGGGACGTAGCCGGCCTGCTGCGGCACGAACACCCAGCCGTACGTCGGGTCGTCGTACCAGGTGCCGTACGGATCGAGCTGGTCGAAGAACACGTCGAGGTTCGGGACGGCATCGCCCTGGAACGAGACGTTGACGTCGTAATAACCGGGCTCGTCGTAGTAGACAGGCTGCGAGGGCTCCGCCGGCGGCTGCTCCGTGTACTGCGGCGGCGGCGGTTGCGGCGGCTGCTGGGGCTCGGTGTATTGCGGCTGCGCAGGCGGCGGTTGCGGCGGCTGCTGCGGGGGCTGCTGGTAGGGCTGCTGCTGGTAGCCGTACTGCGGCGGCGGGTTACTGACCGTACAGCCCGCGAACAACAGGGAAGCAAGAACGCTACGTAGTCGCATAGGACCTTTCGACGCTCCGGCGCATGCCGGAATTCACGCAAGGATACGCCAGGGCCGGTCCGGGTTTGGCCAGGTGGGCCGCCAGGCAGGGCCAAGAGTTGCAGGGCCTTTGCGAGGGTCGAGCCAATGCGAGTCCTCAGGCTTACGGACGTGCAGCGCGGGCGCTCGTGTATCGCCGCGAGCTGCGCGATCGATGACCTGCGATTTCACGCAACCGTCTGGTACGAGGACATCGATCTCGATGATCTCGCCCGCGTGCACGGCGCAGAGCTGCTCGATCGCATCGCGGTCCACGTCGCGCTGTTTCAGCTGAACGCTGTGGCGAGTTTGCGCCCGGACACGATCGAGCTGGGCGCTCACGCACGGTTCTTGACGCCGGAGCTCGCGAGCCTGTGGCGTGCGGTGTTCCACAACGTGTGGGCGCAGTGGCGATGGGAGCACGACCTTCCCGACTACGTGCCCGACTTCGCGGACGTGCCGGTCGCGAGCGCGCCGGTGCCGGGACGCGTGCCCGACGGACCGACCGAGCTGCTCGCATTCTGCGGCGGCGGCAAGGACAGCCTCGTCGCGCTGCGCCTGCTCGAGCGCGCGAAGCTGCCCTTCGCGACACTCGGCTACGCGCACTCGATCTATGGCGCGGCCGCACCGCAGCACGCACTGCTCGATCGACTCGGCGCCGCGACGGCACGCGTTCGCGCGGAGCGGCAGTGGATCCTCGACGACTTCCTCGACGCGCCGGTGGTCCAGCTGCGGCCCGATCTCGGCGTGCACTCGGTGCTCGCGGCGGAGACGCCGGCGTCGGTGTTCGCCGCGCTTCCGATCGCGCTCGCGCGCGGCTATCGCGGTCTCGTCGTCGCACACGAGGCGAGCGCGAACGCGGCGAACCTCGAGTGGCGCGGCGAAGGCGTGAACCATCAGTGGGGCAAGAGCTGGGCAGCCGAGCAGCTCCTCGATCGCTACGTGCGAGACCACCTGCTCGCGAACGTCCGCTACTTCAGCGTGCTCGCGCCCGTCCACGACGAGGTGATCTTCGAGCTGCTCGCGCGCGACGCCGAGCTCGCGCCGCTGACGCACTCGTGCAACGTGCGAAAGCCGTGGTGCGGCACGTGCGCGAAGTGCGCGTACGTGTGGCTCCAGTTCGCGGCGCACCTGCCGCCGGCGATCGTCGATGCGACGTTCGGCGGGCGAAACCTCGGCGAGCTGCCGGCCAACGACCATCACTTCAGGGAGCTGCTCGGGCTCGCCGAGCATTCGCCGTTCGAGTGCGTCGGCAGCGTCCCGGAAGCGAGGCTCGCGCTCGCGGTCGCCGTCCGGCGCGGTGCCCTCGGGCCGCGGCTCGCTGCCGTTGCCGCCGAGGTCGGAGCCGTCGACATCGCGGCCATCGCGCGCCCGCTCGTCGAGCTGGGGACGGTGCACGGGATGCCCGCGCACGTCGCCACGCGCGTGATGCCGATCCTCTCCGACGCCGCGCGCGCCGCCGCCGGCCGGTTGCGCTGAGCTACGAGCCGGCCTTCTGCAGCTTCGTGCCGATCGCCTTCAGCCGCTGGTGCAGCGCGTGCGCTTGCTCGCCGAGCTCGGCGAAGTCGGCCTCGCGTGCCGTCGCGGCAAGCCGGTCGGCGCGCTCGGAGAGCTCGAGCACCTTCGTCGAGACCTCCGCCGTGTCGGGCTTCGCCGGCTCGTGGCCCTGATCGCCATTCTTGCCGGTGACCTGCGTGTTGATCGCGGCGACGTCGCCGGCGAGCTCGCCCATCGCGGTCATCAGCTCGCGGAGCTTGACGTTGCGCGCCTGCACCGTCGGCGCGTAGTCGATCACGCTCTGCGAGAGCTGCTCCTGCGTCTGCCGTGCGGCGGTCAGCGCCTCGATCAGCTTCTTGCCGGCATTCGACAGGCGCTGCTCGCAATCGGCGATCTCGCCGATCGTCGTGTTCGCCCGCTCGAGGTGCTTCAGCGTGTCGAGCGGGGTCTTGAGGAACAGCTCGCCGAGTCGCGCGTACACCGCGAGCTCTTCGTCGAATTCGGTAGCCGCCTGGACGAGCGGTGAGTCGGACTTGGCCATCGGGTTGCGACTCTACCCCAGAGCTTCCCGCGGCTCGCATAGCCACAGCCGCATCGGTTGCTCGGTTCCCGTATAAACAGCGCGGACCTGCCAGCCCGCGGCCATCAAGAGGGCACGCATCGCGTGCAGCGTGTGCTTGTACGAGTACTCGGTGATGATCGGCTCACCCTTCGCGAACGTGATCCGCTCGCCGCCGACGTCGACCTCCTGGTCGCACTGGCTGACGAGGTGCATCTCGATCCGAGACTTCGGCTCGTTCCACACGGCGCGGTGGGCGAACAGGTCGAGGTCGAACGTCGTGCCGCGCGTGTGGTTCAGGTGCGCGAGCACGTTCTTGTTGAACGCCGCGGTCACGCCTTCGTGGTCGTCATACGCGTGGAGCAGCGCCTCGCGGTCGCGCGTGCCGTCGGCGCCGATGAGCAGACGCGCGTTGCGACCGGCGATCCGCTGCAGGCCGCCGAGAAACTCGACCGCGGCGTTCGGCTCGAAGTTGCCGATCGTCGAGCCCGGGAAGAACACGAGCGTCTTGCCGATCGGCCGGCGCGGCATCGGCAGCTTGAACGGCTTCGTGAAGTCGCCGGCGATCGTGTGGACGTCGAGGTCACGGAACTCGGCACGCAGCATCTTCTCCGCGTGGGCGAGCATCTCCGCCGCGACATCGATGCCGACGTAGCTCGCCGGCCGATCGAGCGCGCGCAAAAGGCGCTTGGTCTTGATGCTCGCGCCGCTGCCGGGCTCGACGATGCGCGCCGCGACGCCGACCTCCTGGGCGATCGCCGGCAGGTGTGCGTCGAGCAGACGCAGCTCGGTCCGCGTCGGGTAGTACTCGTCGAGGCCGGTGATGCGCTCGAACAGATCGGCGCCGTGGGTGTCGTAGAGCAGCCGGACCGGCAAGCGCTTCGTGCGAGCACGCAGGCCGTCGAGGACGTCGTCCTCGAAGATCTCGGAGATCCGAACGCGGGCGGTGACACTCATGGCAGGCCTCCATCTGCCGCCAGCCGCACGCCGGTCATCTGCCAGCGCGCGGACGGCGGAAAGAAGTTGCGGTAGCTCGCGCGGACGTGACCACGCGGCGTCAGACACGAGCCACCTCGCAGCACGAGCTGGCTCGCCATGAACTTGCCGTTGTACTCGCCGAGTGCGCCCGGCAGCGCGCGAAAGCCCGGGTACGGCGCGTAAGCGCTCTGCGTCCACTCCCAGACGTCGCCGAACAGCTGACGCAGACCATCGCCATCGGCGGCACGCGGATGGAGTCGATCGTCGTCGGCGAAGTGACCGCTCACCGCGACGCCCGACGCCGCGTGCTCCCACTCCGCCTCGGTCGGCAACCGCGCGCCGGCCCAGCGCGCGACCGCGTCTGCCTCGTAGTACGAGAGATGGCAGGCGGTCTCCGCCGGGTCGACCTCGCGAACGCCGGCGAGCGTGTACTGCATCCAGATGCCGTCGGTCTCGTGCCAGTACAGCGGCGCGCGCCAGCCCTCGTGCGCCACGGTCGCCCAGCCATCGGCCAGCCACAGCGATGGTTCCTCGTAGCCACCGTCGCCGATGAACGCGAGGATCTCGGCGTTGCACACCGGCCGCGTCGCGAGCCGATACGGCTCGACGACGACGCGATGGCGCGGACGCTCGCAGTCGAATGCGAGCCCGCCCTCGTCTGCACCGATCTCGACGATGCCTCCCTCGAAGTCGACCCAGCCGGTCGGGGCCACGGTGCCGTGCGGCGCACCGGCGAGATCCTCGCGATACGCCGGCTGCAGCGGCTGCGTGCCGAGCACGTACTTGACGTCGGTCAGCATCAGCTCCTGGTGCTGCTCCTCGTGAGCGATGCCGAGCTCGACGACGTCGAGGCCGGCGCGGTCGAGGCGGTTCTCGACGAGCGCGTGCGCGACTCGCTGGTCGACATCGGCGCGATACGCGAGGACCGCCGGCAGATCGGGGCGAGTCACGAGACCTCGGCGTGCGCGTTCGACGCGTGCGCCTTCCGCCTCGTAGTAGCTGTTGAACAGGAATCCGAACGACGGATCGACCGGCCTCTCCCCGAGTGGTGCGAGGACGAACGTCTCGAAGAACCAGGTCGTGTGCGCGAGGTGCCATTTCGGGGGGCTCGCGTCGGGCATCGGCTGGACCTGCGCGTCCTCCGCGCTCAGCGGCGCGGCAACGCGCAGCGAGCGCTCGCGCACACGCTGGAAGGCCCGCAGGATGTCGTGCCGCGAAGACATCGGGGTGTCACCGATGCAGCGCGCGTACCACCGCGACTCCGCTCGTGGATTGCTGGATCGTCGCGTGCAGAGCGGTCTCGTATGACGTACCGAGATCGGTGCAGGTCGGCGAAGCGATGACGCTCGAGCGACTGTTCGGGACCGGCACCGAGCTCGATGCGCTCCAGATGGGCGCGCGCGCGTTCGTCGCGTTCTTTTTGATCGTCGCGCTGTGCCGGGTGACCGGGATGCGCGCGTTCGGACGCAAGTCATCGTTCGACTCCGTCATCGTGATCACGCTCGGCGCGGTGCTGTCGCGCGCGGTCGTCGGCGCTTCGCCGGTGCTCCCGACCGTCATCGCGTGTGTCGTGCTGTGCATCCTCCACCGCGTCGTCGGCGTGCTGACCGCGCGGTTCAAGACGCTCGAGAAGCTCGTGAAGGGCGAGAGCCAGGTCCTCTACCGCGGCGGCATCTTCAACCTGCCGGTGATGCACAGTGCGGGCATCAGCCGCGCCGACATCGACGAGGCCGTCCGGCGCCACGCGATGGACACGACGCTGCAGAACGTGCTCGAGGTCCGGCTCGAGGCCAGTGGCGAGCTCTCGGTGATCATCGATCGCGCCGGCATGCAGCACCGAAACGAGCAACGGCCCGCCGCGGCTTCCCGCAGCGAGCCGTTCGCGCGGCCCAGCTAACCTTAGATCGACAGCTGCAGCGGCGCGGCCTCGGTCGTCTCGGCCGGCACGTTCATGCGCGGCTCCTGCTCGAGCAGCCGCTCGAACATCGCGAGACACTCGTTGCCGAGCGCCGCGAGCTCGTCCTGGCTGAACGCGCGGCGGACCTTCGGGAACAGCTTGTCCTCCTCCTCGTCACGCGCGTGGTGGCGGACCTCCTCCTTCAGCACGGACAGCTTCGCGTCGAAGTGCTCGTCGTCGACGTCGAGCGCCAGCATGTCGGCGAGGATCCGCTTCATCTGGAGGTGCTCCTCGGCAGACTCGAGCAGCTGCTCGTGGGTCTGGTCCGCCATGACGCTCGGATAGAAGATCTTTTCCTCGATCGTGGCGTGCGCGGCGAGCTTGTCGGCAAGCTCGCGGAACAGGTCCTCCTTCTCGTCGGTGTCGTCGCTGTCCTCGATCTGCGCGATCAGCTCGTCCACCTCGTCGTGCTGCGAGCTCAGCAATTCCAAGACATCGATTGTGTCGGTCATGCCTGTCTGTCGTGCAGCGCGTGTGCCACGCGCCGAATTGGCAGAGCGATAACGGTTTCTTGCGCGACAGACCGAATCGCGCCAACACTCTGGGGCAATGCGGCTCGTCGGGTATTCGCTCATCCTCGTCGGATTGTTGCTCACGAGCGCGCACGCCGAGGGCGATGGGCTCGTCGACATGCTCGGGCCTCGCGAGGTCGCGGTCGGCGAGGCGATGCGCGGCGGTGCCACGGGAAGCTCGGCGATCGGGCTCAACCCCGCGGGCCTCCCGCTGACGCGCGAGCTCGTGTTCGAGGGCGGCTACGGCTATCGGCTCTCCGACACCGCGTCGCTCGTCGGCATCTCCGCGTGCGACTCGACGAACGCCGCGCCCGGCTGCTTCTTCTATCAGTACGCCGGCTCGAACCCCGAGCTCGGCGGGATGACGCTGTCGCGCCGCACGCACGTCGCCGGCGGCTCGTTCGCGTATCCGGCGACGCCGCGCATCCTGCTCGGCTCGACGGTGAAGTACTTCAGCTTCAAGTCCGAGGTCATGGACGAGCCGAAGGCGAGCGGCTTCACGTTCGACCTCGGCACGACGATCCGGGTGACCGACGTCATCAGCCTCGGCGTCGCCGGCTACAACCTGTGGGGCGAGGACTCGTCCGAGTTCGCGCGCGCCGTCGGCGGCGGCCTCTACGCCCGCCCGATCCCGAACCTCGCACTCAGCTTCGACGCGCGGTGGAAGCTCGAGGGCGACGACCACTCCGCGCGCTACGGCGGCGGTGCAGAGCTGTTCCTGCGCTCGAGCAGCGGCCAGACCGGCTTTCCGCTGCGCATCGGCGCGCTGCGCGACAACGGCCTCGACTCGACGTACCTCTCCGGCGGCATCGGCGTCGCCGGCATGAAGTTCGGCCTCGACCTCGCGGCACGCCACGCCGTCACCGGCAGCGACGAGACGGTGCTGATGGCGAGCATGCGGTTCTTCGGCCCGCGCCTCGGCGCCGGCCAGACCAGCCCCGACGAGTAGGCGACGAGTAGGCGCCGAAAATGCCAAAGCCGGCCTTCCAGCCGGCTTTGCAGGCGGGCTCGCGAGCCCGCGCTATCGAGTGC
>JAEWJO010000033.1 GCA_023386455.1 Pseudomonadota bacterium | reverse complement strand
CGACGGTGCAGGCATCGCCGGCGGCGCGCTCTGCGGCGGCATCGCCGGCGGCGCGCTCTGCGGGAGATATCCCGGCATCGCGGGCGCACCGGCGTTCTCGATCGCGTGGCCGCGCACGGTCTCCTTGCCGATGCCGTGCGGCGGCGTCGGCAGCGGCGAGTCGAGCGGCGCGGGGATGCCCATCTTCTGCATCACGCGCGACACCGACGGAGGCGGGATGCTCTCGCGGCGGCGCGCGATCACGTCCTCCATCACCTCGCCCGTCTCGAGGCCGCGGCGGAGCGCCTCGACCATGCGGGTCGTCGTCGCGAACCGGTTCTCCGGATCCTTCGCGAGCATCTTCGCGACGGCGGCCTCCATCCACAGCGGAACGCCGGGACGGCGCGTCGGCAGCGGCGCGGGGACCTCCGTCACCTGCTTGCTCAGGATGTCGAACACGCGATTGCCACCGAACGGCGGCGATCCCGTCAGCATCTCGTACGCGACGCAGCCGAGCTGGTAGATGTCGGCGCGCCGATCGATGCGATCGCCGCGCGCCTGCTCGGGCGACATGTAGCGCGGATCGCCGAACGTCATGCCGAGGCTCGTCGACGCGGCCTGCGCGTCGGTCTCGACGAGCTTCGCGAGCCCGAAGTCGAGCAGCTTGACGAAGTTCGCCTTGCCGCGGCGAACGGCGAGGTACACGTTGCGCGGCCGCAGATCGCGATGGACGTAGCCGATCGCGTGCGCCTCCATCAGCGCCTCGCCGACCTGGATCAGGATGTCGGCGGTCCGCTCGACGGACATCTGCTTCTCGCGCGCGAGCACGTGGTCGAGCGTCTCGCCCTCGAGCAGCTCCATCGCGAGATAGAGCCGGCCGTCAGGCGTGCGCCCGAAGTCGTGGATCTCGACGATGTGCTCGTTGTCGATCTCGGCGACCGTCGTCGCCTCGCGGCGGAACCGCTCGACGGCGAGGTCGTCGCGCGACAGCTCGTTGTGGAGCACCTTGATCGCGACGCGCCTGCGGAGCGTCACGTGCTCCGCGCGATAGATCGTGCCGGATGCGCCCTGCCCGATGAGATCGACCACCTGGAACCGTTCGCCGAGCAGCTTGCCGACGAGCGGATCGCCCGCCGGCGCGGCGTCGCGAGCTTTCGCCGTGCCGCAGTTCGGGCAGAACAACGCCGTGTCGGCGTAGCTGTGCTTGCAACCGGCGCAGGTGATCATGGGGGCCGTGGTCATGTCATGAGCGGGCATGGGTCGCCTGACGGACGACCAGCCACGATGATAGCGCAGCGCCTCCGAGATGCCCGGACAAAAGGCGGGCAAGCCTCAGGAATCTGTAGAGTTGCCGCCCTCTGCCTTGTCGAGTGCTTCGATCAGCTCGGCCGCCGTCACGATCCCTTTCGAGACGAGCAGCTGGCACAGCGCGGCGAACCGGAGCTCGATGTCGGGAGCAGATACGCTCGACAGGACCGACAGCGGAATCTGAGCGGTCACGGACGTTTCCGCCTGCGGGTCGGCCCCGTCGACCGTCGGGACCCTCGTCGTGTGCCGGGACGTGATGAACAGGTTGTCGGACATCGCCTTCGGCCGCGGCCGGTTCACCGCCGTCGAGAACTGCTTGTAGCCCTTGTTGACGAGCTCCTCGACCGCCGACAGCGGCAGCGCGGTGACCTCGATCTCGCAGTTCGCGATGACCTCGAGCTCGAGGATCGCGGACGTATCCGTCGGATCCGCCATCGCGACGCGCAGGACGCGCACCTTGCCGTCCGTCGACACGCCGATCGGCAACACCCGCAGCCGCGCGCAGGAGTCGCGCGGGACGAGCCGGAGTGCCTCGACGTCGACGGTCGCGTGCGCCGGGTCGAGCAGCGGCACGCGCGTCTGCTTGCGCAGTGCGGCGATCAGCGACAGCTCGTCCACGCCAAGCTCGCGGATCAGCACGACGACGAGCGGCTCCTTGCGCTCCTCGGCCATGCGACCGGCCTTCGCCGCCCCGGCCTTCGTCACCAGCCCGGCCTCGATCGCGATCTCGGCTAGTGTCTTCAAGTGCGCCCGACAGGAGTCGAACCTGTGACCTTTGGCTCCGGAGGCCAACGCTCTATCCAGCTGAGCTACGGGCGCGCGGGGGTGTTCTTACCCCACGACGGGCCGAGTTTCCATAGCCCGCGCCAGCCCCATCGCGGTCGTCGGACGGGACTGTTACCGTCGGATCGATGGCGATCGACTACGTCCTCGGGGTTCGCTGCGAGCCGCACAAGCAGCTTGGCGTCGAGCGCCTGGTGAACCTGAACCGTACGCGGATCCTCGCGCGCTCGGCGCTCGCCCACATGCGGGAGGACGGCGACTCGCGTGCGCCGAGCGAGATCGAGATCCAGCTGACGATGCGCACCACCGAGGGAGATTCCGCGCGCGGCGTCACGCTCCAGGACCTGATGAACGAGGCCAAGCCGCTCGACGAGGTCTCCGAGTACTGCGAGCGCTGCCCCGCCGAGCTGCCGCGCGAGTTCGCCTGCCATCGCCGCATCCGCTATCCGATCCCGGAGCACGTCGAGGCCTGGCTCATGTCGCGCCTGCCGACGACGCTCGCCTGCACCGCCGGCGCGCTCCTCGTCCGCGGCCTCGCCGAGTTCGGCTGGGACGGCTCGCCGACCGCCAAGCTCCGCGCCGCCGGCGGTACGTACTTCGAGAGCAAGGTCGCGCTCGGCGTCCGCTGGGAGAGTCCCGACGGCAAGGTCGAGATCAGCTCCGATCAGCTGTTCCAGATGATGTTCCTCGTCGGCAACCTCGCGCCGACCCACTCGCTGATGCTCGCGCTGTTCTGCGGCGTCATCCCGCACGACACGAGCCTCCACGACCTCAAGGACGAGACCGGCCGGCAGCGCGCACTCGCGCTCGCGCACCTCCCGACCGAGGCCGACGCCGAGACCGAGCAGGTCGCCGCCTTCCTGCGTGCACTCGCGATCGGCGCGCGCCTCAGCGTGCCGATCCTCGTCGACGGCTGACCGTCAGCGGTCGACGCCGTCAGCGGTCGACGCCGTCAGCGGTCGACGCCGTCAGCGGTCGACGCCCCACGGATCCGGCGACGCCCAACGGTCGACGCCGTCAGCGGTCGACGCCGTCAGCGGTCGATGCCGTCAGCGGTCGACGGCCCACGGATCGGGCGACGCCCAACGGCCGCGGCGCTTGCCCTTCTTCCGCTTGTTCCAGCGCTCGGCCTCCTCACGCGCATCGCGCTCCATCTGCTCGAGGATCTGCTTCGCGGTCTCCTCGTCGACGGGATTGCCGTTCTCGTCGACGACGCTCGGCAGTGCGCCCTCGAGCGACGTCGCTCCCGGCGGCTGCGCGAAGCCCGGTGCGCCCTTCGGCGCCTCGTTCTCACGCGCGACGTCGGCGCGACCGGGCCCGCGCTGCGCCGGGAGGCGCTCCGCCTGGGGCGTGGCCTCGGTCGGGCGCGCGGCCGCGGGTCCCAGCGACGGCCCGCCGAGCCTCGACCGCGCGACGAGCACGATCGTCACGAGCGCCAGCGTCGCGAACGCGGCCGCGAGCAGCTTGAGCCCGCGCGAGGGCGCCGCCGGCACCATGTCCTCGTCGGTGCGCGCGAGCAGCACCGCGATGTCTCGCGCGCTCGGTCGCCGTGCCGGATCCCGCGCGAGCCCGCGCATGATCGCGTCGGCGATCGGTGCCGGCACGGTCGCGCGTCGCGCCGTCACCGGCGGCGGATCCTGGGCGAGCTTCTTCACGACCGACGTCATGTCGTGATCGCCGTGCGGCGGCACGCCGGTGACCGCCTCGTAGAGCGTCGCCGCGAGCCCATACACGTCCGAAGCCGGCGAGAACTGGCCGGCGCCCAGCGACTCCGGTGCGGCGTACGACGGCGATCCGACGAACTGACCGTCGACGGTCATCGTCGAGTCGGGCATCCGCGCGATGCCGAAGTCGGCGAGCTTCCACGCGCCCTGCTTCGTCGCGAGGATGTTCGCGGGCTTGATGTCGCGGTGGAGGATCGACTTGGCGTGCGCCGCGGCGAGTGCCTGCGCGATCTGGATGCCGAGCTCGCGGACGCGATCGGGCTCGAGGAGGCCCTGCTGGATCCGATCGCGCAGCGAGCCGTCGGTCGCGAGCTCCATCACGAGGTACGGCGTACCCGCGTGCGTCGACGCGTCGTAGACCGACAGGATGTTCGGATGCAGGATCGCGCCGACCGCGCGCGCCTCGCGCAAGAACCGCTCGCGGATCCCGGCCTCGTGGCTCGCGCGCAAGGCCTTGATCGCGACGTCGCGCCCGAGCACGTCGTCGTGCGCGCGGTAGACGGTGCCCATCGCGCCGACGCCGAGCAGCGCATCGGCGCGAAACCGGCCGAACGCCGGCAGCTCGACATCGAAGCGCGCGATCTGCTCGCGCACGCTCGACGCACGCTCGGGCCCGTCGGGAATGAAGCGCGTGCTGCTCGCGTCGGCCACCGATCCATCGGGGCCGTCGGGGACGAAGCGCGTGCTGCTCGCGTCGGCAACAGGTCCACCGGGGCCGTCGGGGACGAAGCGCGTGCTGCTCGCGTCGGCCACCGGTCCGTCAGGGACAAACCGCGTCGACGCCGCATTCATCGACCCGAGCGGCAACGAGGCGTCGGCGCCATCGGCGTCCGCGCGCATCGCCGTGGGATCCACCGGCGGCGCCTCGGGCACGTGCCGCGTGCCGCTGCCCTCGGCGACCTCGGCGACCTCGGCGACCTGCGCGTCGCTCCGAGGAGCAATTGACGTCGCGGCAAGCGCAGGGTCAGATGAACCCGCCGGAGGTGGCGTCGAAGGAGACGGCCTCCTCCAGACGGAGTGATCGTCGGTGGACGGAGTGGTGGGCACGCCAGGGTCGGATCCGCGACGCGCGCACACGGTTGACATCGTACCGCGGCCATCGGCAGATGTGAGATCCACGACAATCTCCGCCGTCTCCACGAGGTGTCATTCCGAAACCCGTTCGAACCGTTCGAACCAGCGGCCGCCCGGCAGCAAGGCTCCCAGGAGCTCGAACCGTTCGAACCGGATCGCGAAGGGCATCTCGGACGAGGTGTCCTTCCGAAACCCGTTCGAACCGTTCGAACCGGATCGCGAAAGACATCTCGCCTGACCTAGCCCTCCGGAAACGACGTTCGAACCGTTCGAACCGGATCTCGAAAGACATCTCGCACTGACCTAGCCCTCCGGAGGGGACGTTCGAACCGTTCGAACCGGATCTCGAAAGACACCTCGTGTAGAGGACGCGTTTTGTAGCGACGCACACGTTCCGATGATCGACGCGATCATCGTCACTGCAGATAGCCGAGCTCCTTGGCCGCAGCGAGAACCTGCATCGCGAGCGGGCCGGCGGCCGACGACCCCGTGCCGCCGCGCGGGACGACGACCGCGATCGCGAGACGATGCTCGGCGGTGATCGCGCCCTCGGTAGCGGAGCTCGGCTCGGCAAATGCGACGAACCACGAGTGCGGCGCCGCGACCTGGGCGCGCGCGATCCCGAACGGCTCCTCGCCTGCGAATCCCTTCACGTCGGCGGTGCCGGTCTTGCCGTAGACGCGCACGCCGGCGGGCTCGTCGAGGCGGCCGCCGGTGCCGTCGACCATCACGCGGCGCATGCCGTCGAGGATGGGGCGCAGCGCCTGCGGATCGTCGACGAGGTTGGTCGCCGTGCACGCGCCGTCGAGCTGCATCGTCGAGGGGCAGCGCATGTAGCGGCCGCCGGCGGCGAGCGCGCCGACGAGACGGGCGGCCTGCATCACGTTCATCACCATCGCGCCCTGTCCGAACGCGGTCGAGGCGAGGTGGCGCGAGCCGGACGTTCCGGGATCGAAGCGCGTGCCGTAGCCGACCTCGAGGCCGGCGGCGCGGAGGTGCTCGAACGGCTCCGGACCGAGGAGCAGGCCGAGCTGGCCGAAGTAGACGTTGCACGAGACCGCGAGGGCCGCGGCGAGATCCGGCGCGCCGTGGGGACGATCGCCCGTGAAGTCGTGGATCGGCCTGGACCACGCGGGGAGCGTGAACAGCGGGCCCTGGGCGTCCTCGTCGCGGCACTCGAGGCGCGCGTCGCCGCGACCGCTGCGCACGGCGGCGAGCGCGGTGACGAGCTTGCCGACGGAGCCCGACTGGAACATGCCCTGGATGCCGGTCTTGTCGGGCCACTCGCCGTACGCGCCGCGAAACCGTTTCAGGTACGGCGCGTCGTTCGCGTGGACGCGCGCCTGCCATGTCGCCTTGGCCGGGTCGTAGTCGGGGACCTGCACGCGGGCGAGCACCTGGCCGGTCGAGACGTCGAGCACGACGATCGCGGCCGCGGGCACGCGGCGCTTCGCGACGAGGTCGCGCGCGAGCTCGGCAGTCTTCTTCTGGAGGCGCGCGTCGAGCGTCAGCGTGACGGTGCGCGCGGCGAGGTTCTCGTCGAGCGCGGCGAACGCCTTGTCGCGCGCTACATCGTTCATGTCGAGCAGCGGCAGGAACATGCCGAGATCGGTGTAGCCGCGGAGCCTGGCGTCGAACACGCGCTCGAGCGCCCACGATGGCAGAAACACCGTCGACGGCGAGGGTCCGAGCAGCGTGCCGAGTGCGGCGCCGAGCGGGTAGGTGCGCGTGCCGGCGGTCGGCGACGTCGCGAGCGGCGTGCCGTTGCGATCGACGATCGGGCCACGCCGCATCCTCCCGGCGAGCACGACGAGGCGCGGGTTGTAGCGAGTGATGAGCGTGCCGTCGCCGAGGCGGACGAGGATGCCGCGACCACTCGTCTCGCGGCGATGGAACGTCGCGGCGGCGATGCCCGCGAGCGCGGCGAGTAGCGCGAACCCGACCGCCACGTGCGAGACACCGCGCGCGGCACCGTGTAGCTCGTCGAGCTCGGTCGAGGCTGCGCGAGCGCGGCCGTCCGCGGCGAGGCGCGCGACGAGCGCGGTCATCGCGACGAACACCGCCATGCTCGAGCGCCCCGACGAGATGAACGGCACGACGATGCCGGTCAACGGCAGCTGCCCGAGCGTGCCCGCCTGGATCACGATCCACTGCGCGAGCACGAGGATCGCGATGCCGCCGGCGATCAGCACGCGCTCGGCAGTTCGCGAGGCGGATGCGACGCGCAGCGCGCCGAGCACGATCGCGAGCAGCGCGAGCTGATACGCGACGAGGCCGACCGCGCCCATCTGCTCGACGAGCGTCGCGAGCACGAGGTCGGTCTTCCCCGCTGGCACGAGTGGGGTCGCGGCATGCGCGAGGCCCTGCCCGGTCCAGCCGCCGGCGGCGAATGCCCACAGGCCCTCGCCGAGCTGGTGGCCGTTCGTGAGCCCGTTGGTCCACGGGTCCTGCCACATCACGAGGCGCGTCTGCACCGTGCCGGAGCCGGCGAGGTGCGGCCACGTCGCGAGGATGCCGAGCATGACCGCGAGTAGCGCGAGCGCGATCACGACCCAGCCGGTCGCGCGGCTGACGAGGAAGAACATGCCGAGGAACACGCACGCGAGCAGCAGGACCGGGCCGAGGTCGCCGATCAGGTAGAGGCCGGCGACGATCATCACGAGCACGCCGAGCGCGGGGACCATCAGCTCGAGCCGCGGCCAGCGGAGGCCGAGCACGCGCCGGCGCTGCCATCGCAGCTTCGGTGCGCGCGCGCCGAAGTAGACCGCGAGGAACACGACGGCGAGCGGCTTCACGAGCTCGATCGGCTGAAGCGGGCCGAGGTTGATGCGCGTGCCGGTGCCCGCGGGTCCCGAGCCGGCGACGGCGAGCGCCCCGAAGATCGCGGCGATGATGATCGCGATCGGCGTGCGCGCGCGCTGCGCGGCCTCGGCGAGATCGATCGGTGTGACGAGGATGATCGCGGCGGCGACGCTGCCGACGAGGAACCCCTGCGCGAACCCGGCGGCGGTCGGCAGCACCGCGGCGCCCTGCGCGACCTCGATCGACGCGAGGTGCACCGCGAAGCCGAGCAGCGATGCACCGATCGCCGCGGGCACGAGCCACGGCACGTGGATCGCGAGCTCGCTCTGCCGCCGTGCGCTCGCGATGCGCGCGGCGGCGAGCACGCCGATGCCGATCGTCATGTAGAGGCACGCACTGCGCGCGGCACCGCGGACGACCGCCTCGGCGGGCGCCGTCAGCCCGAGCCTGGCGACGCGGGCGAGCCAGTCGGTCGACGCGACGCGGCCGAGCCACCACACGATCGCGAGCGCGCCGCCGAACGCGGCGAGCTCGATCAGCGTGACCCCGACGGTGACGGCGCGGCGCTTCAACGAGGTCTGGATCCTCGAGCTCGCCGGTCGGTCGACGCGTCGGTCGACGCGGCGGTCGGCAGGTCGAGACCGCCCGCGCGAAGGTCGAACCCCATCGCGGAGAGCCTAGCCGACGATGAATACGAGGTCGCCGCGCGACAGCGAGATTTCCGCAGGCCGCGTGACCTCCACCTCGTCGCCCGGGGCGAGGAGCTCGCCGTTGACGTGCACCGGGTTCGCCTTCGCGAACCGGCCTATGCGGACGGTCGTCGCCGTTGCCGCGATCCACACGTGTTGCTTGTTGATCGTGGTGCCGGTGCCGAGCGCGATGAACCGCGCCGGCGCCTCCGCGTGGGTGCGGCCGAGCACGTACGTCGTCGCGAGCGTGACCTCCGCCGTGCCGCCGGGCCAGCGCAGGGGCGCGCCCTGCCCCGCGAACGTGTCGGCGACGAGCACGGTGTCCTCGCCGGACTTCGGCGCCTTCGCGACGATCTCGCCGGCGGCTTGCCACGCGTCGAGGCGCATCGTCATCTCGCCGGCGCGCGGTGCAGCGAGCTTGTCGGTCGGCACGAACGCGACGCGCACGACGCCGCTGCCCGCCGGCAGCTCGTCGGCCTCGTCGAACACGACGGTGACGCGCAGCTCGCCGACGAGCTCGGCCGCGCGCGCCCTCGCCTCCTGCGCGAGCACGCTGCGCAGGTCGCGCTCGAGCGGTGACTGCAGCGGGCGGATGAAGTCGAAGTCCTTGCGCGCGAGGATCACCCGGTAGTCATTCCAGACGAGCGCGTTGCCGGTCGCCGCGCGAACCGTGCACTCGCGCATGCAGATCGCGATCGCCTGCGCGATGAGGAACGGATCGACCTGCACCGGCTCGCCGCGGCGCACCTTCGCGAGCTCGCGGAATTCGATGCGGAACTGATCGAGGCCGTCCTTCGTGATCGCCGCCATCTCAGCTCCGCTTCACGACGAGCTTCACGGCCTTGCCGTGACCATCGCCGAGCTCGATCGTGTCGCCCGGCTTCACGGATGCACGCCCGCGTGCGGTACGCGCCGGTCGCACGGCCTCGCCGGTCGCGCGGCGCACGACGAGCTCGTCGCCCTGATCGAGCGCGGCGACCTCGAGCTGGTGCCCGGCACGATAGAGCCGGCCCGCGCGGCGGCTGACGAATTCGGTGCGAGCGCACACCACGAGATCATTCTTGGCACCGTGATCGGCGCCGTGCCAATCGCCGCGGCCGAACGCGAGCTCGGTCCACCCGGCCGGGGGGGTCAGCGTCTGGCCGCGAAGGTCGCCGCCGTCGATCGCGAACGACCACGTGCGCGGCGCGCCCTCGGTCGCGGTGATCGACAGGCGGTCGGCCGTCGAGACGACGTACTCGCGCATCGGGAGTGCTTCCGTCGCGATATCCGCGCGGTTGGCGAGCGTCGCGCCGACGTCGTGGTCGAGGTCGGGACGGTCGATGAACCCGCGTACGACGTCGGTACTGCCTTCGGCGACGGTGATTCGGACGACGACCTCGGCCGGGAACGTGACCTCGCCTTTCGGTCCGTAGACGCGCAGAGGCAGGATCGCTTCGACGATCCGGCGAATCAGATCGTCCCAGCCGACCTCGTCGCCACCTCCTCGGAGCAGGTCGGAGAGCCAGCCCACGTCGGTATCGTAGCACCGGGTAGATGCGCTAGGTTTGCCCGCATGAGTCGAAAGGAAGACGCACTCGACTACCACTCGCGCGGACGCAAGGGGAAGCTCGAGGTCGTCCCGACGAAGCCGCTCGTCAGCCAGATCGATCTGTCTCTCGCGTACACGCCCGGCGTCGCCGAGCCGTGCCTCGCGATCGCCGCGGATGAAGACCGGAGCTGGGAGTACACCGCACGCGGCAACCTCGTTGCCGTCATCTCGAATGGCACCGCCGTGCTCGGGCTCGGCGACATCGGCCCCGCCGCCGGCAAGCCGGTGATGGAGGGCAAGGCCTGCCTGTTCAAGAAGTTCGCCGACATCGACGTCTTCGATCTCGAGATCGCCGAGAAGGACGTCGACAAGTTCTGCGACATCGTCGCCGCGCTCGAGCCGACGTTCGGCGGGATCAACCTCGAGGACATCTCCGCGCCGGCGTGCTTCGAGATCGAGGAGAAGCTCCGCAAGCGGATGCACATCCCGGTGTTCCACGACGACCAGCACGGCACCGCGATCATCTCGGGTGCCGGTCTCCTGAACGCCGCGCAGCTCGCCGGCAAGAAGCTCGAGGACATGCGACTCGTCCTGTCCGGTGCCGGCGCCGCCGCGATCGCCTGCGTCGAGTTCTTCTGCAGCCTCGGCATGCGCGCCGCGAACGTCGTGCTCGTCGACAGCAAGGGCGTCATCCACAAGGGCCGCAAGGACCTCAACCGCCACAAGGAGAAGTTCGCGATCGCCGACGACGGCCGCCGCACGCTCTCCGACGCGATGATCGGCGCCGACATGTTCATGGGCCTGTCGGTCGCGGGCACCGTGAAGCCCGAGATGCTGAAGGGCATGGCGGAGCGGCCGATCATCTTCGCGCTCGCGAAC
>JAEWJO010000024.1 GCA_023386455.1 Pseudomonadota bacterium | reverse complement strand
CCCGAACTCGCGGCCGCGGCAACCGCAGGGGCCCGACTCGCCGCGGACGCGGCACCGGCGGAAATGCCGGTAGAGAAGTCACCGGTGGCTGCGAAACCGCCGGTGATCGACCCGCACGCGACTCGTGCGGTCACGCAGATGGGAACCTTCCTGCGCGCTCAAAGGAGCTTCTCCGTCCGCACGACCACGCATACCGACTACGTGCTCGACAACGGACAGCGGGTGAAGCTCGACGCGCGCGGCGAGGTCCTCGTCGAGCGCCCGAACAAGGTCCGCGCGAACCTGGTGTCGGACCGCAAGGACCGCCAGCTCTTCTTCGACGGCCACACGTTCACGATCTACAGCCCGAAGATGGGCTACTACGGGACCGCGCAGGCGCCGGGGACGATCAAGCAGCTCGCAGATCTGCTCCAGACCCGATATGGGCTGGAGTTGCCGCTCGTCGATCTGTTCCGGATCGGCGCCGATCCGGACGTGCTGAAGGACGTGACGGCCGCGACCTACGTCGGCCCGGCGACGATCGATGGCGTCGCGACCGACCAGTTCGCGTTCCGTCAGCCGGGCGTCGACTGGCAGATCTGGATCCAGCAAGGCGACAAGCCGCTGCCGAAGAAGCTCGTGTTCACCACGACGGACGATCCGGCGCGCCCCGAGCACACGGTCGAGATGACCTGGGACCTCGGTGCACGGCACGCGGCCTCGGCGTTCGCGTTCGTGCCGCCGAAGGGCAGCCACGAGATCGCGCTCGCCGATCTCTCGACGCAGCAGAAGCAGGGCGAGCAGGCGAGGCGCACGAAGCGCAGCGCGAGGCGATGAAAGGAGGAAGGCGATGACCCGATCACGCTCAGACAAGACGACCCTCCTGACGTTCGCGGTGTTCGCGATCGTCGGCGGACTCCACGTCGAGGATGCAGACGCCGGCCGCGGCGGCGGCGGCCGCGGTGGCGGTGGTATGCGCGCCGGCGGCGGTGGTGGCGCACGCACGAGCTTCAGCCGACCGAGTGGTGGCGGCTATAGCCGAGGCGGCGGCAGCTACAGCCGGCCGAGCGGCGGCTACAACCGCGGCAACTACCAGGCGCGCAGCAACACGAACATCCAGAACCGCAGCACGAACGTGAACCGCAACGTCAACGTCAACCGCAACGTCAATCGCGACGTCGACGTCCACGGCGACTACGGCTACTACCGCGGCGGCCGGTACTACGGTGGCGGCTACGGCTACCCGGTCGCACGCGGCGTCGCGGCAGGTGTGACCGCGGCGGCGATCGGCTCGCTGGTGTACTCGCTGCCGAGCGGCTGCGGCAGCTACTACGCGTACGGCCACCCCTACTACAACTGCGGAGGCACGTATTACCAGCCGCAGTACAGCGGTAGCAGCGTCACGTACGTCGTCGTCGAGAAGCCGGACTAGATCCGGCGCGTCAGACGGTCGCGCCGGCCGGCGCGCGCGACGGGGGCGGCCGCAGCGTCGCACGCCAGCCCTCGTGGACGCTCGGCAGCAGCGGATGCCATCCGGTCTCGACCCGCAACATGCGGTTCGAGATCCGGATCGATCGCGCGAGTGCGTCACCTGCGGCGCCGAACAGCGGCTTCGTCCAGGTCGGCAAGAAGCGCGGCGGATCGACGCCGATCGCCGCCGCGAGCTCGCCGAAGTACTCGCCGCGCCGCAGTGGCTGATCGTCGCCGATGTTGTACGTGCCGCCATGCGCGGTCACGGCGGCGACGACCGCGCGCGCGGCGTCGTCGTGCGAGATCGACGAGACGAACGCACGAGGGCTGCCGGGCATCGGCGCCACGCCGAGCTTGACCGCCCGCACGAAGCTCTTCACCTGCATCGCGTCGGGCCCGTAGAACGCCGCGAACCGGAGAATGATGCCGGCACGGTTCACGGCGCCAAAGCGCGACACCGCGTTCTCGGCGTCGAGGAGCGATCGGCTGTTTGCCGGCGGATCGAGCGGCGTCGTCTCGTCGATCCACTCGTCGCCACAATCCGGGTACGCCGGTGCGAACGACTCCTGGACGAACCGGGTGACCCCGCACGTGATCGCCGCATCGACGAGGTTACGTACGCCGGTCGACCGGATCTGGTCGTTCTCGGCCCAGAAGTGCTTGAACAGCATCTTCCACGCGGCCGACGGGATGTGCGTCGCGAGGTTGATGACGGTGTCGTGACCCTCCATCGCGCGCCGGAGACCCGCCGAGTCGAACAGATCGACGACGACGCACTGCGCGCCGGCCGCCTCGACCTGCTTGCGCGAGCTCTCGTGGTGCACGCCCGCCGTCACGGTGTGGCGTTGCACGAGCGAGGGCAGGGCGCGCCGGCCGATCACGCCGGTGGCGCCGGTCATGAAGATTCGCATGCCCCGGCGACGTGCACCTCGCATACCGCCTGCATGACGAGAGCATGGTCGAGCTTCAGCCACTGCTCGATGCGCTGATCGCAGCAGGTGCCCCGGGCGCGTGCGTGCGCGTCGACGACGGCACCGGGATCCGGCGTGCCGCCGCCGCGCCGCCGCCGCTGTACGACGCGCTCGTCGCGGCGGTACGCACGATCGGCGACGCACCGGTCCAGTAGGTTGCGAGGAGTTGCACGGGCAACCTGTCGTATCCGCGACAGCGCGCTAGCCTGCTCGCATGGACCTCGGACTCGCGAAGAAGACCGTGCTCGTCACCGGCTCGACGGCGGGTATCGGCTACTCGACCGCGCGCCTCTTCGCGAAGGAAGGCGCACACGTGACGATCAACGGCCGCGCGCTGGGGCGCGGCGACGGTGCGCTCGCGACCCTCCGCACGGTGGTGCCGGGCGCGACGGTCGACGGCATCGCCGCGGACGTCGGCGCCGCGAGCGGTTGCAAGCTGCTGATCGAGCGCCTCCCCGAGGTCGACGTCCTCGTCAACAACGCCGGCATCTTCGCGACGCGCGCGTTCGAGGAGATCAGCGACGCCGAGTGGATGTCGTTCTTCGACACCAACGTGCTGAGCGGCGTGCGGCTGTCGCGGCACTACGTCCGTGGCATGCGGCACCGCAACTGGGGCCGCATCATCTTCGTGTCGAGCGAGTCGGGCCTGCAGATTCCCGTCGAGATGATCCACTACGGCACGACGAAGACCGCGCAGCTCGCGGTCGCGCGCGGTCTCGCCGAGCATGTTCGCGGCACCGGCATCACCGTCAACGCCGTGCTGCCCGGACCGACCGCATCGGAGGGCGTCACCACGTTCGTGAAGGAGCTCGCGGCCCACGAGAAGCTGTCGATCTCCGAGATGGAGAAGCAGTTCTTCGCGACCGCGCGGCCGTCATCGCTGCTCGGTCGGTTCGAGACGCCCGACGAGATCGCGGCGATGATCGTGTACCTGTCGAGCGCGCTCGCCAGCGGCACGACCGGCGCCTCGGTGCGCGTCGACGGCGGCGTCGTCCGATCGATCGCGTGACGAGGTGATGACAAGCGGTGAATGAACCGTGCTATCCGGGATGCGTGAGCGATCCCGATCAGGCCGCGTTCACCACCGAGCTCGAGACCCACAGGCGGCTGTTGCGCGTGCACTGCTACCGGATGATGGGCTCGTTCGACGACGCCGAGGACCTCGTCCAGGAGACGTTCTTGCGCGCCTGGCGATCACGGGCCACGTTCCAGGGCCGCGCGCAGCTGGGGACCTGGCTGTATCGCATCGCGACGAACGTGTGCCTCGATGCGCTCGAGAAGCGCCCGGCGCGCGTGTTGCCGCAGGATGTCGTCCGCGCGGTCGCACCCGACGACGAGCCGCGCGCGACGCCGCCATTCCGGCCCGACCTGCCGTGGATGCAGCCGTTTCCGGATCGGCTGTTCGATCCCGAGACGATCGTCGCGTCGCGCCAGTCGGTCGAGCTCGCGTTTCTCGCGGCACTGCAGCACCTGCCGCCGCGCCAGCGCGCGATCCTGATCCTGTGCGACGTCCTCGGCTGGTCGGCGAAGGAGGTCGCCGAGATGCTCGAGGGGACGGTCGGTGCGGTGACGAGCGCGCTCCAGCGAGCGCACGACACGATGCGCACGCTCGTGCCGAGCGGACGCGCTGACTGGACGCCGCTCGCGCCGCCGTCCGAGCCGGAGCGCGAGCTCCTCGCACGCTACATGGCCGCGTGGGAGGCCGGTGACGCCGCGGCGCTGACCGCGCTGTTGCGCGACGACGTACGGTGGGCGATGCCGCCGGCAGCGCTGTGGTTCGAGAGCAAGGCGATGGTCGAGACGCTGTTCGCGAACTATCCGATGACGTTCCACGGAACCCATCGCCTCGCCGCGATCGGTGCGAACGCGCAGCTCGCCGCGGCAGCGTACATGCGTCCGCACGGCGCCTCCGAGCATCGCTTCTCGGGCATCCACCTGCTCCGCGTCGAGCACGGCCAGGTCGCCGAGATCACGACGTTCTCCGCCGCGCTGTGCAAGGGGTTCGAGGTACCGATGAGTTTTTCGGCGCCGGGGGTCTAACCGTGCATGAGACCCACCATTGCATTCGATCGGCTCGGCACGGGCTCGCCGATCATCCTCGTCGTCGGCGCGTTCAACACGCGATCGACCGGCGCCTCCCTCGCGGAAGCGCTCGCGCGCGAGCACACCGTGATCAACTACGACCGCCGTGGCCGCGGCGAGTCCGGGGATGACGAGACGTATGCGGTCGAGCGCGAGATCGAGGACATCGATGGCTTGATCCGCGAGGTCGGTGGCGCCGCCGGCGTGTTCGGATTCTCGTCGGGCGCGGCGCTGGCGCTGGCCGCGGCGAGCCACGGGCTGTCGATCTCGAGGCTCGCGCTGTTCGACCTGCCGCTTCACGTCGCGCCGATTCCCGATCGCGTCGACCACGCGGGCGCGCTCGACGCGCTCGTACGCGCCGGCCGGCGGGGCGATGCGGTCGAGTACTTCCAGCACCGTATGGTCGGCATTCCCGAGCCGGTCGTCGTGCAGATGCGCAGCGCGCCGTTTCGGCCGGCCCTCGAAGCGATCGCCCACACGCTCGTCTACGACGCGCGGATCCTCGGCGACGGACAGGTGCCGCTCGCGAAGGTACGCGCGGTGCGGACGCCGACGCTCGCGATCGCGGCGGGGTCTGCGCCACCGTTCATGCGCGAGACCGCGGAGATGCTCGCGCGCGAGATGCCGGCAGCGCGCGCCCTCGTGCTGGAGGGTGCGACGCACGATCTGGTGCCGGAGGTGCTCGCGCGGCCGCTGCTCGAGTTTTTTGGGTCGTAACGCGTTGCGGCCGTGGGGCGGCTTGCCGTGATTACCGTTCTCGGCGGTAAGGCCACGATGTAATTTTGGCGTTATGCGATTTTTCCATCGTGACGCGTGCGGCGCGATAGGCTCCCCTCATGAGCCTCGCGCAAGCGCGGGCGGAGGTACTGGGTGGAGACGCGGTCGACCTGTCTCCCGACCCGGTTCTCGAGGACATCGTCCGCGAGGTGGCCATCGAGCTCGATGCCCCGTGGGCGGCCTTGAACCTGCTGCTCGAGCGAACGCTGCTCGTGCGCGCGCATCACGGGCTGCCGATGTGCCTCGCCGTCGTGCGATCGATGGAGTCGGACGGGGCATTCTGCGAGCGGGTCGTGCTCGAGCGCACCGTCCTCGAGGTCGTCGACGCGCTCGCGTCTCCCGAGACGCGACTGCCGTACGAACGCTACGGCGTCCGATCGTACCTGGGCGTTCCGCTGTTCCTCGACGACGTCTGCGTCGGCTCGCTGTGCCTCCTCGATCAGGTGCCGCGGCGCTTCGACCCGTCGGCGCGCGTACGACTTGCCGCATACGGCGCGCGGGCGGCGGCGCGGCTCGCCGAGCTCGCGGGGCGACCGACCTTGCGGCGCGGGCTCGAAGATCACGCGCTCCGGTCGCCGTTTGCCGAGCTCGGGAACCGCTTGATCCCGCTCCTCAGCCAGTCCGAGGCGGCGGCGCGTGCACTCGATCAGCTGATGCTCGAGCACGAGCTGACGCGGATCGACTCGTCGGACGCGCTCGGGCGGATCGCGACCGCGATCCAGGGCATCGAGGCCGAGTCGACGCGGATCCGGGCGACGATCGCGTCGCTGCAGGCGATGCTCGTCGGCTCGAGCGCGAGCGGCGTCGGTCATCTCGGTCATGTTGCTTCCGAGCTCGCGTATCACCACACGAAGCTCGTCGGCGGCGTGCGCTGGGTGACGAGCTCGGCGATGCCGGCGCTCTGCGTGTCGAACCGGATCGCGGTCGCCGTGGTCACCTCGGCGCTGTCGTTGCTCGCGATGGACATGAATCGCGCCGGTACGCGCACCGGCATCGACGCGTGCTTCCTCCGCGAGGACGAGCACCTCGTCGTCTCGATCCAGGCGGATGTCGATGCCGAGCAGCTGCGCGCTTGCGCCGCGACCGTCAGCGACCTCGTCGACGACGGCAAGATCGGCGTCGTCGTCGACGACCGCGCGCTTCGCATCGCGTTGCCCGTGATCTAGGCGAGCAGGCCATAGCGCGCTGCGAGCCGGATCATGTCCGTCATCGAGTGCGTGTCGAGCTTCTGCATGATGCGCTGGCGATGCGTCTCGACCGTGCGGCGTGCGATCGCGAGCCGCGCGCTGACGTCATCGTTCGTGTGTCCGCGCAGCAGCAGCTCGAATACCTCGCGCTCGCGCTGGGTCAGGCGCGCGAACGGGACCTCGGACTCGCCCTGGTAACGGGCGAGCACCTCTTCGTGCGGTGCGAGCGGCGGCAGGTAGCGACCGCCGCACGCGACGGTGCGGATCGCCTCGATGATCTGGCGCGGCGGCTGCGTCTTGATCGCGTAGCCCGACGCGCCCGCGCGCAGCAGGGCCGCGATCATGATCGGTTCGTCGAGCGCCGACAGCGCGATCACCTTGCACGGCCGCACGTCCAGCAGGTCCGCGGCGACCGACACCGCGGTACCCGAAGGGATAAGGACGTCGAGCACCACGACGTCGAACGGCTCGCGCCGGAGCAGCTCGACTGCCTCGGTCGCTTCCCCCGCCTCACCCGCGACGACCATGTCGGGCTCGTCCGAGAGGAGCGCCGCGAGCCCCGCGCGAAAGAGCGGGTGATCGTCCACCAACAACAACCTGAACCTGTTCGCCACCACCATGTCGCTCGGTGCAGCACCATGCATGCCACGGCGAGGAAGCGTCGCTACTGTTACGATTCCAGTGCCTGGAATTTTTCAGGCGCGGAAGTAGCGAGAACGCCTCGATGACGACCGCTTGCCCGGCGCATCTACCATGCGGTCGCAGGGTCGCAGTGGTTGCTGTTATCACCACCAGGTGGCCATGCGATCAGCCACCCATGACCGTGGGGACCCGTTGAGGTGAGGGCGCGCGCCGTGACCGCGGTCGCGTACGAGACCTCCCGCGAGCCGCCGAACAGCGGGCTGTAAATGTCCAGGGTGACGGCATCCGGCCTGGCGTCCTGCGTGCAGCACAGGCACCCGTGGGCAAGAGCCGCATCCACTGGCGTCGCGCGATCATCGTGGCCGTCGCGCTGTTCGTGGTCATCGGAGGCCTCGCGGGCCTGAAGTTCTGGCAGATCTCGACGCTCATCGCGGTCGGCGAGACGATGCAGAAGGCGGGGCCACCGCCGGAGGTCGTCGGGTCGGTGATCGCGAAGGCGGAGTCGTGGCAGACGACGTTGTCCGCCGTCGGAACGGTGACCGGGGTCGAGAGCGTCACCGTGTCGAGCGAGCAGCCCGGCGTCGTCGAGCGACTCGGCTTCGACTCCGGACAGATGGTCAAGGAAGGTCAGTCGCTCGTCGACCTCGACACGAAGGTCGAGAAGGCGCAGCTCGAGTCGGCGAAGGCGAGGCTCGCGCTCGCACGCATCACCGCGGAGCGCACGCGCGCGCTCGTCGCGAAGCAGGCGATCGCGGTGAGCGAGCAGGATCGAGATGACAGCGCGCTCGCGGCTGCCGAGGGCGAGGTCAACGCGGTCGAGGCGCAGATCGAGCACAAGAAGGTGCGCGCGCCGTTCACGGGTCGCGCCGGTATCCGCGCCGTCAACATCGGTCAGTTCCTGCAGGCGGGCTCGACCGTGACGACGATCGATTCGGTCGCCGGTCTGTGGGTCGACTTCACGCTGCCGCAGGAGCAGCTCGGGCGCGTCCGCGTGGGGACGCCCGTCCGCGTCGCGCTGCGCGACGACCCGCCGTTCGACGGCACCGTCACCGCGATCGACTCCGCTGTCGACCCGGCGACGCGCAACGTCAGGTTCCGCGCGACGCTGCGCGACCGCGACGCTCCGTTGCGCTCGGGCATGTTCGTGACGGTCACCGTCGAGCTGCCCGCGAAGACCGACGTCGTCACCGTGCCGCAGACCGCGATCGTCCACGCGCCGTTCGGCGACTCGGTGTTCGTGATCGAGGACAAGAAGCCCGGAACCCCCGGCACGTTGATGACGCCCGACGGCAAGGTCGTGAAGGTCGCGCGCCAGCAGTTCGTGAAGACCGGCCAGGCGCGCGGTGACTTCATCGCGGTCACGAAGGGCCTCACCGCCGGCCAGCCCGTCGTCGCGTTCGGTGGGTTCAAGCTGCGCAACGAGTCGCCGATCGTCATCGATAACCGCGTCCAGCCGAAGCAAGAGCTCGCGCCCAGGCCCGAGGATCGCTGATGAAGATCACCGACATCTTCGTCCGCCGGCCGGTGCTGGCGATCGCGGTCAACCTCGTGATCCTGGTCGCCGGTCTCCGCGCGATCGGCTCGCTCAACACGCGGCAGTACCCGCGCCTCGATAGCTCGACGATCACCGTCGTGACGGTCTACGTCGGCGCCAATGCCGAGCTCGTTCGCGGCTTCGTCACGACGCCCCTCGAGCGTGCGATCGCGGCCGCCAACGGTATCGACTACATCGAGTCGCAGAGCGTGCGCGGCATGTCGACGATCCACGTGCGCCTGAAGCTCAACTTCAACGCCGCCGAAGCGCTCGCCGACATCAACGCGCGCGTCCAGCAGGTCAGAGCCGATCTGCCGCCCGAGGCGTTGCCGCCGGCGATCCAGATCGAGCCGTCGGAGGCCGCGTTCGCGTCGATGTACCTCAGCTTCAGCTCGAAGGTGCTCGCCGAGAACCAGGTCACCGACTACCTGATCCGCGTCGTGCAGCCGCGCCTCTCGGCGATCTCCGGCGTGCAGCGCGCCGAGATCCTCGGCGGCCGTACGTTCGCGCTGCGCGTGTGGCTCAAGCCCGACCGGATGGCGGCGCTCGGCGTCAGCCCGACGCAGGTCCGCGCCGCGCTCGCCGCGAACAACTACCTCGCCGCCGCGGGGCAGACGAAGGGCCAGTACATCCAGATCGACATCACGGCGACGACGGACCTGACGTCCGTGCACGACTTCGAGCAGCTCGTGATCCGCGATCAGGGCGGCACGCTCGTTCGCCTCCGCGACATCGCGAGGGTCGTGCTCGGCGCCGAGGACTACGACCTCGACGTCCGGTTCGGCGGCGAGAAGGCCGTGTTCATGGGCGTCTGGGTCCTACCGACCGCCAGCTCGGTCGAGGTCATCCGTCGCGTTCGCACCGAGATCGGGCTCATCCAGCACGACCTGCCGACCGGCATGACGGCGGCGATCGCGTTCGACGCGACCCAGTACATCGACGACGCGATCCACGAGGTCGTGCGCACGCTGATGGACACGATCGTGATCGTCATCATCGTGATCTTCTTGTTCCTCGGCGCGTTCCGGTCCGTGCTCATCCCGGTCATCGCGATCCCGCTGTCGCTCGTCGGCGGCGTGTTCCTGATGCAGGTGTTCGGTTTCTCGTTGAACCTCCTGACGCTGCTCGCGATCGTGCTCTCGGTCGGTCTCGTCGTCGACGATGCGATCGTCATGGTCGAGAACATCGAGCGTCACGTGCGCTCCGGCAAGACGTCGTTCCAGGCGGCGCTCGACGGTGCACGCGAGCTCGTCGGTCCGATCATCTCGATCACGATCACGCTCGCCGCGGTGTACGTGCCGATCGGCTTCCAGGGTGGCCTCACGGGCGCGCTGTTTCGCGAGTTCACGTTCACGCTCGCGGGCACGGTCATGATCTCCGGTATCGTCGCGCTGACGCTGTCGCCGATGATGGCGTCGCGGCTCATCAGCGAGCGCAAGCGCGGCTGGTTCGGCCGCAAGTCCGATGCCGCGTTCGAGCGGGTCCGGCGCGGCTACACGCGGGCGCTCGCCGCCACGCTGCGCGCGCGCCCGGCGGTGTACGCCGTGTGGATCGCGCTGACGCTGTCGGTGATCCCGATGTACATGCTGTCGCCGAAGGAGCTGGCGCCGCTCGAGGATCAGGGCGTCGTGTTCGGATCGATCGACGCGCCGGCGAACGCGACCGTCGAGCTCGTCAGCACGTTCACCGAGCAGGTCAATCGCGTGTTCCGGGCGACGCCCGAGTTCGCGTACAGCTTCCAGATCACGCAGCCAAACGGCGGCTTCGGCGGCATGCTCGTGAAGCCGTGGACCCAGCGGAGTCGGCCGATCCAGGCGATCCAGGAGGAGGTGAACCAGCAGCTCCTCGGCATCACCGGTATCCGCGCGCCCGTGTTCCTGCCGCCCGCGCTGCCGAGCGCCGGTCTGTTCCCGATCGAGATCGTGATCGCATCGACCGCCGACCACGTCGAGATCTCGCGATTCGTCGACGCGCTCGTCCTCGCCGCGACGCAGAGCGGACAGTTCGCGTTCCCGCCGATCCCCGACGTGCGTATCGACGAGGCGAACGCCGAGCTCGTCGTCGATCGCGACAAGGTCGCCGCGATGGGGCAGAGCATGCAGCAGATCGGTGGTGACCTCGCCGCGATCCTCGGCGGCAACTACGTCAACCGGTTCGATCTCGACGGCCGCGCCTACAAGGTCATCCCGCAGATCGAGCGCACCGCTCGGCTGACGCCCGATCAGCTGACGACGATCCACGTCTCGGGGCCCGGCACCCAGCTCGTGCCGCTCGGCGCGATCGCGACGCTGCGCGAGGGCGTCCAGCCGCGGTCGCTCAACCGCATGCAGCAGCTGAACGCGATCAAGATCCAGGGCGTGCCGTCGCGATCCGTCGACGATGCGCTGAAGGTGATCGAGACGGCCGCCGCGAAGACGCTGCCGCCGGGGTTCACGGTCGACTACACCGGCGAGTCGCGCCAGCTGCGCGAGGAGGGCGGCAAGTTCCTGCCGGTGCTCGGCCTCGCGATCCTGCTCATCTTCCTGGTGCTCGCCGCGCAGTTCAACTCGTTCCGCGATCCGTTCGTCATCCTCGCCGGCTCGGTTCCGCTCGCGATGTTCGGCGCGCTGATCTTCACGTTCCTCAAGTTCCAGGGGCCACCGGGCGTGCACTTCAAGCTGACCGAGGGCTGGACGACGACGCTCAACATCTACTCGCAGGGCGGTCTCGTCACGCTCGCCGGCCTCGTGTCGAAGAACGGCATCCTGATCGTCCAGTTCGCGAACGAGCTCCAGCTCCAGGGCAAGAGCAAGCTCGACGCGATCTACGAGGCCGCGACGATCCGGCTGCGCCCGGTGCTCATGGTGATGGTCGCGACCGTCGCCGGTCACTTCCCGCTGACGCTCGTGCGCGGACCCGGCGCGGCGGCGCGTAACTCGATCGGTCTCGTGCTCGTCGGCGGTATGTCGATCGGCACGATCTTCACGCTGTTCGTGTTGCCGTCGATCTACGTGCTGCTCGCGCGCGATCACAGCAAGGATCGCGAGCGACTCGGTCTGCCGAAACTGATGCCGCACTGATCGCCACTCGGCAAGCTGTCGACGAGCCGACTGCCAGTGAATCGATCAACTGCCGGATTGTCGACGAGCGCGTCGTGCATCTCCGCGCGGTTGGACGTGATGCAGCGCTGGTCCAGTCGTTGCTCTAGCGGTCGGGCATGAAGACTTTCAAGTTCCTCCCCGCACTCCTCGTTCCCACCTTCCTCGTTCCCACCGTCGCGTTCGCGCAGCCCGAGACGACCGAGTCCGGCGCGCCGTTCTCCCACCACGTCGCTCCGGCCGACCGCGCGTTCGAGGTCTCGATCGGCACCGGCTACACGCAGGGTGTCGGAGAGCTCGGCGAAGGCATGACCGATCTCCAGGACCTCGCCGGTCCCGGCGGCGCGGCAAATCTCGAGCTCGGCTATCGGATCATTCCGAACCTCACGCTCGGTGCGTACGGCTCGTTCGCGCGCTACTCGAAGGGTGACAGCCTCGCGGACGACACGAGCGTGCTCGCCGCGAGCGCCGGCATCCAGGCCGCGTGGCACGTCCTGCCCGATCGGTCGGTCGATCCGTGGGTCAGCCTTGGCGCCGGCTGGAATGCACTCTGGCTCGATCCGGATCAGGGCAAGGCGACCGCGCTGCAGGGCTTCGATCTCGCGCGCCTGCAGGTCGGGGTCGACTACCGCATCTCGCCCGAGGTCGCGATCTCGCCGGTGATCGGCGGCGCACTCGGCATGTTCGTCGCCGAGGACTCGACGATGACGTCCGACTACAACGAGATCCAGGGCAAGAAGGTCAACTTCACCGGCTTCGCCGGCATCGCGGGACGCTTTGACCTCGGCGGCCGTCGCTAAGAGTTGTCCCGCAATTCAAGTCTCAGATTGTGTAGGACCGCGACGGCGTTCAGGGTGTTCGCCACGTGGCTTCCCCGCCTCCGGTGGTCACGAAGGACGCGCCAGTCCTTGAGG
>JAEWJO010000712.1 GCA_023386455.1 Pseudomonadota bacterium | reverse complement strand
GCGGAACGACCACCGTGCGCGGGGGCCGCGGACGGTAACCCGGGCGGTTGTTACCGCCCGGCCTGCGGTGGTCCGAGACACGAACGGCGTTCCGCTCGTCGTCGACATAAATGAGATCGTAGTCCATATGGTTCCTTTCGGTTGCGGCGGCCATGGCCGCTCGCGCGAACCCAGGCTCCGATTCGGTCTCCTCGTTACGCTGCGACGTCGTCGTCGAGATCGATGACCACCGGCTCGCTGGCTTCGGCGTACGCGTCGTCACGGATCCCGTAGCGCCACTCGTTCTCGACCATGTCGAGGTCGTTCGCGGCGTCGCGGAACAGGTCGACGACGTAGCCGCCTCCACTCGCGCTCTTGCGCGGCGCGATCGCCGGGGGCGGCTGGAGCTGCGCGACCGGCGGCGCGACGTGCGGGGTGTTGGCATCGGCGTGCGACTTGATCGCGCGCTTGTTCATCATCGCGAGGGCGAACTGGCCGGCGCCCGCGGCGGCGATGCTGGTGCCGACGACGCGCGGCGTGCCCTCGGAGAAGTACGCCGTGGCGCCTCCGCCGAGGATGAGGCCGATGCCGACGGCTTCGGGCGACAGGATCTGTTGGTTCACGACGAGGCCGCCGAGCGCGGCGCTCCCCGCTCCACCCGCGACCGCGGCGGCGATGGTCTTCCAGTCAGGTGGTGCCGACCGGGCGAGACGCGTGCGCGAACGCGGAGCGGCGGTTTGCGCGGGCCCGGCCGTCGCGTTGCGATGCGAGGCGCGCTTGAACTTGCGAGGCTTCTTCTTCTTCATGACGTGCTCCTTCGAGGTAACTCCTGATGGTGGGTGGCCGAGCTATGCGGCGTTGCGGTAGCCGAGATGGACGCCGGGCTCGTGGACGTAGCCGCACTCGTCGCAGAGGCGCAGCGGCGGCGGGATGTGCGCGATGCGATTCGGTGCGCGCGCCGCGGGCCGTGCGCCGGATGCGGGCGGCCTCGGACGCGGAGGAAACGGGATGATGTCCGCCGGCAGGTCGAGCGCGTCGAAGATGGACAGCGAGTCGCCGAGTCCCAGACCGAGATCGTCATCGAAGATCCGCGCGAGCAGGCTCGCGGTGAAGATGACGTCCTCGAACGGCATGCGGCGATCCTTGCCGGCGAGGCGCGCGAGCACGAACCGACGCGCATTGCGCACGCGCTTGCGCGCGGCCGGCCAGTCCTTGACATCGCGCTCGGCGAGCGCGAACGCCCACGATGCGAGATCGCGCGCGGCGGTGTTGGCGGGACCGTAGTCGATGCCGTCGTCGATCCACGGCGGCTGTGTGGAGGTGGCGGCCTTCTTCGACGAACGAGCAGGACGAGAGGAACGAGACGCAGGCATGACAGACTCCTTCGGCTCGGATCTCGAGCCACATGAACGCCGCACCGCGATGTGCAGGCGGCAGGAAACAGGGCATCGGCGCGATGCGCCGACGGTGAGCAAGGTGGTTCAGAACTTCTGTGCGAGCCAGCGACCGGCGAGCGCTTGCGGCGTCATCGCGTCGAGCGAGCCGATCATCGGTGCCGGCTTGGCGAACGCGCCGAGCGTGAGCCCCTCGCGGTTCAGCTCCTTCTCGAACGCGGTGATCATCGGCGGGCTGACGCCCGCGGCGCCGAGCTTGTGCTTGAGCGCTTCCGTCCCCGCACCGACCGCGATCCGCCCGCCGACGTTCACGAGCGAGCCGAAGAGCTTCTGGAGATCCTTGTTGCCGGCGATCGCGTTGATCGCGAGCATCGCCCAGGGGTTGTTCCGCGGCGCGGTGATCCTCTCGGCGGCGAGCTGGTCGAGTTGGTCGAGCGCGCGCGCCGTGGAGTGAACGATCTTGAGCCCGGTGAGGCCGTGCGTGCGGGCCTCGCGCTCGGCGAGCGCGAGCACGAATGCGACGTCGCGCGCGTCGGCGATGCAGATCGGTTGCAGCACGAGCACGCCGCGCATCGCGCGATGACCGCGAGCGACGCGGTGCGACCCATCGGGCAGCGCCTCGGCTCGCGCCTTCGCCAGCTCGGCGATCCAGTCGATCGCCTCGGTCGGCGTGAGCATGACCGGAGCGGCGACGGTGCCAGCGTTGCGCGTGTCGGGTGTGGGGATGGCATCGAGCTGTGTCTGGAAGCTCGTGAGCGCGTTCTCCATGCTCGCGATCGCATGATCGATCGGCCGGCCAGAGGCCCAGATCTGGTGACCGAGCTGCTTCGCGCGGCGCGCGCGAGCGAGGTCACCGCGGAGTCCTTTGGTTTCGTCGAGGCCGATCAGCCGCTGGAGGCGGAGCCGGCGGGTCGCGTCGTCGACGGTTGACACCGGACCGCGCGGCGTGTTCCGCGTCCCCTTGGGATCCAGAACCACCGGCGCGCCGTCGCGAGTCGGGAACGTGTGCAGGCCGTTCGGCGTGGAGACCGTGGCGAGCCGATACACGCGTTCCGGGTCGATCAGCTCGGCGGCAGCCGTCCAAGATGCACTTCTTTCGACGCTTATGCGCAGCAGCACATAAGCTTCGTTATGTGGAGCTGACCGTTATGTCCCGCTGGGCGTGAACCTCGTCGAGGAATGCTCGCGCAGCTGCACATAATCTCGGACGTGATCACGGTGCGATCGTGCGCGCCTCAGCGAGCATGGCCATCAG
>JAEWJO010000711.1 GCA_023386455.1 Pseudomonadota bacterium | reverse complement strand
GCGTCCGCCGACGGCCGAGGCCGCGAACGTCGAGCCTGCCCGGTTCGCGGTCTGCCTCGCGCCGTCGGGCCTCGACGACGGTGCGCGCGTCCAGCTCGCGCGCGACTTCAAGCTCGTGACGAACCGGCCGGTCAGCTTCCGGCTGTACTCGTCGAGCACGCGCGACGACCAGCCGGGTGCGCTCGTCCCGATCGGCGACGGCAAGGCGGAGACGATCGACGACGGCAGCGACCTGCTCGAGCTGCCACCGATCGTGACGGTGCTGCGCGCGCGCGGCCGCGGCGAGGTCACGGTGCGCCTCGAGGTCCACATCACCGCGCTCGGCGCGCTCGAGATCTTCTGCGTCGACACCGAGCCGCCGAACGAGACCTGGAAGCTCGCATTCGACATGCGCTCCGGCGGTGCCGCACCGGCAGCGGATGCGGCGGCCGATGCGGCGCCTCACCCGAAGACCGACGAGGCCAAGGGCAAGATCCAGGCGGCGTTCTCGACCGGCGCCGGTCTCCAGTCGCTGACGCGCGATCTCGAGACGCTGCTCGAGGCGCGCCGCGACGAGTGGTCGATGATGACCGCGCGCGCCCTCTTCGACGCGCTCGTCGAGGTCGCCGCCGATCGCAAGAAGACCGCCGATCACGAGCAGCGCTGGCTGAACCTCGCCGGCTTCCTGCTCCGCCCGGGCACCGGCGCACCGCTCGACACCTGGCGCTCGCGCGTCATGTGGGGCGTCTTCAACGAAAACCTCGCGCATCCCAAGAGCGAGCCCGGCAAGCTCGCCTGGTGGATCACGTGGCGCCGCATCGCCGGCGGCCTCGCGAAGGGCCAGCAGGACCAGATCTACGACCGCACCGCGCAGCTCCTGCTGCCGAGCACGAAGCAGGCAAAGAAGCTCGCCGAGGCCAAGCCGAGCAAGCAGGAGCTCGCCGAGATGTGGCGCGCCGTCGCGTCGATGGAGCGCTTGCCGATCCAGCACAAGGTGAAGCTCGGCGACGAGCTCATCCATCGCATGGACACGCGCAAGGGCCGCGACGAGGCCGTCCACCTGTGGGCCCTCTCGCGCATCGGCGCGCGCGTGCCGCTCTACGGTCCGCTCAATGCCGTCGTGCCGCCGCAGACGGTGAAGAACTGGCTCGCGCCGATCCTGAAGTGGGACTGGCCCGAGCCGACCGATCCGAACGGCGTGTCGCCGGTCGCGTTCCCACTCGCGCAGCTCGGCCGCCGCACGGGCGATCGCACGCGCGATCTCGACGACGCGACACGCACGGCGCTCGCGAACTTCGTGCGCTCGATGCCCGGCGGTGACCGCGCCGCGGTCCTCATCGAGCAGGTCGTCGCGCTCGAGGCGCGCGAGGAGCGCGTCGCGCTCGGCGATACGCTGCCTGCCGGCCTCAAGCTCGTGATCGACGACGAGCGTGGGCCCGATGACGCCGCGCCCGCGAATCCCGAAGCCTGAGCAACGGAACCGACGCTTCGTCGCCCCGCATCCTACTCGTCGCCGAACAAGCCGCCGACCGCGATCTCGATCGCATCGAACGGCTCGGCGCGCACGGTCTGCCCGCGCTCCGCGACGAGGACTTCGAGATAGCCATCTGCGTGCCAGCGGTGCACCGCCAGCGTTCCCTGCTCGGGGTCGAGGATCACTTCAGAACGCGCGAGCCGGCTCGTCGACCGGAAGGCGATGGCCCTGCGCCTCGACGCGGCACTCCTCGCGACATCTCACCTTGCGCTCGTCCCCTTCGAGGACTGATGCGCTGAGAGAGCTCCTCGAGATCGGGACTGCCCCTCACGGGGTCTCGTCCTTCAGGATGATCAGCCCGCGCGGGCTGTCGGCGACGAACACGAGCTTGCGCGCGACATCGACGTCGATACCGACTGCGCCCTCGAAGAATTGATTCGTCGCGGTCGGCGCCTGCGGGTCCCACGTGTTGAAGTAGCCGACGAGCGCCGGCGCCTCGGGGTTCGCCAGGTCCATCACGCGCACGCCGTCCTGGTAGTACGTGAAGTACGCCTTCGTGCCGAACGCCATGATGTTGTGGATCGACACGACATCGCGCGTCTTGTAGCTGCCGATCGACTTCATGAACGTCGCCGAGGTGGGGTCGATATCGACGACGTCGAGGTGCGCGCCGTAGTCCTCCTCGCCGTGCAGCGCGATGTGACGGTTGCCGACGTGCATCGGCCAGCTCGAGTGGCTCGTGCCCGTCGGCGTGTTCGCCCAGCGGCCGACGAGCACAGGCGCCGTCGGCGTCGTGAAGTCGACCGCATAGAAGCCCGCGTCCCACGCGTTGAGATAGGCGATGCCGTTCTCGATCGACAGGTCGTGCACCATGTAGCCCGGCGTCGAGAAGCTGCCGAGCTTGGCCGGGTGGGTCGGATCGGTGACGTCGTAGGCGGTGCACCTGGCGTTGTAGTTGCCGAAGTACGCGTACGTCTTGCCGTTGCGCGACTCGACCGCGAGCGTGTGCGCCTCCTCGGCGATCTGGCCCGCGAGCGTCGGCGCGGCCGGGTTCGTCACGTCGACGATGTCGACCGGCACGTCGCCGATCAGCGCGTAGCGCTTGGCGCCGGCCTCGACGATCTTGATGTCGTTCGCGCGGCCCGACGGCTGCGGCCGGCCGTAGAAGCCGACCTGCACGGGGTGCGCGGGGTCGGCGGTCTCGATGATGTGCAGGCCGTCGCGGCGGACGAGGTAGGCGAGCGTACCCGCGACGCGGACGTTCAGCGTGTAGACCTTCGGCCACGTCGGGTCGTTGAGCTCGCCGACGAGCGAGAGGTGATCGCTCTCGCCCTCGCTGGCGTTGTGGGTCGCGCGCTCGAGCTTCGCGGTGCACTTGACGCAGCTCGAGCCGTCGCACAGGACGCGCTCTGCGCGCAGCGTGCCGTCGGCGGCGCGATTGCTGACGCGCTTGACGACGGTGTAGTCACCGAAGTCGGTCTGGATCGTGCCGCGCTGGAACAGCACGTCGTTGTCGAGCGTGCCGGGCGCGTCGGTATCGCCATCGACGATGACGCCTTCACCCTGGCGCGCGAAGTGATAGCTCGAGATGCCGCCGACGCGGACGCCGGTGAGGAACCAGCGGCCGTCCGGATCCCAGCCGGCGAGCGTGCCCGGCACGATCGGCCCGAGGTCGGTCGGCGCCTTGAACGGATCGGCGCTCGGCTGCGGGACCTCGACGCACTCGGGCACGACCGCCGGCACCTCGGTTCCCGATGCGTCGGGCGGGATGGCCCGGTCGGGGCCACCATCGTCCCCGCACGCGAACAGCACGAGCAGAGGCAGGATCGTTCGACCGGGCATGTTCACGGGAGCGAGCATTGCCGCCGCGGTGCAGCGCGGCAACCGACAACCGATGAACCAGCGAGACGTACTGTTTGCACACGCCGGAGCGCTCGCTCCCATGGCCACTGGCGCTGCTGCCGCGCGGCTCGCGCAGTGCGATGTTCTCGTTGTGCGAGGCCTTGCACGAGTCGCGCGTCATGCGGCATGTCGTGTGATCCCGCGCAGCTGCGCGGTCACTTGGCACTGCCGTCGCAAATGCACGCGCGGCACATATGAGCGACGCGAGCTTCGACGAGACCATGATCGTTCGTAAGTCCTCGCGCTGCCACGTCGTGACAGCGTGACGCAAACGCAGTAGGGCGCCGCGCTACGGCGTGGAGGCGGCCGCGGTGATCGTCGCGGCGAAGTCCCAGGGCAGCAGTGCTGTGCCGCGATCGGCGGCGGTGATCGCGGCGGCGAGATATGCGGCCGGGTCGATGCCGTGGAGCTTCGCGGTCTCGAGGATCGTGTACAGCGTGGCGGCGACCTGGGTGCCGCTGCGCGACTTCGATCCGTAGTGGTTCTTGCGGCCGACGACCGGACCGCGGATCGCGCGCTCGGTGGCGTTGTTGTCGAGAGGAATGCGGGCGTCGTCGACAAACCGCGTGAGTCGGTCCCAGTTCGCGATCGCGTACGCAGCAGCCTTACCGATCGAGATCGACGTCAGCGTGGCGAGCTCCCAGAGCCAGGTCTTGAATTCGGCGAGGATCGTGGCGGACTCGGTGCGGCGCAGCTCGCCGCATCGCGCGAGGTCACCCTCGGCGCGCGCGTCGATCTCGTAGAGCGCACCAGAGTTCATAACGGCGCTGGCGAGCCGATCGAATTCCAAGGACTTGGGACGGCGCGGCTGGATCATCTGAAGTTTCGAGAAAACCGCGACCGTTTGGAATTTCGGAGCAGTGGCGGATGTCTTGAGAGCGATGGAAGCTCTCGAGTTCGTGTTGCCGGAACCACCGTCGCGGCCTGGGCATGAGATCCGCCGGTTCTCGTGGGAGGGCACGGTCGTGGTCCAAGGGTCGATGGCGAACGTGTTCATCGGCGGGACGCTGATCGGGGCGTACGACGAGGACGACGACGATCGCGGCGCGCGCAACGTCCTGGTGGTGACGCTGGCGAAGACCGGCGAGCTGCACCTGGGCCGGTTGGCGACCGCGTTCGGGTTGACGAGCGAGTACGTGCGCCGGCTTCGGCGGCGCGAAGAGCAAGGTGGCCTGAGCGCCGTGCTGGGGCAGCGCCAGGGCAAGAACTCGAAGGTGACCGAGGGAGTTCGCGCGGCGTGGTTCGCGATGTTCGACGCGGGCCGGATGCCGATCGACGCGCACCGTGAACAGCCGCGCCACGATCGCCGCTCGTACTCGACGGTGTGGAACGTGTGGGAGCAATGGCGTCTCGCCCGCCAGAGCGCGAGCGCGAGCGCGATGCCGACCACAGCGCCGCCGGTCGAGGCTCCGACGCCGATGGCGCCGCAGCTGGCGCTGTGGTCGGCCCCCGCGTCCGAGGCCACCGTCGCGGAAGCGAGCCCGCTCCCCGAGGAGAGCGCGGAGATCGTGCCGATGACGGCGCAGCCGGTGCGAGGCGGCAAGCATGTGCAGCATGCCGGGTGTTGGATCTTGCTCGCGCTCGTCGGCGACCTCGGGCTGCACGAAGAGGCGCAGCGCGCCTTCGTGGGGCGTCATCCCGACGGGCTGCGGATCGCGCTCGATGCGATCGTCTGCGCGCTCGCGATCCGGCAGCTGGTGGTCGAGGGCGTCCGCCGGCTGGCGACGCCGAGTGGCGCGACGCTGCTGCGCGCCGAGCGCGTGCCGAGCGCGAGCGGCGTGCGCAAGCTGCTCGGCCGCTTGATCGAGCAGACCGACGGTGGCGTCGTTCTCGAGAAGCGCATGACGGAGCGGCTGATCGCGGCGGCGAAGGACGACGACCAGCCGGCGGTGTTCTACGTCGACAACCACCTGCGTCCGTACACGGGCAAGCACGTCGTGCGGAAAGGCTGGCGGATGCAAGACCGTCGGGTCTTGCCGGGCACGAGCGACTACTACGTCCACGACGAGGACGGATGCCCGGTGTTTCGCACGAGCGTGCCGTCGCACGACAGCCTGACGACGTGGCTGCCGGCGCTCGCGGCGCAGCTCCGCGAAGCGCTCGGCGACGACGAGCAGATCGTGCTGGCCTTCGATCGCGCAGGCGCGCATGCCGAGCTGCTCGCCGCGCTCCGCGACGCACGCTTCGACTTCGTGACGTACGAGCGCGCGCCGTACCCCGATCTGCCGGCGACGGTCTTCACGCCGATCACGATCGCGGGCGAGGTCGTCGCTCTGCATGAAGATCGGCTGCGAAACCTCGGCAAAGGACGCGGTCGCATCCGCCGCATCGCGGTGCGAACGGCCGACGGTCGCCAGGTGAACTTCCTCGCGAACTCGACGCTGCCGGCCGAGCGCCTCGTCGAGATCCTGTGGCTGCGGTGGCGCCAGGAGAACGGCTTCAAGCACGGCGTCGAGCGCTGGGGCATCAACCAACTCGATGGGCGCAGCGTCGAAACGTACCCGCCCGGACGATCATCCCCAACCCCGCCCGTCGTCGCCTCGAGCGTGCGCTGCGCCTCGCGCGGGTCGCCGAAGGCGATGCCCACCGGCAGCTCGCGCGGCTGCCGGCGACGCATCCTCGGCACGTCGCGGCGCGCGCAGATCTGGACGAGGCGCTCGAGCGCCAGGAATCGCTCCTCGAGCTCCGCCCGTTTATCCCAACGCACGCCCCCGTCGAGAACACCGAGCTCGCGGACAGGCTCGTGAAGCACGACGGCAAGCTCAAGACGATCGTCGACGTGATCCGCATCGCCTGCGCGAACGCCGAGGCCGAGCTTGCGGCGCTGCTCGCGCCGCACATGACCCGGCCGCGCGAGGCCAAGAAGCTGCTGTCCAACCTCTTCGCCGCGCCGGCCACGATCTCGGTCACGGACCACGCGATCCACGTCCGCCTCGCCCCCGCCGCCAACAAGGCCGAGCTCGTCGCCATCGGTCATCTCTTTACCAAACTCAACCAACGGGGCCTGATCCTACCCAGCGATCACAAGCGGCTGCCGCTTCGTTTCGACCTCGCCCGATCCGCCCGATCCCAACCCTGATCGATGCAACGTTATGAACTCTGGCGCACCGATCCACGCGAGCGCCTTTTCTGCCTCGGGGTGATCGGGCTTGGCCTCTTCAAATTTGCGAAACACGTGTGCCCAGCAGCCGGCGAGCGCGACGCCGGGGCTCGCGCGTGCGCCAGCGCCGTGGGTCGCGAGCGCGTCGCAGACGATCGTGCCGGTGTAGTCACCGACGAGATCGGTGAAGGTCGCGGCACTCTTGTCGTCGCGAATTCGATGCACGACGACGCCCGGCGCGGTCAGACACCACATCTGCCACGGCTTCGAGCCCGCTGATTCGAGGCGCGGCCATCCAGTCTGGTCGAGGCCGATTACCGGTCGTTGCAGCACGTGCACTGCGAGCGCCGCGTCGACGAGCGTGAGTCGCTTCGCGATCGCGTAGGCGAGATCCCACAGCGTCTGCGATGTGACGATCAAGCCGTGCCTCTCGAGGATCCGGCACTGCCGCTCGAGCGGGATGTGATCGAGCCACTTGTCGAGCACGATCTTGATCGCGAACGCTAGCGAGTAGCGGCTGCCCGGCAACGCACGCTCGGGGCCGAGCGCGGTCTCGATGCAGCTGCCGCACCGACACACGTACTTCTGCTGCTTGACCTGGACCAGCTCGTAGCGGACCTCGACCACGTCGATCAGCTCGGACTCCTCGAACTGGCCAGTCATCGGGCGTAGATCACCGCCGCAGCTCGGGCACGCACGATCAGCATCGTCGAGGGTGAACACTCGCTCGATCACCGGCAAGAGCGGCTGCGGCGTCGGTCCCGTCTTGGTGCGCTCTGCTCGCTTCTTTCTCTCGCGCTCCTCGGCGCGCTTCTTCTGCTCGGCCTCGGCGCGGGCGACGGCATCGGTCGCGAGCCTTGCCTTGGCCTGCAACGCCTCGAGCATCTTGAGCGTGAGCTGCAGATCACCCGGCTTGCCGCGGAGCCGCTCGATCTCGCGGCTCTTCGCGGCGATTACGTCGAGGAGCTGCTGGATCTGCGCTTGCTGGACCTGCGCGATCCGGCGCAGCTCCTCGATGTCCTGCTCGCGATCCAGATCGAGCGCCACGTCTTCTCTTTGATCATATCGCGCGATCCGAAACAAGAGATTTCCGCTCGACCGCGATCGGCGACAGCGCGTGCTTGCCGACGAGCGTGCAACCCTCGACGAACAGCGCAAGCTCGCTCGCGGTGAGGCGCACGACCTGGCCGTCATCGCGCCACAGCTTCGCGAACGTCCCCTTCTCGAGCCGCTTCTGAAAGATGCAAAGCCCGGTGCCGTCCCACAGCAGCACTTTGCACAGCTTGCGCGACTGATTCACGAACAGGAACAGCTCGCCGCCGAGCGGGTCGCGCTTCAGTCCGGTCTGCACCAGGCCGTACAAGCCGTCATACCCCTTGCGGAGATCCACGGCAGCCGGGAACGCGAACACGCGAACCGCCCGGCTCGTCCCGAGAATCACGCGAGGCCCTGCAAGATCGCGATCGCGTCGGCGATCGCGACGCCCTCGATCCGCAACCCCGTCGGCGACACGAGCGTCACCGTGCCCGTCGGCGGCGCATCGATCACGTCCACACGCAGCATCGTCAGCTTCCCGTCGGCACGCGGCGTCGCCCAGCGCTTCAGCGTCTCCTCCGGAACCCCCACGGCGCGTGACAGGTCGCACCACCAATCGCCGAGCTCCCGGCGAGCGCGGACCCACGCGGTGATCCGCTCGCGGAGCAACGGCGGGAATCGATCGCCGCGATCACGCCGCAGTCTCTCGACGCGGCGTCGGAGCTCTCTCACCTCGCGGTCCTGCATCGGGCCGCGCACCTCAGCACGCTCGCGTCGTCAGGTCACGACGTGGCAGCGCGAGGACTTACGGATGACCGGCTGCACGGCGACCGATCAGTACGCGCCGTTGACCGGCATGGTGGACGCGTTTGGCAACGAGGTCCGGTACGAGTACCAGCAGCTCCTGCCCAACGAGTGCGACCTGGTGCGCATCACGTGGGGGCAGAACGCGAACGCCGGGCTGCAGGACTTCGCGCGGGTGGACTTCAGCTACAAGTTCGGTCAGATCTGCAACGGCGTCTACACCAATACACAGAGCGACTATCGGTCAGGCGTACCACGTGTGACCGGCGGTGCGCTCCTGCAAGCGATCACCGCGAAGGCCTACGCTCCGGGAGCTCCGACGTCGGTCGTTCACACGCGGACCGTTTCGCTCAACTACGACGCGACGTCCGAGCTGTGCACTCAACAGCACGGGCCGGTCCGACTGCTCACGTCAATCCAGGAAACGGCGAGCGGCGCCGACTCGCCGTTTGTGAGCCTTCCGGCCGTGACGTTCGACTACAACTCGCCGACGGTAACGCTCGGCCCACCGCAGAGCATCTACAGCGGCTCCCCCTGGCTCGGTGGATCGGGCCCGCGGAACCTCGGTTGGGGCTTTCGTCGTAACGACGATCGGTGGCCAACCGTCGAGAGCATGTTCCTCGACGTCGACGGCGACGGCTTGCAGGATCTTGTTCTCAACGAGCCGTTGGAGGGCCAGGCGATCCAGAACTGCTCCGCTCTCTGGTACCGAAACGCAGGGCTCGTCAACAACCAGCTGTCATTCGGGTACGGAGGACGCATTGACCTGCCGCGTCTCAAGTGGCGCGGAGGGGCGGCCGGTCAGGTGGATAGCGGCGCTGCGACGGCCGGTCGCGAGGCCACCTACGGCGAGGGTTGCGCTCTCAACGGGCAATCGACCGCATTCAAGAACTCGCTAAATAACAGCATGGGCGGCTGCCACGATCCAGCCAATCCAAGCTGCGCTCCGTCGACAGACCCCGCCAATCCGCTCGAATACTGCTTCCCAGGCGGCACGCATTGCCCACCTGATGTGGGCGGCGCTCCCGGGGGCCAGTTCCAAACATATCTGGCCTATCGCTGGATGGATATGGATTCTGATGGACTCCCCGACCTGGTTGCGGCGGTCCACGGTGATATCGATTACTACGATGTCGAGCGCGGCAATATGGTGCAGTTCGTCAACGGCGAACCGCCTATCTCCAGTATTCCGGGCGTCGGCCAGTGGCCCGCTTGCGACACTCGCAACCACGATACCTGCTACCAGCTGACAGACTGCTTCGAGATGGCAGGCGTCCGGACCTGCGACGAGCTCGGTTGCTCGATCGACTGGGACAGGGCGCTCGAGTGCATCACGAACGCGCCGACCACCGGCTGTGACTCGGTGATGTACAAGCCGGCAGGCGGGCCGGACGGTGTTCCGAGTCTCGGCGTGAAGCGCTCACCCTACGAGCGCTGTGAAGGCCTGTACCCGTGGCTGATCTACAAGAACCTCGGCAAGGGCGCCTTCGACAACAAGCCGACCATCAAGTACCAACCGGTGCCGCTCGAGTCATCGAATGGCGACTCGAGCTTCAACGGACCGACCGTTACCTCTGAAGATCACCGTAAGTCCTCGCCGTGCCCCGTCGTGACACGCGACGCCTTCGCGTAGTAGGCGCGCCTCGCTACAGCGTGGCAGCGCGCAGCCGCTGTTGCGCGGCGAATTGCTCGGGGAGCAGGAGCTCGCCGCG
>JAEWJO010000668.1 GCA_023386455.1 Pseudomonadota bacterium | reverse complement strand
CTTCTGGATACAGCGGAAGTTCGCGTGCGTCGTCGGGACCATCGGCGAGCGAGGGTGGAGCACGAGCGAGACGCCGCTGGCGCGGAACGCCCTCCCGGTCCCGGGCATGTGGTCGGCCAGCTCGGCGGGCAGCTCGCCGTCGACGTTGGACCAGTTGACGCCGGCCTTCTCGAACAGGGCGCCGCCTTCGAGGACGCGCGCGACACCGCCGCCGCCACCCGGGCGCTGCCAGGCATCGGCGCCGAAGTCCTTGGCGCCATCGATCTCCGCGAGGGCCCGGCAGATGTCGGACTGCAACTCGTGGAAGAAACTCGCGGCGCGATCGAAGAGGTCCGACACGTCGGCATGCTACCGCGAAGCCCGGCGGTTCGCGAAAGCGCGCGAGCGCACATCGCCGCGAGGCCCAGGCACGGTACACTCGTCGTGAGCGTCAGCAGATGTGGGCCGCGATTCGGTTGATCCGCGCGACGCGGGTGTTCGGGATCATCTTCCTCAGTTACATGTGGCAGATGTCGTGGGCACGGCTGTGGCCGAAGCGCTACGCGACCGACGCTCGGTGGAAGACGATCCATCGCCGCAATGCACGGCGCATGTTCGCCGGCTTCGTGAAGCTGCGCGGCGTGTACATCAAGCTCGGCCAGATCCTGTCGATCATGGGGACGTTCTTGCCGCGCGAGTACGTCGAGGAGCTCGAGGCGCTGCAGGACGACGTACCGCCGGCCTCGTATCGCGCGATCGCGACGACGTTCGCCAAGTCGTTCAAGAAGATGCCGACCGAGGCATTCGCGACGTTCAACAAGGAACCGATCGCGGCGGCGTCACTCGGCCAGGTGCACGAGGCGACGAACGCCCAGGGCGATCGCCTCGCCGTGAAGATCCTGTATCCGAACGTCGCGACGATCATCAACGTCGACCTCCGCGTGCTCGGCTGGGCCCTCAAGGTCTACAAGAACTTTGTCCCGCTCCAGCAGATCGAGCGCGTGCACGAGCAGCTGTCCGACATGCTGACGCGCGAGACCGACCTCGTGAACGAGGCCGCGATGATCGCGCGGATGTCGAAGAACTTCGAGGGCGATCCCGACGTCCTCTTCCCGACCGTGTATCCCGAGTGGAGCAGCCACGACGTCATGACGATGACGTTCATGGACGGCGTGAAGATCACGAAGAAGAGCGCGCTGACGAAGCTCGACCTCGACCCGTACGCGGTCGCGACGAAGCTCATCAAGGTCTTCTACAAGCAGCTGTTCATCGACCGGTTCTTCCACGCCGATCCGCACCCCGGAAACTTCTTCGTCCAGAAGGGACCGCAGGGTCAGCCGCGCATCGTCGTCCTCGATCTCGGCTCGGCGACACCGCTGCCGAGCAACCTCGCCGACGGCATGTTCGACATCCTGCAGGGCCTCATGACCCGCAAGGACGACCTCGTCGTGAAGGGCATCGACGAGATGGGCTTCATGGCACCCGACGGCAACCGCGAGCTGCTCGAGCGCACGACGCGCAAGTACTTCGAGAAGCTGCTGAACCTCAACATCACCGACTTCGGCAAGATCGATCCGAAGGTCGCGCAGCAGCTCGCCGACAAGGACATGAAGCGCGACGAGCTGCGCGAGCTGATGAAGTCGGTCGCGTATCCCGAGGGCTGGTTCTACGTCGAGCGCGCGGCGGTGATCATGTTCGGTCTGTCCGCGACGCTCGCGCCGAAGCTCAACGGCATCCAGGTCGGCTTCCCGTACATCATGCAGTTCATGATGGAGCGCAACGCGACGCGCCTCGCCCAGGTCTCTCGCGTGTCGTCGCCGAACCTGCCGGTGGTGAAGGACGAGCAGGCGAAGGCGCTCCTCGCGAAGAACGAGGCCGCCGCGAAGGCGGAGACGCCGAAGGCCGATCCCAAGGCCGAGCCCGCGAAGGCCGAAGGCGCCTCGACGACCGACGAAGTCCTGCTGAACTAGCGTACGTAGTTCTGCGCCGTGACAGTGCGCCGGCCGCGGGCATAGAGTGCACCGCGATGCCACAGCAGGTCGCCGTCGTCACCGGAGCAGGACGTGGACTGGGCCGCGCGATCGCGCAGCGGCTCGCGCAGAGCTATCAGGTGCTCGTCACCGATATCGACGAGGCCGCGGCGGCGGCGACGGCCGGCGCACTCCCCGGCGCGTGGTCGCTCCGCCAGGACGTCCGCGATCCCGAGTCGCACCGCAAGATGGCACGCGCGGCAACGGCGCGCGGCGACGTCGCGGTCTGGTTCAACAACGCCGGCGTCCTCGATGTCGGCGAGACCTGGGACATGGCCGACGACGTCGTGCGCCGCATGGTCGAGGTCAACGTGCTCGGCGTGATGTGGGGCTGCCACGCCGCCGTCAACGTGATGGACGAGGGCGGCCACATCATCAACATCGCGTCGATCTCTGGCCTGACACCGACACCCGGGCTCGCGGTGTACGGCGCGACGAAGCACGCGGTCGTCGGCTACTCGCTGTCGCTCGCGAGCGAGCTGCGCCAGGCCGGTCGCAGGATCAGCGTCAGCGCGCTGTGTCCCGATGCGATCGCCGGGGACATGACGAAGGAGGTCGCCCACGACGATGCATCGGCGCTGCTGTTCTCGGCGGGGACGCTGCTGTCGATCGACGAGGTCGCCGATGCGGCCGTCGAGCTCGCGCGCCGTCCCCGGCTCGTCAAGGTGATGCCGGCGTACCGCGCCGCGGCGATCCACCTGTTGCGCCCGTTCCCGCGGCTGGGCCTGCCGCTGCTCGAGCAGATCGCGAAGCTCGTGCGTCGCCGGACCCGCGCGTCTGCGACGGACGCCGCTACTGGATCGTGATCGGCTCGGCAGAGCAGAATCCCGCCGCGCACACGTCTCACGCGCCGTCGCGAGCGCGCCAAGACCACGCTCAGGCGTCGGCGAACGTGATCGCGTGGATCGGCGGTAAGTAGTTGCTGACCACCGACCAGCTGTCACCGCGGTCGCGACTCGCGAACACGTTACCGGTCGTCGACCCCAGCGCGAGCGCGCCCTCGCTCGAGCGCGCGAACCCGTGGCGATACACGAGGTCGTACGCGAACTGATCGGGCAGCCCCTTCGACAGCACCTCGAACGACTGGCCGCCGTCGCGCGTGCGTGCGACGACCACCTTGCCGTCGACGGGAATCCGCTTCTCGTCCTTGATCGCCGGCGCGAACCACGCCGTCTGCGGATCATCGGGGTCTGCGACGACGGGAAACCCGAACACCGACGGAAGGCCGGGGGCGTCCTTCGCGATCTCGGTCCAGCTCGCCATGTCGTCGGTCGACCGGAAGATGCCGTTGTGGTGCTGGACCCAGAACACGCTCGGGTCCTTCGTGCACTGCGCCAGGCAGTGGACATCCTGCGACGCGCCCGCATTCGTCAGCTCGGGTGGCACGTACTCGGCGCGCATGCCGTTCGCGGTCTGCTCCCACGCGAGCCCGGCGTCCTTCGTGCGCCACACACCCGCGGTCGAGATGGCGATCGCGACCGTCTTCGGATCTCGAGGGTCGACGCAGATCGAGTGAATCCCCGCGTCGTCCTTGCCGCCGCCGTTCCACGTCGGCCGCTCGGGGTGAAACCACAGCGACTCGACGATCCGCCACGTCGCGCCACGATCCTCGGAGCGGAACAGGCCGCCGGGGATCGTGCCGCACCACAGCGAGTCCGCCTTGTCGAGTGCGGGCGCCATCGACCAGATGAGCGCCGTCGACCACTTCCTCTCCTTGCCCCAGAAGTTCTTCTCGACCTGCCCCTCGGGCTGCGGTGGATAGGCCGGCGTCGTGATCTCCGTCCACGTGACGCCGCGATCGTCGCTGCGGTGAAGCTTGACGCCGAAGTGACCGTGGTCGAGCGCGGCGTACCAGCCGCCTCGCGGATCGATCATCGTGAACGAGATGTTGTCGCCGATGAAGGCGCCGCGCGTGACCTTGTACGAGTTGCCGGTGGGCTCCGCGACGAACAATCCCTTGCGAGTCGAGACGACGATCGATTGCATCAACATCCTCCTGACAGTGCTTGCATGACGTAGATCTCGCTCGCAGGACGAACGGGATCCGAGAGACGATCGCGATCGGCGATCTGCGCGCCGTCGACGAACACGTTCATGTGATGGCGAAGCGCGCCCTGGTCGTCGAGCACGTACGTCCGCAGCCGCGGGTTGTGTGCGAACACGGCGTCGAGCACCGCGCGCACCGTCGCGCCCGCGACCTCCTCGGCCGGGCATTCGACATGCCGGCGCAAATTCGGCGTGAACACGACGGTCGCCATGGCAGGGAAGTTACATTATCGTGCTGACCGTGAGCTTCGATGTTGTCGTCGCCGCGGACCTCGACTGGGGCATCGGCAAGGCCAACGGTCTGCCGTGGCCCAAGCTGAAGGGGGACCTCGCCCACTTCCGTCGCGTCACGAGCGCGTGCGGCGAGGGCCAGATCAACGCGATCATCATGGGTCGCAAGACGTGGCAGTCCGCCGAGGTCGACGGCAAGCCGCTGCCGCGGCGGCTCAACATCGTGATCACGCGCAGCCAGCTCGCGGTGCCCGAGGGCGTCGTGGTCGCGGCTTCGCTCGACGCGGCCCTGTCGGCTGCGAAGGGACCGAACATCGAGAACGTGTTCGTCGTCGGCGGCGCCGAGATCCTGAAGGATGGCTTCCGCCACCCCGACCTCCGCTACGTCTACCTGACGCGGGTGCTCGGCCGCTTCGATACCGAGGTCCGCATCCCGAACCTCGACGAGCTCGGGTTCGTGAAGACCGCGTGGGACGGCGAGGTCGCTGCCGAGGAGAACGGCATCGCCTATCGCATCGAGCGCCTCGCGCGCCCCGCGTCCTGACGGTTCATCCAGGCTCGCCGCATGAGCGACGAAGGCGAGAGCTGGAAGCAGCTGATGATCGAGGCGTCGCCGTCGGTCTGAGCGCGCCTATACCGCGACCGCGAACTTGATGAACGGGTGATGCTGGTAGCCCTCGAGCTTGATGTCGTCGTAGGTCATCTCGAGCGTCTTCTTGGCCGCGAGCACGAGCCTCGGCGGCGGCAGCGGGTCGCGCGATAGCTGGATCTTCACGCCCTCGACGTGGTTCAGGTAGATGTGCGCGTCGCCGAGCGTGTGGACGAAGTGGCGCGCGCGGAGCCCGCACTCCTGCGCGATCATCTCCATCAGGAGCGCGTAGCTCGCGATGTTGAACGGCACGCCGAGCGCGAGGTCCGCGGACCGCTGGTAGAGCTGGCAGTCGAGGAAGCTGTCGTTCACGTAGAACTGGAAGAACGCGTGGCACGGCGGCAGCTTCATCTTCGGGATGTCGGCCACGTTCCACGCGCTGACGATGTTCCGGCGCGACGTCGGATCCTTCTTGATCGTGTCGATCGCCTGCTGGATCTGATCGATGCCCTGCCCGCCCCAGTTGCGCCACTGGTAGCCGTAGATCGGGCCGAGCTCGCCGTCCTTGTCGGCCCACGCGTCCCAGATCGGCGTGTGCTGCGTCAGGTCGTCGTTGATGTTCGTCGAGCCGCGGAGGAACCACAGCAGCTCGCGGACGACCGCCGGGAACAGCACCTTCTTCGTCGTGACGAGCGGGAAGCCGTCGCGGAGGTCGTACCGGGTCTGCGCGCCGAAGATCGACAGCGTGCCGGTCCCGGTCCGATCGGTCCGGCGCTCGCCGTGCTCGAGCACGTTTTTGAGCAAGTCGAGGTACGCACGCATAGCTGCCGTATAGCACCCGCCTGTGACGTACGCGCCCCGCCCGATCAGCGCCGCACGGGGGCGAGATCCGGCCGGTCGGTCTCGATCCACCGAACATCTCGCGCGGCCCAGACCTCGAGGAGCGGCGTGTCGTTCAGCGTCCAGACATCGACGAGGATCCCGGCCGCCTGCGCGGACGCCAGGAATGCGTCGTCGACCGAGGTGTGCAGGAGCGCGAGCCCCGCAAAGCCTCGGCGCTTCGCCTCGTCGATGATCGACCTCGGATACGGCAGCGGGCGCTGGTTCTCGTCGACCGGTGGATCGACGGTCCAGTACGCGGGTGCCTCCGGCAGCGCGGCCGCCAGGGCCGCGAGCGCGTCGGCGTCGAACCCCTGGAGCAACACGCTCGCGCTGCTCGGGCGGCCGGCCTTCACCGCCGCGGCGATCGCCGGCGCGGTCTCGGCGCCCGACTTGATCTCGACGAACAGCGACCGCCCCGGCGGGATCGTCGCGAGCACGGCCGCGAGCGTCGGGATCCGCTCGCCGGCGTACTCGCTGCTCTTCCAGCCGCCGGCGTCGAGCGCCTGCAGCTCCGCGAGCGTCTGCTCGGCGACCGGCTTGTCGAGGCCGGCCGTTCGCTTCGTCGTCGGATCGTGGATGACGACGACCACGCCGTCCTTCGACAGGTGCACGTCGAGCTCGCATGCCTCGACGCCGAGCTGCCACGCGCGCCGGAATGCCGCGAGCGTGTTCTCCGGCGCGACCGCCGACGCGCCGCGATGGGCGACGATGCGCGGGCGAGGAGCTTGCTGCGGCGAGGCCATGGGCGGGCGCGGTTCCGAGGAACAGGCGCCGACACCGAGGAGCGCCACCGCCAGAGATACCGCAATGCGACGGCCGCGTACTGCCATGCGCCGACACTAGCGCGACCTCGCGTCAGATCGATGTAAGGCCCGCGTGCTGCCGTGGACTGCCGGCTGCCACGGCGGCGAGCCCTGCGTGGTAAGCATCCGCGCGTGCCGCCCTCTGCCACCACGCGCCAGCTGCTCGACGACTACGAGGGCGTGCTGCTCGACATCTACGGCGTGATCCTCGACGCGAGCGGCCTCCTGCCCGGCGCGGCAGAGCTCGTCTCCGAGCTCGCACGGCAAAGCAAGCCGTACGCGTTCGTGACGAACGACGCGTCGCGCTCGACCGCGACCTACGCCGGCCGGTTCGCGTCGATGGGCCTCGACGTCTCGCCCGACCGCTTCGTGACGTCCGGCTCGCTGCTGCCCGGCTACATCCACGCGACGAACCTCGTCGGCGCGCGCATCGGCGTGCTCGGCACCGACGACTCGGCCGCATTCGTGCACGCGGGCGGCGGCATCCCCGTCACGATCACGCGCGGCTGCGACTTCGACGCGCTCGCGGTGTGCGATGACGCCGGCTTCGCGTTCCTCGACGGCCTCGAGTGGGCGCTCTCGGCGATCGTGCGCGCCGTCGACGCCGGCCGGCGGCCCGCGCTCGTCCTGCCGAACCCGGACCTCGTCTATCCGAAGGGCGGTGGCGAGCTCGGCTTCACCGCGGGCACGATGGCGCTGATGATCGAGGCCGCGCTCGAGCGCCGGTTCCCGACCGCGAACCTTCGCTTCGAGCACCTCGGCAAGCCGCAGCCAAACCTGTTCCTGCGGGCGAGCGCGCAGCTCGGCATCGTGCCCGAGCGGCTCGTCATGATCGGCGATCAGCTCGAGACCGACATCGCCGGCGCGCGCGCCGCCGGCTGTGCCGCAGCGCTCCTGCACGGCCACGTCTCGCGCTGGAACGAGGCCGCGACCGTCGAGCCCACCTGGCTGCTCGACCAGCTCTGGCCGTAGATCGCGATTCATGGCGAACGACACCTCCGTGACCGTTGCGTCGCCCGCGGCCCTCGATAAGCTGTCGCCGTGATCCAGCGGTTCTGCTTCGTGAAGCTGCTCGACGACGAGGTCGCCGGGCGCGCCGAGCTGGTCGAGAAGCTGCGTGCCGAGCTCGTCGCCGCCGGTGCCGACGCGGTCGTCGGCCTGCCCGCCGACGACAGTGCCGCGCGCTGGGACATCTCGATCGTGATCACCGCCGCCTCGCTCGCCGCGTGGAACGCGCTCGCGCGCCAGCCCGAGATGGTCGGCGTGTTCGACGAGCTCGCCGAACGTGCCGCCGTCGTAAAGGCGTGGACGTTCGACGCCGCGTAGGGG
>JAEWJO010000651.1 GCA_023386455.1 Pseudomonadota bacterium | reverse complement strand
TGCCCGATCTGCGGCCGATCATGAAGAGCGCCGACGTGCAGGAGGGCCTGCGCGCGTTCATGGAGAGGCGCCCCGGGACGTTCGACGGCCGCTGAGTCGGTCGCCGGATCCGCGCGATCTCGAGCGTGCAGCGACGATCTTACGCGGACTACGTCGCCGAGCGCGCCGGTGCAGCGAAACGCGGCACCGCAACGAGCTGAGATCGCGTCGCGACAAAAGTGCGGAACGATTCCGGGGGGCCGGGCTCTATCTCTGCATGCAGTCGTATCGAATCGTGGGGCGCGTCGTTGACGCATGGGTGAGCAAGCAAGGATCGTCGAGCGATGTCTGATCGGGTGTCTGCGGGTGTTGTGGGCTCGCGTCGTGTCGCTCGTGCCCTTCCGATCGTGTCGCTGCCCCTCGCGGCGATCCGGCGTTCTCCCTCGAAGGTCGAGGATGCGGCGGTCAGCGGAAAGCTCGACGCGGCGCTGAAGGAGACGATCGCGAGCGTGATCGGCTCGACGAATCCGGCCGTCGAGAAGGTGCTCGATGGCCTCGCGCTCGACTATCGCAAGGTTCGCAACGAGACGCTCGCGTCGGTGATCGCGGAGTACGTCGTACCCGCGCTGCGGGCGCATCGCGAGCTCGCGTCGATCGCCGACCATCTCGCGGAGCGCGAGGCGGGCGAGGACGCACCTTCGATCTCGAAGCTGCTCGAGCTAGATACGCCGCTCGTCGAGCACCCGCTGTTCGTCGACGACGTGCGACGGAGCCGGCTCTCGGAGGCACTGCGAATCAGCAAGCTCCCCGCGTCGCTCGCCGACGCGATCGATGCGGACCGGATCGCGATCGAGGCCTGGGACGACGACGCGTGGGATGCCGTGGTTGCGGCCAAGGTCCTGTCGCCCGCGCAGCGCGACGACCTGCGCTTCACCGCCGACCTCGGCATCCTCACCGAGGACTACGGTCTCGTCGATGCGGTGCGCGCGGCAGGCGTTCGCGACACGGCACAGCTCCTCGAGCTGGACCGGGCACGCTGGCAGACGCTCGTCGAGGCGCATACGGCTGCGATTCCCGAGGGGATGACGGCCGGCGACCTGGCGAGCGCGATCGACAAGACGGTGCAGCGGACCTACCCATCGCGCGTGTTCGCGACCCGGCTCACGCGCGACGCCAAGGGCGCGAGCATCGCGTCGTCGTGGACGCAGGTGTCACGCGTCGTCGCGACGAATCCCGAGCTGTTCACGCGCCTCGACGCCGCGGATATCGACTGGACTGGACTCGACGAGCGCGAGCTCGCAGCGGCGACGCACGATGCGCTCGCGATCGTGGGCACGTATCGCCACCTGGACTTGACCACGGTCGCCGCTGACAGCGCCGAGGTCGGACGTCGCGTCGCGGCCGTCGAGAAATTCCTCGCGAACCACGCGGAACGCGATCTGCGGTACCTGAACCTGCTCGATGCCACGAGCACCGCGATCGACTGGACCGGCATCGACGAGGCGGATCGGCCACGCGTGCGCGAGCAGGTCCTCGCCTACCAGCGCGTGCTGACGATCGCGCCCGAGCACGACGTCGCGATGGCCGTGCTGCGCGCCGGGCTCGACTCGTCGGCCGCGATCGCCGAGCTGCCGTTCAGTGCGTTCATGCGCCGCACCGGCCTGTCCGCCGACGACGCCGACCCGGTCTACACGCGCGCGTCGCACACGACGGCGAAGATCGCGAACGGCATCCAGCTGATGAAGGACGCGACCTCGGGATTCGAGCTCGGTCGCGCCTTCCAGGGGTTGCAGGACCTCCGGTTCGTCAACGACCTGAAGGACATCGCCGGCTACGCGGCGCTGTTCGGCAGCACGGCGTACTGCGAGTGCGAGCACTGCCGGTCGATCTTCAGCCCGGCCGCGTACTTCACCGACCTGATGTACTTCATCGACAAGAACATCTCGTCGGTCGCGTACGCGGGCAAGCCGAACCACCCCAACCGGCTCCGCAATCGCCGGCCGGACCTGTGGTCGCTGAAGCTCACCTGCGAGAACACCGACACGCTGATCCCGCACGTGACGCTCGTGTGCGAGATCCTCGAGGCGTACCTCGGTCGGTCGCTCTCGATCTCCGATGTGCCGCAGGCACTCGCGGTCGATCGGCGCGCGATCGGACTGCCGTTCCACGGGCCGCTCGCCGCCGTGCGCGAGTACCTGCGCGACTGGGACCTCTCGCTCGTCGAGGTCTACGAGCTGCTTCGTGCGTCGGCGGCGGCGCGAGTCGAGCGGCTCGGGATGTCCGACGCGGAGTGGCAGAAGCTGGCCGATCCAGCTCCCCTCGACACGGCCTGGCACGTGTTTCCCGGCGCCGATCACACGCGCACGCTCGTGGTCACGTTCCTGCACTACGCGGGACTCACGCGCGATCAGCTGACCGAGCTCGCGGCGACGCTGACCGCCGGGGACTTCAAGATCGCGCGGTGGGCCGTCGGTGACGACATCCAGCAGGATGTCGAGATCATCGAGGAGCTCAGCGACGAGAAGATCGATCGCATCGGCCGGTTCCTCCGGCTCGCGCGCAGTACCGGGCTGTCGCTGACCGAGCTCGATGCGCTCCTGCGCCTGCCGCAGATCGGCGGCGCCTCGCCGTTCTCGGACGCCGCCCTGGGCCGGCTGTCACAGGCACAGGATCTTCGCGCGCGGCTCGGGCTATCGGTCGAGTGGTTCGTCGCCGTCCTCGATCACATCCCGAAGACCGCGATGACCCGAGGCGGCACGTCGCTCGCGCAGAAGGTCGGGCTGGCCCAGCTCGGCCTCCCGCGAACACTGCACCACGCGCAGTTCGCGACGGTCTCGTCCCCCGACACCTCGGTCGACCCGAGGCTGCCCGCGCTGCTCGCGGTCACCGGGCTTGCCGAGTCGGATCTGTTGCTGCTGCTCGCGCAGAGTCCCCAGGCGTTCCCGTTCGACGCGAGCGGCAAGGTCCAGCTGACGGCCAAGAACGTCGCGCTGCTCGCCGCGTACGCGACGCTTGCCCGCACGTGGCGGATCTCGATCGCCGATCTCGCCGCGATCGTCGCGAAGCGGGTCGAGGCGCCCGACAACGACTTCCGCGCGCTCCCCGATCTCGTGAAGCTCGTCGCCGAGGTCACCGCGTTCAAGACCTTGCCGATGTCGATCGGCGAGACGTTCGAGCTGCTCGATCCGGATCGGCCTCGGGTCCCGCTCGAGGTCGTCACCGCCGTCGTTGCCGGCCTCGAGCAGGCAGGTGCGCGATGGTTCGGGATCGCCGCGCTCACCGCGATCCAGGGGATCACATCCGACACCGCGGTCGCCTACCTCGGCGCGCTTGTCGCGGCCGGCCTCGTCGAGGCGAGGGGCGATCGATTCGCGCTGACGGGCGCGTACACGCCCGCGACCGACCTCGCACCGGTGCTCGGTCCGCAGGCGCCCGCGGCGGCGATCCACGCGGCGCTGCTCGCGTTCCACTTCCACAACCTCCTGCCGAACGCGCTCGGGCCGATCGCCGGGATGGCGGTCGACAAGGCGACGATCGCGTTCGCGGTCGTGCGGCCCGGATGGGACGGTCCCGCGACGCTCGCCGCCCTCGCGGCGCCGATCAGCGACGGGCAGGGCGATCCGGCCGTGCTCGCGCCGCTCGTCGCGCTCGCCAACGACCTCG
>JAEWJO010000634.1 GCA_023386455.1 Pseudomonadota bacterium | reverse complement strand
GCGCCGGCCGGGCGCACGCCGGGCGTGACGACGAGGAAGTCCGCCGGCACGACCGCGCGCACCGCCGTCACCTCGTGCGGCGAGGCGACGATGCCGTGGCAGCCGGCGCGAGCCGCGAGCTCGGCGCGCCGCTTGACGAGCTCGCCGACCGGGCCCTGCGCGCCGATGTCGGTGAGGTCGGCGTCGTCGAGCGAGGTCAGTACCGTCACCGCGAGGACGTGCATGTCGCCGGCGTTCTCGACCGCGGCCTCGAGCATCGCGCGTCCGCCGCCGGCGTGGACCGTCATGAGCCCGGCGCCGAGCGCGGCGACTCGCGCGGTCGCGCGCGCGACGGTCTCGGGGATGTCGTGGAGCTTGAGATCGAGCATCACCGACAGCCCGCGCGCGGTGTAGTCGCGGACGATCGTCGGTCCCTCGGAGCAGAACAGCTCGAGGCCGATCTTCACCCAGCTGGGAACGGCGGCGAGCTTGCCGACGAGCGCGTCGGCCTCCCCGCGGGTTGGAGTATCGAGTGCAGCGATGAGCCGATTTCCGACGGAGAACGCCACGCGAGAGGGTTACCACAGGAGGTCCGAGAACGGTGGTGGCCGCGTAGGCGTAGGCGTAGGCGATCTCGCGCCTGGCCTACCGGTGAACGCCCCGCGTCACTTCACCGTGCGAATCGCGAACACGCCGCCGGTCTCCTCGACCACGGTGTAGACGACGCCGGGATCGGCCCGGCGGTGGTTCGCGTCGAACTTGATCGCGCCGGTCACGCCCGCGAGCGTGCCGCTTGCGAGCGTCGCGGCGAGGCCCTGACGTCCCCCTCCCCCGGCCGCGGCGGCGAGCTGCGCGGCATCGTAGGCGTAGGCCTCGGTCGCTCCAGGCACGCGACCATAGGCCGCGACGAACCGGTCGATGAACGGCTTCTGGCCGGGGTCGGCGCTGTCGGGGAAGAACCCTGGCGCGAGGAACGCGCCCGTCGCGTGGCGGCCGGCGTCGGCGATGAATCCGGCGTCGAGGCCCTCGGCGAGCGAGAGCAGCAGCACCGGGCGCCCCTGCGGGAGCTTCTTCGTCGGCAGCGGCGTCGGCCTGGGCACGAAGCCCGAGGCGGCGAGCGACGGTGCGATGAGGCCGAGGTGTCTGGCGTCGTCGGCGACGAACACCGCGTCGAAGCTGCCCTTCAGCTTGCTCGTCTTGTCGGCGAATGACTTCGTCCCCGCTGGATAGGTGACCGTGGTGACGATCCGGCCGCCGCCCCTGGTGACCTCGTCCGCGAACGCCTTCGTCGTGCCGGTGCCGTAGTCGGACTCCGGCGCGAGCACCGCGAACGTCTTGATGCCGGTCGCGAGCGCGCGCTGTGCGAGGACCTTCGCGCGGGCATCCGGCGAGTGCCGGATGTGGAACACGTAGCGGCCGCTCGACCGCAGCTCGGCGTTCGTCGCGAGCGAGATGAGTGGGACGCCGAGGCTCTCGGCACGGCCCGACGCGGCGTCGACCGACGACGCCTTGATCGGCCCGACGATCGCGATCACGTTCTTGCCGGCGAGCGTGTCGACGGCCTCGGCCGACGTCGTCGTGTCGACCGCGACGCGCGTCTCGATCGCGACGACGCCCTTGCCGTCCGGCGCGCCGGCGGCGAGCCCGAGCCCGGCGACGGCAGCCTCCGCGATCCGGTTCTCGTCCCTGCTGCCGAGCGGAACCGCCGCACCGACGAGCGATGCATCGCCGCTGCCCGTCGTCGCGCCGCCGACCTCCGTCTCGGTGATCGTGCGCGGCAGGCCGAGCGCGGAGCGCACCGGGACCATGTTCTCGCGCATCTGTGCGGCGCGCGCCGTGTCGCCGGCGTGGTCGTAGATGATGACGAGGCGACTGCCGACGGCGCCGATCGCCGGGCCCCTGCGGTTCGCGATGCCGTCGAACAGGCGCTCGAGCGTGTTGCGATCGGTCGAGGCGACGAGCTCCTGGACACGCGCGACGATCACGGCGCGCTCGGCCGGCGTCACGCGGCTGTAGAGGTCGTCGAACACGCCGAGGGCCTGCAGCGGCCTGTCGCCGGCGGCCGTCGAGTACGCGACCGCCGCGAGGAACTCGGTCCGCTCGTCATCGTTCTCGATCGCCTTGTCGGCGCCCGCGAGGAGCGTCCTGGCCGCTGCGTAGTCCCCCGCATAGTTCTTGGTGATTCCGAGAAACAGCGTGGCGCGCGCGGTCAGGCCCGGATCTGGGCTGTCGGCCGCCACCTTGGTCAGCTGCCTGTCTGCCTCGGCAAAGTCGCGCGCCTTGATGGCTGCGATGCCGGCGTAGAGCTCGGCCCACGGGACGATCGGGTCGTTCGGGAACTCCTGCGCGATCGCCACGAAGTCGCTCACCTTGCCGCCGTCGCTTCCGAATCGACTCCGTGCGTCGAGGAACCGCGACTTCGCCTCCGCGTTGCCGTGCGTAGGTACATCCGGCGTCAGCGTCTTGCGGGTGCGGCCGTGGCACGCCCCAAACAACAGGACGAGCGCGATCAGTACATGCTTCACGTGGAGACAGTAGCAAATCGGGGTATGGAAGGCTCATGGCGCGCCAGGACCGGCTATTCCAGGATGTCGATCGGGGATTCAACGCACTCGAGGCCGGCGAGATCGAGGAAGCAGAAGCCTGTCTCGAGCGTTGTTCCAAGATCGACCGCAAGAACCCCGATGTCGTCGCGCTCGCGGCGGCGCTCGCCGATGCGCAGGGCGATGTCGACAACGCGCTCGCGAAGTACAGCGAGCTCGTCGAGCTCCGTCCCGACGATCCGATGCCGCGCGTGTGTCTCGCGCGCATCCAGCTCCACGACGTCGGCGATCCCGATCTCGCGCTGTCGACGATCGAGGCGGCGTTCGACTTCATCGACGAGGAGGAGGACCTGATCGAGGCCGTCGTCGTGCGCAGCGAGGCGCTGATCGTGACGAACGATCTCGAGGGCGCTCGCGAGTCACTCGGCGAGCTGTCGAGCTCGGTGATCGAGGATCCCGAGCTCGCGCTCGATCTCGGCGAGCTCGCCCTCGTGGCGGAGGACACGAGCGCGGCGCTGCGCTGGGTCGAGATCGCGAAGAAGGACGACGAGTCGAAGGCCGACGCGCTCCACCTGCTCGGCCGCATCCACGAGGCGCGCGACGAGCGAGCCCAGATGATCGCGGCGTGGCGAGAGGTCAAGGCGCTCGACACCGCGGCCGAGCCGGGTCCCGTGTCGATGTCCGAGGACGAGATGGAGCGGATCGCGAGCGAGACGCTGCACGAGCTACCGGCCGACGTGCGCCGCAAGCTCGAGTCGATCCCGATCATGATCGACGAGCTGCCCGGCGACGATCTCGTCGACACCGGCTTCGATCCGCGCGCGCTCGGCGTGTTTCAGGGCTCGAACATGTCGGAGCACAACCTCGTGCCGACGGTGACGAACATCCTGCTGTTCAAGAAGAACCTCGAGCGCTCGGCGACCGATCTCGATCACCTCGCCGAGGAGGTGCGGATCACCGTGCTCCACGAGACCGCGCACTACTTCGGTCTCGAGGACGAGGACCTCGAGAAGCTCGGCCTCGACTGAGGGGCGCGCTTCACACTCCTTAATCTCCCCGGGGAATTGGCGTTTACGGGCAAACGTCATTTCCCGCGGCCGTCCAAGCCTCGAGGGAGACAGCATGAGATGGACTCTTTCTGCGATCGTTTGCCTTGCGATGTTCCTGATGGTCGCGGCGACCGCATGTGTGCCGCCGAACAGCCCCGGCGCGGTCGCGCCTGCGGAGACGGCGCCGCAGGCGTCCGAGGACGAGCCGGCGATGCCGCCCGACATGGGCCAGCAATGCGACAAGGCGTCGGACTGCGGCGCCGGCACCTGCGTGAAGAGCCAGAAGTTCACGCTCAAGGGCTATTGCTCGAAGACGTGTACCGACTGGCCGGAGTGTCCCACCTACTGGTCGTGCGGCACGAACCCGGTCAACAACGCGCTGGCTTGCATCCAGCCGCCGGCCTGAGAATCAGCTGAACGGCGTGCAGACGCCGAACAGGATCGTGCCCGGCGCGCAGAACCCGGTCGGCTGGCCAAACGTCAGGCAGCACTCGCCCGCGGTCGTGCACTGTGCGTTCGCGGAGCAGAACGGACCCGACGGGCCGGCGTCGGGCATCTGCGACACCTGCGCATCGAGCTGAGGCACGAACCCGTCCTGCGGCGGCCGCGGCGCATCGAGGAAGCCCTGCGGCGCGGCGTCGTGCTTGACCGAAGGCGGCGCGTCGATCGGATCTCCGGTCGCGTCGTTCTGGCCGCCCGACGCGCACCCGACGAGCGCCGCCGAGAAGAGCCATCCACAAACGATCGTCGCGTTCGACATCGTACCCTCGGCGGCATCCTAACGCCGAGGGACGCTCGCACAACCGATTTCTGTGAGCGCCCGTCGATTGCACAACATGTGCAGTGCTGCCGTTTTTCGGCGGGCGCGCTGGGGACGATTGTCCCTACCCGAGCGTCGCGACGCGATCGCCGAACAGACGCTCGAGACGCGTGAGGAGATCCTCGGTCGGCGAGACCGCCCACGCATCTGGAAGCGCGATCACGGTCTCCGAGCGCTGTGAAATCTTGAGCCGGATGTTCGCCTGGCAACCGCCGCGCGTCGCGTTCGCGAGGATCGTCTTCAGCTCGTCGATCTGATCGCGCGTCAGCATGTCGGCGTTGAGGTGAATGTCGACGCGCGACGTCTTCTGCTCGCGCAGCTGCGAGAGCGGCGCCGCGCTGTCGAGGATCATCTTCCACTCGGCCGCCTCGGCGGTGCCCTCGTTCTTCACCGTGCCGCCGCACAGGAGCGGCTCGTCAGAGACGAGCACGCTGCGCGTCTTCTCGAACGTCTTGGGGAACGCGATCACCTCGAGCGTACCGGCGGCATCCTCGAGCATGAAGCGCGCCATCTTGTCGCCCTTCTTCGTGATCATCTCGCGGTACTGGCTGACGATGCCGCCGATCGAGTGCTCGCCCTGCCCCTTCGCACCCGTCGAGAAGTCGGCGGTGCCGGCAGTCGCGTAGCGTGCGAGGTCGCCGCGATAGCGATCGAGCGGGTGACCGGAGACGTAGAACCCGAGTGCTTCCTTCTCGAACGCGAGGAGCTGCTTGGGTCCCCAGATCTCGATCTCGGGGTAGGTCTCCCCGAGGCCCGTGGCCGTGCTCGCGCCCGGCGCACTGGCCGGCTCCGGCGCGAACAATCCGAACAGCGACGTCTGCCCGCTGCGCCGATCGCGCTGCTCGGCCGCGCCTCGCTCGATCGCACTGTCGAGCGCCGCGAGCAGCTGTGCGCGGTGATGTCCGCCCTTCAGGCCGTCCATCGCGCCGCTCTTGATCAGCTGCTCGAGCACGCGGCGGTTGCACTTCTGGGTGTCGACGCGCCGGCACAGCTCGAACAGCGACTCGAACTTCCCTTCGGTCGCGCGCGCCTCGAGGATCGCCTCGACGGCGGTCGCGCCGACGCCCTTCACGGCGCCGAGACCGAACCGGATCACCTTGCCGCCCTGCGCGCCCTCCGAGGGCGTCACGGTGAAGTCCTGCTGCGACTCGTTGATGTCGGGTCGCTCGACGGTGAGGCCCATCGACCGCGCCTCGGCGATGAACTTCACGACGTTGTCGATGTTGTCGGCGTCGCACGACATCAGGCCCGCCATGAACTCGTGCGGGTAGTGGTGCTTGAGATACGCCGTCTGATACGTCACCCAGCCGTACGCGGCCGAGTGCGAGCGGTTGAAGCCGTAGCCCGCGAAGAAGGCCATCAGCTCGAAGACCTGGTCGGCGATCTTGAGATCGACCTTCAGCTCCTTCGCGCCGGCGAGGAACTTCTCCTTCTGCTTGGCCATCTCCTCGGGCTTCTTCTTGCCCATCGCGCGGCGCAGCAGATCGGCGCCGCCGAGCGAGTAGCCACCGAGGACCTGGGCGATCTGCATCACCTGCTCCTGGTAGACGATGACGCCGTACGTGTCGGCGAGCACCTTCTCGAGCCACGGGTGCGGATACTCGACCTTCTTGCGGCCGTGCTTTCGGTCGATGAAGTCCTCGACCATGCCGCCTTCGAGCGGACCCGGGCGGTACAGCGCCACGGCCGCGACGATGTCTTCGAGGCAGTCGGGCTTGAGCTTCTTGAGGATCTCGCGAAAGCCGCTCGATTCGAGCTGGAACACGCCGGTCGTGTCGCCGCGCGCGATCATCTTGTAGACGTCGCCGTCGTCCTTGCGGATGAGGTCGATGACGAACTCGTCGCCCGACGGTCGCTGTTGATTGATCAGCTTCACCGCGGTCTGGATGACGGTGAGCGTCTTGAGGCCGAGGAAGTCGAACTTGACGAGGCCGGCCTTCTCGACCTCCTTCATCGCGAACTGGGTGACGATCTCGTCGTTCTGTCCCTTGAAGCACGGGACGTACTCCCAGAGCGGCTGCTCGGCGATCACGACGCCGGCCGCGTGCATGCCGGCGTTGCGGTTCAGACCCTCGAGCGACGCGGCGAGATCGAGCAGCTCGCGATGCAGCGGGCTCTCGTTGTAGAGCTGCTTGAGCTCCGGCGTCTGCTCGATCGCCTCGCGCACGGGCGGCGACTTGCCTTGCACCGGCTCGGGCACGAGCTTCGCGAGCTTGTCCGCCTCGCCGAACGGGATCTCCATCACGCGAGCGATGTCGCGAATGACGCCGCGCGCCTTCAGCTGGTGGAACCTCGCGATCTGGCCGACGCGGTCGTGGCCGTACTTCTCCTGGACGTACTTGATGACCTCGCCGCGCCGGTTCATGCAGAAGTCGACGTCGAAGTCGGGCATCGACACGCGCTCGGGATTCAGGAAGCGCTCGAACAGCAGCTTGAACTCGAGAGGGTCGATGTCGGTGATGCGCATCGCCCACGCGACCGCGCTGCCGGCGCCCGAGCCGCGGCCCGGACCGACCGGGATGCCGTGCTCCTTCGCCCAGTTGATGAAGTCCCAGACGATGAGGAAGTAGCCCGAGAACCCCATCTTCTGGATCACCGCGAGCTCGATCTTGCAGCGCTCGCGGTACTGATCCGGATCGAACTTCACGCCGCGCGCGGCGAACTCGTTGAAGCGGCGCTCGAGGCCCTTGTCGATGATCTGGGCGATGTACGTGTCGAGCGTCTCGCCGTCGGGGACCTTGTAGTTCGGCAGGTACGTCTGATCGAGCTTGAGCTTGACGTTGCACTGCGCGGCGATCTTCGCCGTGTTCTCGATCGCGTCGCCGACGTCCTTGAAGTGGCTGTCCATCTCGGACGGCGACTTCATGTAGTAGCTGTCGACGACGTGCTTGAGCCGCTTCTCGTCCTTGAGGCTCTTGCCGGTCTGGATCGCCATCAGGACGTCGTGCGCGGTCGCGTCGGCCCGGTTGACGTAGTGGCAGTCGTTCGTCGCGACGAGCGGAATCTCGAGCTTCTTGCTCATCCGCTTGAGCTCGCCGTTCAGCGTGTCCTGCTCGGCGGTCGCGGTCGGCATCAGCTCGAGGTAGAAGTCGCCCGGCGCGAACATCGACGCGTATTCCTTCGCGACCTCCTCGGCCGCGGCGACGCCGTTCTTCTCGAGCGTCTGCGCGATCTCGCCGCCGAGACAGGCGGACAGACCGACGAGACCCTCGCTGTGGTCGCGCAGGATCGTCTTGTCGATGCGCGGGTTGTAGTAGAAGCCCTCGAGGTAGCCCTTCGAGTTGAGGAACGACAGGTTCTTGTAGCCGACGTCGTTCTTCGCCAGCAGGATCAGGTGGTAGTTGCGCCGGTTCGTGCGGTCGTGGCGATCGGTCGCGGCGACGTACGTCTCGCAACCGAAGATGAGCTTGACACCGGCGGCCTTCGCCTCGCTGTAGAGGTCGATCGCGCCGAACATGTTGCCGTGGTCGGTGACCGCGACCGTGTCCATCCCCAGCTCTTTGACCTTGGGGAACAGGTCCTTCACGCGAATCGCGCCGTCGAGCAGGCTGTACTGCGTGTGCAGATGGAGATGCGTGAACCCACCCATGGTAAGACCCAATGGTTTAGCTCATGAGTCGGACACTCCCGAGAGGTTCTTCACGCAATGTGAGGGCAGCGGCGCTCGGGCTCCTGCTGATAGCCGGCTGTAAGCACGTGGTCAGCGACAAGCAGGTCGCGCCCGGCGCGCCGATCCCGGCCGAGCCGGAGGCCCAGCTCGAGAACATGGACACCGAGTGCGCCGGGCTGATCGCCGCGCTCGACACCTACGGCAAGTGCCCGAACCTCGAGGACGGCGACCGCGCGTGGGTCCGCTCGGTGATCGAGAGCGCCGAGGACAGCTTCGCGGCGGGCAAGAAGTCGAACCCCGACGAGCCGGCGCAGAAGGCGATGGCGATGGCGTGCCACCGCGCGGCGATCTCGATGCAGTTCGCGACGGCGCGCTGCCAGGCGGGCAAGCGCCCGCGCAGCGACTGACGCGCCTAGCTCGCCGCGGACTCGGGGGCGATCGAGCCGCTCGACGGCGCGCGTGCCTGGGCCGGCGCGGCGATGCCCGGCTGCGGGTCGAGCTGCGGGTTGTGCGCCGGCGCGCCCTCGCGCAGCCGCTTCACGCCGAGCTCGCCGAGCCAGTACAGCCACAAGGGGACGATCGCGACGATCATGCCCGCGGTCGCGGCCGCGCGGCTCGCGATCGACTGGTGCTTCTTGCTGTCGCTGACGATCCACTCGATGCAGTGGAACGCGACGAAGTAGATGTACGCCGGATACAGCAGCACGAAGCGCACCGGGAAGTAGTGCGCGACGATGTTGTGGAGGAACGTGAACACGCGCTTGGCGTACCGGGGGCCTGATAGCTGGCGCTTGGCCATGCCGCCCGGCACGTCGAGCCGGCGGATCATCTGGACGTCCGGATCGAACAGCAGGTACTCGTCTTCGCGCTTGCCCGCGTTGATGCGGTACGCGAGCGACGGCTCGTCCTCGATCGGCGTGCACTCGTCCCACAGGCCGAACCGCTCGAGCGTCTTGCGCGGGATCGCCGCGTTGCCGCCCATCAGGCTCTCGACGCGCTTCTTCACGTCGGTGCGCGCATAGACGCGCTGCCACTTGAGGACGTTGAACGACAGCACGTTGCGGCGCGCGCGCTCCGGGTTCGCGTACGGCACGACCTCGCCGTCGTCGAGGAAGCGGCCGGTGACGCCGAGGCAGCGAGGATCGGCGAAGTTCGCCTCGTGGCGCGCGATCCAGTCGCGCGTTGCCGGCAGGTCGTCGTCGTCGATGAACACGAACAGCTGACCGCTCGCCGCCCGCACGCCGGCGTTGCGTGCCCCCGGGCCACCGAGCGGCGGAAACCGCAGCAACCGGACGCGAGGGTCGCGCGCGAGCGCCTCGATCCGTGCCAGCTCCTCGGCCGGGCGCTGCGTGCTCTGCTCGACGACCACGATCTCGAAGCTGTCGTGGTCCTGCGCGAGCAGCGACACGAGCAACTCCGCCAGCGCGTGCAGCCGGTTGTACGAGCGGACGATGACCGAGACGCGCGGCACGTCTCCGTCAACTACCACGAGCCCGCCGGGCCCCGCATCTGTCCGGTTTTCGACAGGGGTCAGTCATGACTTGTATGACTTGCCGAGGTCGCAAGTCATACAAGTCATGTCTGACCCCTAGCTTTGCTTACGAAGCGCTGCCACGCGCTCCGCACAAACCTGGTAAACACGCGGCCATGCAGCTCCTTGCCAGCTACCTCGCCGGGGCCTGGTCCGCCGGGTCGGGATCGCGCACGCCGCTCGTCAACCCCGCCACCGAGGAGGTCCTCGCCGAGGTGTCGTCCGGGGGGCACGACCTTGCGGCCGCGTTCAAGTACGCCCGCGAGGTCGGTGGCCTGGAGCTCGCGAAGCGGTCGTTCGCCGAGCGCGGCGCCCTGCTGGCGGCGCTCGCGAAGGCGATCCACGGCGCGCGCGAGGAGCTGATCGCGCTCGCGGTCGCGAACGGCGGGAACACCCGCAGCGACGCCAAGTTCGACATCGACGGTGGCGCCGTCACGCTCTCGCACTACGCCGAGCTCGGCGCCAAGCTCGGCGCCGGCCAGCTCCTGGCCGACGGCGAGCCGATCCAGGTCGGCCGCACCGCGCGCATGGGCGGCCAGCACGTCTGGGCGCGCCGCCGCGGAGTCGCCGTCCACATCAACGCGTTCAACTTCCCGGCGTGGGGCCTGTGCGAGAAGCTCGCGACCGCGCTGCTCGCCGGCATGCCGGTCATCACGAAGCCCGCGACCGCCACCGCGCTCGTCGCGCACCGCCTCGCGCAGCTGTTCGAGCCGGTGCTGCCGCCCGGTGTCCTGCAGACGCTGATCGGCCCCGCCGGCACGCTGCTCGACAACCTCGTCGCCGGCGATGTCGTCGCGTTCACGGGCGGAAGCTCGACGGCGCGCATGCTGCGCACGCACGCCAAGATCGTCGAGCACGGCGTCCGCCTCAACATCGAGGCCGACTCGCTCAACGCCGCCGTCCTCGGCCCCGACATCGACCTGTCGAGCGAAGCGGGCCAGCTGTTCCTCGCCGACATCGTCCGCGACATGACCCAGAAGACGGGCCAGAAGTGCACGGCGATCCGCCGCGTGCTCGTGCCCGAGGACAAGCTGAAGGACGTCTGCGACCTGATGAAGGAGCGCCTGTCGACGCTCGCCGTCGGCGATCCGTCGCGCGAGGACGTCCGCATGGGACCGCTCGCGACCGCGGCGCAGCGCGACGACGTTCGCGCCGGCATCGCGCGCCTCGCCGCCGCCACCGAGTCGGTCCACGGCGGGACCGGTGAGGTCACGCCGATCGGCGTCGCGGCCGGCAAGGGGTTCTTCGTCGGCCCCGTCGTCCGCGCGACGAAGTCGCCGATGGACTGCGCGCCGCTCAACTCGCACGAGGTGTTCGGTCCCGTCTCGACGGTCGGCTCCTACTCCGGCGATGCAGCGCTCGCGGCCGCGTTCATCGCGCGCGGCGAAGGCTGCCTCGTCAGCTCGGCCTACTCCGACGACCGCGACTGGGTCGCCGCGTTCGTCGGCGCCGCCGCGCCGTGGGCGGGCCGCCTCTACCTCGGCTCGTCGAAGATGGCGTCGCAGTCGCCCGGTCCCGGCACCGTCCTCCCCTCGCTCCTCCACGGCGGCCCCGGCCGCGCCGGCGGCGGCGAGGAGCTCGGCGGCGATCGCGGCCTGCATTTCTACATGCAGCGCTGCGCGCTCGAGGGCGACGCGAGCGTCCTCAAGTCGCTGCTCGGATGAAGGCCGTCCTCCCGGCGGCGACGTTCGCGATCGCGATCGCCCTGACCGCGATCGCCGGCACGTGTGGACGCGAGGCGCACGGCGGCTATCCCGACGACACGCGCTCGAGTGCGCTCTATGCGGTCAGCTACTGCGATGCGGCCGTCGCCGGCATGCGCGACCACTACGCCCGTGTGAGGCCGGAGCTCGAGCGCCTGCTCGCGACCGACCGCGCCGCGGCGCGCATCTTCCTCGAGCAGCACGTCGCGTCGATCGTCTCGAACCCGCGCTCGGGCTGTGACAGCGCACGCGTGCTCGTCCAGCAGGAGCTCGAGGCCGGCGGCGACGACATGCGGATCCGCGAGGATGGCGGCCGCCTGGGCTTCTACGAGCCGCGCATTCACGACGCCGAGCAGGCGTACCTCGCGCTGCACGGCGCACTCGAGCGCCAGCAATCGATCGAGCTCCGCCCCCTCACCGACGCGCTCGCACGCGCGCTGCGTTAGCGCACGATCTCGACGCCACGTGCGGCGAGTGTCCTGGCCGACGCCTCGCCGCCCTTCGACAGCTTCGTCTGGACGAGGCCGAGGATGCGCAGGCGCGGCAGCGCGGCAAGCGGCGCCGGGTCGGTGATCTCCGTCGACGACAGGTCGAGCGCGACGAACCGCTCGTGTCTCGCGAGCGCGGCGAGCGCGGCGTCGTCCAGCGGCAAGCCGAGCAGCGACAGCGTGTGCAGGCGCGGCCACGCGTCGACCGCCGCGGCGATCGCCGTCACGCGCGAGTCGCCGATCGTCAGCTCTTGGAGCCTGGCGAGGTGCTCGAGCGTCTCGAGGCCGGCGTCGGTGACATCGGTGCCCTCGACGTGGAGGACGCGCAGGTCGTGCGCACGGCCGAGCCCGGCGATGTTCTCGTCGCTGACGTGGAGCTGGTCGAGGTAGAGCCGCTCGAGCGCGGGCAGCTTCGCGAGCTCGGCGAGGCCGACCTCGGTCACCTTCGTCGCCGACAGCGCGAGCGTGTGCAGCTCGACGAGCTTGCCTATCCGCACCATCGTCGCGTCGCCGACGTGGGTCTCGCCGAGGCCGAGCGCGACGAGGTGTGGCGCGCGGTCGAGGATCTCGAGGCCCGCATCGCCGACGTTCGTCTTCGCGAGGTACAGCTCCGCGAGCCAGGCACCGGGCGTCGCCCGCAACGCACTGTCGTCGATCGGGGTGCGATCGAGCCGCAGCATGCGCAGCCTCGGCAGCGCGATCAGCGTCGCGGCGCTCGCGCTATCGACCGGCGTCTCGGCGAGGTCGACCTCCTCCAGGTTCGCCAGCGTCGCGATCTGACGGATCGCGGCGAGTGTGATCGACGTCGCCGCGAGCCGCAGCTCGCGCAGCTTCGTGTTCTTCGCGAGCGCGATCACCGTCGCGTCGTGGACGCGCGAGCCATTCAGGCCGACCTCGACGAGGTTCGGCGCCGCGGCGAGCCACGCGACATCCGCGTCGGTCGGCTTGTACCCGGCGAGCGACGACACGTCGAACCGGACGAGCCCGGGCGCGTAGCCGTCGAGCGTCGCGACCTCCTTACCGACGCGCGTGCCCTCGAGGAACAGCTCGCGCAGGGCGAGCGGCCGGATCGCGGCGATCGTCCTTGCACCGACCATCGTGTGCCCCGCGTCGAGGATCTCGAGCGCGGCGAGCGAGCCGAACGCGGCGCCGCCCGGGTCCCCGATCCGCGTCCCCGAGACGTTCAGCGCGCGCAGCTTCTCGAGCAGCGCGATGTCGCGCGCGGCCGCATCACCAACCTGCGTGTCCTCGAGATCGAGCACCTCGAGCTGCGGCTGCGCTGCGACCAGGCGCTTCACGCCGGCGTCGTCGATCGGGGTGCGAGCGAGATAGAGCCGCTGGAGCGCGACGTGAACGGCGCCGAGGTCGCCGACGTCGGTGTCATCGAGCACGAGCGCCGTGAGCTCGGGCAGCTTCTCGAGCACCGCGAGGTCGGCCGCCGCGACCGCCTGCCCTCGCAGCGACAGGCCCGGTACGTGCTCGCGCCGGACCGCGTCGACGAGCTTGGCGAGCGTCGCCGCGTCGACCGGCTTCGTCGGCTCGACGAACCACGGCGT
>JAEWJO010000626.1 GCA_023386455.1 Pseudomonadota bacterium | reverse complement strand
CACTACGAGCTCGCGAAGCGCGGGCTCGAGGCCGGCAAGCACGTCCTCGTCGAGAAGCCGCTGACGCCGAGCGTCGCGCAGGCCGAGGAGCTCGCCGCCCTCGCGGCGACGCAGAAGCGCGTGCTGATGGTCGATCACACGTTCGTGTTCACGGGCGCGGTCCGCAAGATCCGCGACCTCGTCGCGAGCGGCGAGCTCGGCCGCATCCTCTACTTCGACTCGGTCCGCATCAACCTCGGCCTGTTCCAGCCCGACTTCAACGTCATCTGGGATCTCGCGCCGCACGACCTGACGATCATGGACTTCGTGCTGTCGCAGACGCTCGGCACGCAGGCGCGCTGGGTGTCGGCGATCGGCGTCTCGCACTACGGCCGCCACGAGAACCTCGCGTACGTCACCGTCGGGTTCGATAACGACCTGCTCGCCCACGTCCACGTCAACTGGGTCGCGCCGGTGAAGACGCGCCGCACGATCATCGCCGGCAACAAGAAGATGGTCGTGTGGGACGACACGTCGCCGGTCGAGCCGGTGAAGGTCTACGAGAGCTCGGTCGACGTCCAGCAGATCGACAAGGACACGGCGTACGCGCTGAACGTCCAGTACCGGTCCGGCGACGTGAGCTCGCCGAAGCTCGACGGCAAGGAAGCGCTCGCCGGCATGGCGCAGACGTTCGCGGCCGCGTGTCTCGATGGCGCCGCGTCGCCGGCGGACGCGACCGTCGGTGTTCGTATCGTTCGCATGCTCGAGGCGGCGCAGAGGTCGCTCGAGCAGCAGGGAGCGAGGATCAAGCTGTGAAGGTTCCGTTCGTCGATCTGGTCGCGTGGGCCAAGCCGTCCCGCGAGGAGTATCTCGCCGCATTCGCCAGCATCATCGACAACGGGTCGTATGTCGGTGGCCCGCAGGTCGGCGAGTTCGAGAAGGCGTTCGCCGAGTTCTGTGGCGCGTCGCAGGCCGCCGCCGTCAAGACCGGCACCGACGCGCTGCTGCTCGCGCTCCGCGCGCTCGGTGTGAAGCCGGGCGACGAGGTCATCACCGCCGCGAACTCGTTCTTCGCGACGGGCGAGGCGATCGCGCTCGCCGGCGCGACGCCGGTGCTCGCCGACGTCGACGACGGGACCCTGCTCGTCGACATCGATGACGTCGCGCGCCGGATCACGCCGAAGACGAAGTGCATCATCCCGGTCCACCTGTTCGGCCAGCTCGCCGACATGGATCGCGTGCACGAGCTCGCTCGCGCGCACGGCATGCGCGTGCTCGAGGACTCGGCGCAGGCTCACGGCGCGACGCGCGGCACGTGGCGTGCGGGCTCGGCGGGCGACGCCGCGGCGTTCAGCTTCTATCCGACGAAGAACCTCGGTGCCCTCGGCGAGGGCGGCGCGGTGACGTCGACTAGCGCGAGCGTGATCGACGAGGTCAAGCGCCTGCGCGACCACGGCCAGGCCGGGCGCCACGACCACGTCGAGATCGCGTACAACGCGCGCCTCGACTCGGTGCAGTGTGCGTGCCTCTCGATCTCGCTGCGTCGCCTCGAGACAGCGAACACCGCGCGCGGAAAGCTCGCAGCACGCTACCGCGAGCGCCTGCTCGGCCACGCCGGTGTGCGCCTCGTCGACGAGGCCGCGGGCAGCCGCCCGGTCTATCACCTGATGATCGTGCGCGTCGATGCCGCCAGGCGCGACGCGGTTCGCTCGAAGATGGGCGAGGCCGGCGTCGCGACCGCGATTCACTACCCAACCCCGATTCACCTCCAGAAGGCGTTCGCCTACCTGGGGCAGGGGGTGGGTAGCTGTCCCGTGGCAGAGCGCTCGGTGAAGGAAATGATCTCGCTCCCGATGTTCCCGGATATGACGATCGAGCAGGTCGACCGCGTCAGCGACGTGTTGCTCGCATCGCTATAGCCGGTACGATCATCGAAGGAACATGGAGCATCGGCCGCATGTCGTGATCATCGGCGGCGGGTTCGGCGGCCTCGCGGCGGCCAAACACCTCGGGCATGCCCCCGTCAACGTCACGCTCGTCGATCGCCGCAACCATCACCTGTTCCAGCCGCTGCTCTACCAGGTCGCGACCGCGGCGCTGACGCCCGCCGACATCGCGTACCCGATTCGCGCCGCACTCTCGAAGTACGAGAACATCCGCGTCCTGCTCGCGGAGGTGAAGTCGATCGACGTCGGGGCGCGCACCGTCGAGCTCGACGGCGGCTCGCTCCAGTACGACTACCTCGTCGTCGCGACCGGCGCGACGCACAGCTACTTCGGCAAGGACCAGTGGGAGACGCTCGCGCCCGGGCTCAAGTCCGTCGAGGACGCCGTCGAGATCCGGCGCCGGATCCTCGTCGCGTACGAGGCCGCCGAGCGCGAATCGGACGCGCAGGCGCAGCGCGACTGGCTGACGTTCGTCGTCGTCGGCGGTGGCCCGACGGGCGTCGAGCTCGCCGGTGCACTCGGCGAGATCGGCCTGCACACGCTGTCGAAGGACTTTCGATCGATCAACACGCGGGATGTTCGCGTCGTGCTGTTCGAGGGCCGGGATCGCGTGCTGAACACGTATCCCGAGAAGCTGTCCGCGGCCGCGAAGCAGTCGCTCGAGAAGAGGCACGTCGAGGTCCGCCTCGACACGATGGTCACCTCGATCGACGAGCACGGCGTCACCGTGAAGGGCCCGGCGGGCGAGGATCGCGTCGCCGCGCGCACCGTGCTGTGGGCGGCCGGCGTCGCGGCATCTCCGCTCGCGCGCTCGCTCGGCGCGCCGCTCGATCGCAGCGGGCGCGTGATCGTCGAGCCCGATCTCTCGATCCCCGGTCATCCCGAGGTCTTCGTCATCGGCGATCTCGCGAAGATGATCTCCGACGGCGCCGAGGTGCCGGGCGTCGCCCAGGGCGCGCTGCAGGGCGGCACGTACGTCGCGAAGATCATCGAGACGGAGGTCGAGCAGCGCCTCGACGGCGGCCCGTCGGACGCGCGGCCTCCGCGCAAGGCGTTTCACTACCGCGACAAGGGCAACATGGCGACGATCGGCCGTGCCGAGGCGGTGATCGCGACGAAGCACTTCGCGAAGCACGGCCTGCTCGCGTGGATGCTGTGGTGGGTCGTCCACATCTTCTTCCTCGTCGGCTTCCGCAACCGCGTCTACATGCTCGCGCACTGGGCGTGGTCGTGGTTGACGTACCGCCGCGGCTCGCGCCTCATCACCGGCGAGGTCGGCACGCTGCCGCCGGTCGAGACGATCGCCGCCGATGGCACGGTCGCGTTGCCGGTGCAGGCGGCCCCGGTCGAGATCACGGAGAAGAAGCCGGCTCCAGCTTCTCCCAGTGCTTGAGCTCGCCCTCTCCGTCGGCGACGTTCAGCGTGATCGTCTTGTCGAACTTCACGAAGTCGTTGCCGGTGAAGTGGATGCGGTGTGCGCCGGGTGCCAGCTCGAGCGCGTCGAGTGACTGGTAGCGCGTCGCGCCGCCGTCGACGGTGAAGTACGACCACGGTGTCGAGTTGATCTTGACCTTGCGCCGCTTCTCCGCCGGCGCGGTGACCTCGGGCTGCTCGATCTCGGGCTGCTTGACCTCGACCTTGGTGCCGGGATGCTTCTTCGTCTGCTTCTTGTCGGGTGGCTTCCTCGTCGCCGAGCCGGCAGCGACGATCGCGCTCGAGCCGGTCTCGACGGGCGGCGGCGGCGCGATCTTCACCTCGACGGGCGGGGGCTCCTTCGCCACCTCGACCGGCGGTGGCTGCGTGACCGGCGCCGTCGGCGTCTCGGTCCTCGCCGGTGTTTCGTGCCTGCCGATCGTGTAGGCGAGCGCTGCGCCGCCGATCGCGAGACCGATGAACGTACCGAGCAGGAGCGGCTTCATCGACGAGGGTGCGGGCGACGCCGACGGCGCACGCGCCATGCCGGCGGAACCCTCGGCGGCGACCGGCTCGACGCCGTCGGCCGGGCGCAGCGTCGGCGACTTCGCGCGAGGTGCGGGCTGCTCGGCCGGCTCGCTCACCATGTCGGCGGCGGTCGCGAGCATCGACCGCTGCGTGCCGGTGCCCATCACGTCGAGCGCGCCGTCGTCGAGGAAGCTCAGGAGCTCGCCGGCCTCGATCGACGCCGGATCGATCGGATCGTCGTCGCGCGCACCGGCCCACACCTCGGCGAGCCACGCCGCGAGCGCGCGCGCCGGCGCCTCGACCTTCTTCGTCGAGCGCTCCGACACGATGAACGAGTCGAGCTCCTCGAGCATCGACCGCGCATCCGGGAACCGATCTTCCTTCGCGAGCGCGGTCGCCTTGTCGACGAGCGCGCGCAGCGGCGAGCTGAAGCCTTCCGGCCACGGCTCGAGCGTGCCCTGCTGCGCGATCGCGATCGTCGCCTCGCGGTCGTTGCCCCTGCGCGGGCGCACGCCGGTGATCGCCTCGCGCAGGACGAGCCCGACCGCATAGACGTCGGCGCGTGGATCGGTCGGCTCGCCGCGCGCCTGCTCGGGCGCCATGTACGCCGGCGTGCCGGCGGTCTTGCTCGACTCGTCGCCGGCCAGCAACGCGATGCCGAAGTCGGTCAGCTTGACCTCGCCCGACCACGACAGCAGCACGTTGCGCGGCGTCACGTCGCGGTGAACGATGCCGAGGTCCATGCCGTCGGGACCCTTGCGGTGGTGGGCGTAGTCGAGGGCCTGGCAGCACTCGGCGGCGACGAACGCGGCGAGCATCGGCGGCATCGGCTTGCCCGCGCGCGACAGGCTCGATCCGAGGTCCTTGCCCTCGACCCGCTCCATGGCGAGGAAGACCTGGTCGTCGATCCTCCCGAAATCGAAGACCGGAACGATGTTCTGGTGGGCGAGGCTCATCGAGAGCTTCGCTTCCCGCTTGAACAGATCCAGGAACCTCGCATCACCGGCCCGCTCGGGGCGCATGCGCTTGACGACCAGCCACTTCTCGACACCGGCCGCCCGCCGGCGGGCCAGATACACCTCTCCCATTCCGCCGCGCGCCAAGGGCCGGAGGAGCTCGTAGCGACCTAGCGCACGGCTCATGGGTGTCATCAGTATAGCGTGTGGTTGACGGTTCTTCCGGGGTGACCGAAACTCGGGTCGAGTGCGCACCTTGCCCCTCCTGCTCGTCCTGGTGCTGACCGCGCCCGTGGCGGCAGCACCGGCGGCGGATCTCGTCGTCATCTGGGCGCCGGGAATGCGCACGGCTCCCGTCGAGAGCGCCGCCCGGAAGGCGGGGGCCGCGGTCCTCGACCGGTCGCCCGTTCAGGCCGGCGCCGGGGATGCCGCCCAGGTGGTCCAGCGCGGCATCGACGCGTTCGACAAGCTCGATCTGGCGGTCGCCTGGCAGGCGCTCGAGCAGGCGCGGTCGGAGGTCGTGCGCAGCGGCGGCGCCGGGCTGTCGCGCGCCCAGCTCTCGGACCTGTTCCTGTATCGCGGCCTCATCAAGGCGCAGCAGGACGACACCGCGGCGGCCTGGGAGGAGCTCGTCGTCGCGAACACGATCGATCCGACGCGCGAGCTCGACCCCGGCCGGTTCGCGCCCAAGGTCCGCGGCGAGTTCGAGCGCGCGAAGCAGACCGTGCTGACGAAGAGTCGCGCGAAGCTGACGCTGCAGCTGCCCGACGGCTGCACGGCGAACGTCGACGGCGCACCGATCGCCGGTCCGGTCCAGCTCGTCGTCGGTCCGCACTGGATCAACACGACGTGCGCCGATCGCCAGCCGTACGGCTACCGCATCGAGCTGACGACCGACGTCACGGTGCCGGTCGATCCCGCGCGGTTCGTCCCGCCGTCGGATGCCGACCTGCTGGTCCAGGCGCGCACCGCCGGCTCGCGCGCGTTCGTCTCCGTCGAGGTTCGCTCCGGTGTCGCGACCGCACGGCTCGTCGGCCTCGACGGACGCGAGCGCGATCGCCGCACCGTCGCCGTGACGAACGATCTCGAGGGCGTCGCCGATGCGCTGACCGAGCTGCTGACGCCGCCGAAGGCGACGCACTGGTACAAGTCGAGGTGGGCGTGGGCCGTCGGCGGGGTCGCCGCGGCCGCCGCGATCTTCATCCCGCTGACGGCGTATCTGTCGAACGACAACGGCAACGCGACGTGGGGCCTGCGAGGACCGAGCCCGCAATGAAGCGCGTCGTTCTCGCACTCGGCCTGTCGGCGTGCGCGGCGGACACCGGCGTGCTCGTGTCGCCGGTGATCGACGTGCCGACGAACGACACGGCGTCGGCATCGCCATTCGACTCGTACACGATCTCGATCGCGCACGACGGCCAGCCCGACGATCTGATCTCGGCGACGTTCCAGGCCGGCGAGCCGATCCAGCTCGACAACATCCCGTTCGGCGACGACCTCGTGATCCACATGACGGGCCGCGTCGGCACGAGCGAGGTCGCCTACGGCAGGACGTGCAAGTTCACCGTGCGCGCCGACGGCCGCGTGCCGACGCCGCACCTGTGGTTCTCGCGTGTCGTGAAGTTCGGCGGGCTGACCGAGCAGCCGCTCGCGCGCGATGGCGGGACCGCCCTGACCTTCGACGACGGCTCTGGCCTGCTCCTCGGCGGTCACTACCCGGGCAATCCGAGCGACTCGATCGACGAGGTCGAGCGCTTCGACCCGGCCAACGGCGAGTACGAGCTCCTGCACCCGGTCGAGGCGCGCCTCGGTTCCGCGTCGGCGATCGTCGGCACGTCGGACGCGCGCGTCGCCGTGATCGGCGGCATCGATGCGACGACCGGCATGGGCGCCGGCTTCGTCGAGGTGCTCGACGCGGATCGTGCGACCGATCGCCAGTACGAGAAGTTCGACGACGCGCAGATGAACCGCATCGGACTCTCGGCGACGACGCTGTCCGACGGACGCGTGATCTCGATCGGCGGTCTGACGCCGGGCGGCGGCGTCTCCGACAAGGTCACCGAGGTCGCGCTCGAGAACGACACGACCGTCGTCGTCCGCGAGCTGCGCGCGAAGCTGCAGTTCCCCGATCCGGTGAGGTCGACGTACTGCACCGTCGACGAGCCGTGCATCCCGGGCCGGCACAATCACACCGCGACGCGCCTGGCAGACGACGTCGGCTCGCCGGTGCTCGTCGCCGGAGGCCTCGACGGGTACGGCAAGCCGATCCCGGAGGCCGAGCTGTTCAAGCCGCTCGCGGAGAACTTCTCCGACTCGTTCACCGCGACGATGCGCGTGCCGCGGTCGCTCCACCGCGCGGTGCGCCTGCCCGACGGCAGCGTGCTGATCCTCGGCGGCGTCGACGCGACGGGCACGCCCGTGAAGGCGATCGAGCAGTTCTCGCTCGACGGTGGCTTCAAGTACTTCGGCGATCCGCTGGATCCGCAGACGATGCCCGCGAACGCCGGCCTCATCGACTTCACCGCGACGACGCTGCCCGACGGCCGCGTGCTGATCACGGGCGGCCGCCGCACCGTCGACGGACCGCCGGTCAACACCGCTTACATCGCGCGCCTCGATCCGTTCAACGGCACCGTCGACATCGTCGCGACCGACCGCCTGCAGAACGCGCGCGCCGGGCATCAGGCGACGCTGCTGTGCGACGGCACCGTCCTGCTCTCCGGCGGCACGCCCGATCAGACGCCGTACGAGCGGTACAACCCGCCAGCCCTCGGCAGGCGTTAACCGCCGATCCGTCGAGGGTTTGACGGAATCCGACGCGGATCACTTCCAAGTCCGCGAAACTTGGGGCGGCACGTCGGTTGCCTTACTGTGCCCGCAATGCGTTCGGTCCGTTATGTCGGCTGGGTCTCGCGCCACATCACCCGCATCTTCGTGGCGTCCGGTCTGCTCCTCGCCGCGGCGGCCTACCTCGCGGCATTCCACCTGCCGCTCCGGTCCGACTTCTCGTACCTGCTCCCCGCCGACGCGCCCTCGGTGAAGGCCGCCGAGCAGCTCGCCGGGCGCATGCCGTCGCGCGACACGATGCACGTCATCGTCGTCGCGCCCGACCC
>JAEWJO010000572.1 GCA_023386455.1 Pseudomonadota bacterium | reverse complement strand
CGTTCACTCCGTCGTCGACAGGTTCGAGCCCCGATGCTCAGCGGCCGTCGAGCTTCGCGCCGGTCCTCGACTATCGCGCGCTGTTCCTCGTGCGCGCCGGCCGCGGCTGGCTGCAGCCTCATCTCGTCGTCGGCGTGGGCGGCGCGACGTCGCTGTCGTCGACGACCTACATCGCGCGCGACACCGATATCGTCGCCCAGTGGGGGCTCGGCGCGACGCTGCCGATGGCGGATCGCTGGCAGCTGCGGTTCGACGCCCGCCAGGCGCGCAGCGAGGCGATGGCCGGCGGCATGACCTCGACGTACCAGCTCATGCTCGGCGTCGGCGCGCGGTTCGGTGGGGCGTCGCGAACGGCACCGAGGCTCGAGCTGCAGGTCGTCGACGCGAAGCCGCCGCCTCCGCCACCGGTCACCACGGCGGTCCGCGAGGTCTCCGCACCCGACGTCGATGCCGACGGCGATCACGTCTTCGGCGCGCTCGACAGGTGCCCCGACCGTGCCGAGGACCTCGACGGCTTCCAGGACGACGACGGCTGCCCGGACGACGACGACGACGGCGACGGCATCGCCGATGCGAAGGACGCGTGCCCGCGCGAGGCGGAGACGAAGAACGGAATCGCCGACGACGACGGCTGCCCGGACCAGGTCCCGGCGTCGTTTGTCACCGCGCTCACCGCCGGCGCGAAGGTGAGGTTTGCCGGCAAGGCGTCGCTGACGCCGGCGAGCAAGGCGGCGCTCGACAAGTCGCTCGCGGCGATGCTGTCGAACCCGAACATCAGGGTCGCGATCACCGCGCATCCCGACAGCAAGGACAAGGATGCAGCGGACGTCGCGGCGAGGCGCGCCGAGGCGGTGAAGTGGTACCTCGTCGAGCAGGGCGTGGCGCAGGCGCAGCTCGTGACGAGGATCGGAGCGCCGGTGAAGGCGCCCGCGACCGTGATCGAGCTGGCGGTCGCGCCGTAAGCGAACGCTCACGCTCACGCTCGAACTGGCTTCCCTTTCCGGGGACCGATCATGGGGTCCGGAAGGCGCGCGCGTAGAGCACGGTCCACGCGGCGTACTCGCGGACCAGCCACTTCAGGGCGCGGCGGCGATCGAGGTACTCGATGCTGTCGTCGATGTGCCACACGCGGACGTCGAAGCCCGCCTGTCGAAACAGCCGAGCGGCGCGGCGGCCGTGAAACGGCTGGGTCACGATCCAGAGCGTTCGCACACCGAGCGGTGCCAGCAGCTCCGCGGTGAACCGGGCGTTCTCGTGCGTGTTCTTCGATTCGCGCTCGACGATCACGTCGGCAATCCCGGCGCCGTGCAGCGCCTCGGCGATCGCGTCTGCCTCGGCGCGTGACGCGCCCTGCGTCGAGCCACCGGTCGCGACGACCCGAGGTGCGCCGCCGAGCTGCCACAGCTCGATCGCCGCCTCGATCCGCTCGTCGAGGATCGACGACAGCGAGCCATCGCGCGCGAGCGGCGCACCGAGCACGACGATCGCGTCCGCCGGCTCGAGCTCGTCACGCACGACGAGCGGCCGCTCGAGAACACGGGCGAGGAGCGAAGCGATCATCGAGCACGAGCACGATCCGGAAGTGCCCGAGCCCGAGCCCGAGCCCGTTCTTCTCCACTATCAGGGAGCTCACTCTCAGGGAGCCCACTATCAGGGAGCTCACTTTCAGGGAGCATCGACACGGTCGGGCATATCCGCAACAACGTACGCCATCACCGCGACCGCCGCGACCATGTCGCTCAGATCCTCAGGGCGGACCTTGTCGAGCGTGTCGGCCTCGGTGTGGTGGTAGTCGAAGTAGGCGTGGCCGTCGACGTCGAGCCCGACCTGTGGCACGCCGGCCGCCTGCATCGGCTGGATGTCCGAGCCACCGTGGCCGGGGGTCACCTTCGACGCGCCGAAGCCGCGCAGCAGCGACGCGATGTCGGTCATCCTCGTCTGCATCCGCGCGAGCGCGTCGTTGTCCCGGTGACCGATGCCGAAGCCGCGTGGCGCCGTGCCACCGAAGTCGCTCTCGAGCGCGAACACCGTCTTGCCGAGCTCGGCCTCGTGCGCGAGCGCGTAGCCCTTGCCGCCGCGCAGGCCGTTCTCCTCGTTCGTGAACAGGACGATCCGGATCGTGCGGCGTGGGACGAGCTTCAGCTGCTTCAGCGTCTTGCCGACCTGCATCATCGTGACGATGCCGGCGCCGTCGTCGTGCGCGCCCTGGCCGACGTCCCACGAATCGATGTGGCCGCTGATGACGACGACCTCGTCGGGCTTCTCGCTGCCCTTGATCTCGCCGATCACGTTCGCCGACGCGACGTCGGGCAGGTCCTGCGTCTCGATGCGCAGGCGCATCGTGACGTTGCTCTTCGCCGCGAGCCGATCGAGCAGCTCCGCATCCTCGACGGTGATCGATGCGGTCGGGATCTTCGGCAGATCCTTGTCGTAGCGCATCGCGCCGGTGTGCAGCGTGTCGAGGCTCCGCGCGGTGACCGAGCGAACGAGCGCCGCGACCGCGCCACGCTTCGCGGCCTGCGATGCGCCGGCGCCGCGGTACTGGACCGTCTGGCCGTAGCCGGCGCCGGTCTCCTCGCTGTAGGGCGGCATCGCGACGTTGTAGACGACGATCGCGCCCTTCACCTGCTCGGCCTTGGCGTCGAGCTCCTTCCAGTCGTGGACGACGACGACCGGTGCGGTGATGCCGCCCTTCGGCGTCGAGACGCTGCCGCCGAGCGCGAGCACGCGGACATCGCGCGCGACCGGTGCCGTGATCGCGGCATCGGCCTCGCCGCGCACCCAGTGCGGAACCATCACCTTCTCGGTGCGGACGTCCAGGCCGTCGTCCTTCATCGCCTGCGCGGCCCACGCGATCGCCTTGTCGAGCGCGGCCGAGCCGGCGAGGCGGTGGCCGATCGTGTCGGTCAGGACCGCGAGCTTGGCGTACGCGCCGCGATCGGCGCGCGCGGTGGCGATGATCTTCGCCGCGACGTCGCGGTAGCGATCGGCGATCGGCGTCGGAAACGCCGGGTGCACCGACGAGGTGTCGTTGACCCAGCCCGGCGTCGCCGCCTGGTAGGTCGCGGGCGCGCAGGCAGAGAGGAAGAGGATGACGGCAAGGACACGGTTCACGGCGCGGGCTCCAGCGTGGTCGGCTCGGCCGGGACCGTAGCAGTGATCCCGCGCGCCGCGATCTCCGCGAGCAGCTCGACGATCGCGACGAGGCGATCGGCGGTCGCCGTCCGGCCGAGTGCAAGATCCGACAAGGGCATCGGGTGGTCGAGCGGCGCGCCGCGTCCCGGATAGACCCGGTAGCGCAGACCATCGGCGTCCCAGAACGCGAGCCAGCCGTCGAGCGTCGCGACCGCGCGTGCGCGCAGATCCTCGTCGAGGAGCTTGTCGAGCACGTGCCGGTTGCCGCGCGCCTTGAATCGCTCGTCGAACGAGCGCTCGCCGGTCTTGAACAGCGGTGCCGCCGGCGGCCCCGCGGGGTTGACGCCGAGCGCGCGCGGCGGAATCGCCCACAGCGTGAGCGTCGCGCCGCGCATCTCGTCGTGCTCGCGGCCGAGGACGACGTCGAGCGCGATCACGCTGCCGTCGATGCGCTCGATCCGCGTGCGCACCGGGAGGCCGGCCTTGTCGCCGACGATCACCGACGAGGACAGCCCGCCCTCGCCGCGCGTCGTCAGCGTGTGGACGTCGGCGAGCGAGCGCTCGAGCCCGGTCTTGACCGCGCCGATGTAGCCCGACCATGCGGCGTCGGCGATCGGCGGCGTCTCCGACGACAGCGGCAGCACCGCGAGCTCCTCTTCGCGCACGCGCTTGACCGCCTCGGCGACGAACGCGATGCCGAGCAGCGGCATCAGGTAGTGGTGCGACCAGCGGAAGCCATAGCCGCCGAAGATCACGAACGCGATGCCGATCGCGATGCGCCGCCGCGCCGGGCTCTGCGCGGTCGCACACGACGCGAGCGTCCAGGCCAGCGTCGCGATCGCGAGCAGGTACAGCGCGAGCCGCGGATCGGCCTGGCCCTGGTTCAGCTCGACGCCGATCGCGAGCGCCGCACCCTTGGCGACCTTCGCGTAGTACGTGCGCGCGACGACCGCGCCGATCGCGGCGATCGTCATCGCGAACAGGATCGGCCCCGGTCTCGTCACCGCGCGCGCGAACGGCCGCGGGGCGAACACGTACGGCGAGACGAGCGCGACGAGCGACAGCGCCATCACGCCCGCCTTCGTGATCTCCGCGCCCGGGCCGTCGAACACGCCCTCCGGCCAGACGTACTTCGCGCCGATCACAGAGGTCGTGTGGAGGAGCAGCGGGACCGAGAGCGCGACGAGGCCGAGCTGTGCGCCGAGGTCGCGATCGCGGCCGAGGCCGCTCGCGACGAGCGCGATCACCGCGGCGCCGAACAGGAGCTCGAGCGGAAACGACAGCGCCGGCGGCGCGGCGACGACGAGCGGGATGGCGGCGAGCGCGGCAGCACCGGCGAGCAGGACCTGCGCGATCACGTCGCGAACGCCCGGCCGGTCGCGCAGCACCGCGACGACGCGCGCACCGACGACAAACGCGGCGAGCGTGCCCGCGAAGTAGAACAGGAACAGACCCGCGTAATCGAGGACCGTGTGCCAGGCCGGCGGCGTGCCCTTGCCCGGCCGCAGCATCGGCACGGCGATGCGATTGATCGCGACCTCGAGGAAGGCGACCAGCAGGAGGATGTGGACGGGGGCGAGCCCCCCTGCGCGGCGCCGTGAAGACAACCAGAAAAACGTAGCGTTGTGGCCAGGTTGCGTCAAGGACGACCGCCGGAACCCGCCCGGGACCTGCAGCGCTCGGAAAAACTGGGCCACGCGATCGGGCCACGCGAAGATCGATTCCGTGAGGATCTACGTGCCCCTCGTGTGCGCTCTGGCGCTGGCGGATGCCGCGGCGGCCGCGCCGCGCGTCGTCCTCGACCCCGGCCACGGCGGCTCCAACCTCGGCGCCCTGAACGTCGCGACCGGCATGCGCGAGAAGGAGCTGACCCTCGCGCTCGCGACGCAGGTCGCCGCGAAGCTCCGCGAGCGCGGCATCGAGGTCACCCTGACGCGCACGCAGGACAAGACGCTGACGCTGCGCCAGCGCGTCGACATCGCCGACAAGCTGCCCGCCGACATCTTCGTCAGCATCCACGCGAATGCCTCGGCGGCGCGCACGCAGCGCGGGTACGAGACGTTCGTGCTGACCGCGAAGGGCGTCGACGTCGACGGCCGCGCGCTGCGCAGCGACACGACGACACCGCGGCCGGGCGTCGATCCGGAGATCGCGCTCGTGCTCGACGACGTCGAGCGTGGTGCCGCGCAGTGGGAGGCGGCGGAGCTCGCGGCGCGGATGCAGAAGGCGATCCGCGCGCGCCGTGGCGCCGAGGGCGATCGCGGAGTCCGTCAGGACGCGCACCACGTGCTACTCGGCGCGACGATGCCGGCGGTGCTCGTCGAGGTCGGCTTCATCGATCACCCGATCGAGGGTCGCCAGCTCGGGGAGCCCGGCTTCCAGGCGCAGATCGCCGGCGCGATCGCCGAGGCGATCACCGATCAGCTCGCAGAGCTCGCCGACTAGGTCTCCGCGGTCACGCGCGCGGTTCGGGGTGCGGCCACGGCAGCTCGACGACGAACCTCGCACCGGGCTCCCGCTCGGCGTGGGCGAGCCGCAGCGAGCCGCCGTGCGCGACCGCGTTCTGGCGCGCGATGAACAGACCGAGCCCGAGCCCGCCGTAGTTTCGCGACGACACCGCGCGCTCGAACGGGCCGAAGATCCGCTCGTGCTCCGCGTCGGGGATTCCCGGCCCGTGATCGCGGACCTCGATCTCGACGCGGTCGATGTGCGCGGCGACGGTGACCTCGACCGGCGCGTGTGCCGCGTACTTGATCGCGTTGACGAGCAGGTTGTCGACGATCTGCTCGATCCGAAGTCGGTCCCAGCGCCCGACGATCGGGCCGGTCGCATCGAGCGAGACGGTGACACCGGCGCCGGTCGCGAGCTCGGAGATGCGGTCGATCACGTCCTGGATCGCCTCGATCATGTTGAACACCTGCGGCTGCAGGACGAGCCGGCCGCCGGTGATCCGCGACACGTTCAAGAGGCTATCGACGAGGGTCACGAGGCGTCCCGTCTGCCGCAGCGCGGACACCATCTTGGTCTCGATGCGCGTCGTCGGCGCCATCACGCCCGATGCGCGCAGCTCCTTCTCGAGCCCGTTCAGGCGCAGGCCGAGCGTCGTCAGCGGGGTCCGCAGCTCGTGCGAGGCGATCGACAGGAACTCGTCGCGCGCGCGGACGGCGCGCTCGGCGGCGTCGGCGGCGCGCTTGAGGTCGTCGCAGTCGGTGAACGTGCCGAGCCAGCCGACGAGCTTGCGCGACGTCGTGTCGTACTCGGGCACGGCGCGACACAGATGCCAGCCGAGGTGACCGTCGCGGCGACGCAGCCGCACCTCGAGCTCGAACACCTGGCTCTGCTCGATCCCGGTCGACCACTCGTGCGTGAACTGGACGAGGTCCTCCGGGTCGATGCAGGTCCGCCAGCCGCCGCCGGCCGGCGCGCGCAGATCGCCGGTGTAGTCGGACCATCGGTGGTTGAAGTAGCCGATGTTGCCGTCGGGATCCGCGGTCCACACGATCTGCGGGATCGCCTCGGCGAGGTTGCGATACCGCGCCTCGCTCGCCATCCGCAGGGCCGCGACCTCGTGCTCGCGCTCGCGCTGCTGCGCGCGCCGGAGCTCGGCGGCCTGCTCGAGGATCCGCCGGTCCTTGCGGAACAGCTCGACGAAGATCGCGACCTTCGCGCGCAGGATATCCGGATCGATCGGCTTCAGCAGGTAGTCGACCGCGCCGACCGAATAGCCGCGGTAGCTGATCGCGCTGTCGCTCGCGGTGAGGAAGATGATCGGCGTGTGGCGCGACCGCTCGCGCTGCTTGATCAGCGTCGCGAGCTCGAAGCCATCCATCTCGGGCATGACGACGTCGATCAGGACCGCGGCGAAGTCGCGCTCGAGGAGGTGACGCAGCGCCTCGGCGCCCGACGTGACGCAGACGAGCTTGTACTCGTTCGACGTCAGGATCGACTCGATCGCGATCAGGTTCTCACGCCGGTCATCGACGACGAGCAGCTCGATCGGTCTCGGATCCTTCGATCGACGCGTCATCTCAGCTCGGTGCGGGCCTGCTGGCGAGGGGTGGCAAGCGGATGCGGAACGTCGAGCCTCGGCCCTGCTCGCTCGTCACCGTCAGCGTGCCGCCGAACGAACGGATGATGCTGTGACTGATCGACAGGCCGAGGCCGGTTCCCTGGCCGACGGGCTTCGTCGAGAAGAACGGCTCGAAGATGCGCTGCTGCAGGTGCGCCGGGATGCCCGCACCGGTATCGGCGATCTCGATCGAGAGGCCGCCCGCCGAGTCGATGCCGGCGATCACACGGATCTCGTTGTCGTCGGGATTGCCCTCGGCGATCGCCTGTACCGCGTTCGTCAGGAGGTTCAGGAACACCTGGCCGAGCCCGCCCTCGTTCGCGAGCACGCTCGGAATCGTCTCGAAGTGTGTCGTCAGCTTCGCGCGCAACCGGACGTCGTGGGCGACGAGCCGGATCGCGGCCTCCAGCGGGAGGCGCACGTCGAGCGGCACGAGCCCTCGATCATCGGGGCGCGAGAAGCTGCGGATCGCACGGGTGACGCCGCTGATCCGCTCCGCGCCGTCGAGCGCGGTGCGCGTCAGCGACTTGACCTGATCGATCACCGCACGGTTGTCGTCGTTCGCGATCGTCTCGAGCAGCTTCATCGCGTGTGCGAGCTCGAGCAGGACGTACGTCAGCGGGTTGTTGATCTCGTGCGCGAGACCGGCGGCGAGCGTGCCGAGCGCGGCCAGCCGCTCGGTCTGCGCGACCCTCGCGAAGCTCGCCTTGCGCTCGTGCGCGTTGACCACGCCGTCGATCGCGTGAACGAGCGTGTCGGCATCGAACGGCTTGCGCACGTACAGGTCGGCGTTGACCGCGAGCGCCGCCGGCGTCTCGCTCGCCGAGATCACGACGACCGGCGTATCGGCGAGCGCCGGCTCCTGACGCTGGGCGACGCGAAACTGCCAGCCATCGAGCTTGGGCATCATGAGATCGAGCACGACGACGTCGGGATGAAACCGGCGCATCTTTTCGAGCCCGTTCGCGCCATCGCTCGCGGTCACGACCTCGTGACCGTTCTCGACGAGCGCCTCCTCGAGCGCGAGACGCAGGTCGACATCATCCTCGACCAGCAGGATCCGGCGTCCCGAGGGATTACAAGACTGCTCCATGTTTGCCTCGTACGACGCGCGTCGCGACGATTCGCCTGCAACGCGCGATGCGAGCGTAACGCGAACGCGCGCGCGGATCAGCGGGCACCGAGATCGCAAGCGTGGCCACCAATCTCGCGTCGATGAAGGAGCGTGAGTGACGCCGAATGCTCACACGCTCGCACTTGCACGCCGAGCGTGATCGACACGACTCGTGCGTCTCTGCACGAACGAGTCATCATGAGAGCTGGATGAAGTCTCAGTCGACCCGCCGCCGTATCCTGCTCGTCGACGACGATCGCGTGGTCGCCACCGCGATCGCGCGCGAGCTCGCCGATCACGAGGTCACCGTCGCACACGGCGGTGCCGAAGCTCTCGACGTGCTGACTCGCACGACCGCGTTCGACCTCGTGCTCTGCGATCTCGTGATGCCGGAGATCAGCGGCATCGAGGTGCACGGCTTCGTGAAGACGCAGCATCCCGAGCTGCTCGAGAGATTCGTCGTCATGACCGGTGGCGCATCGACGCCGAGGGCCCGCGCGTTCCTCAGCGACGAGGTGACGCACGTCATCGAGAAGCCGTTCACGATGGGCGAGCTGCGCGCGATCGTCGAGGGGATGCCGGTTCGTTCGACGTCCTCCGGATCCGTACGCTCGACGACGTGATCGACACGAGCCGAGCGGATCCGCCGGGTGCAGATTCGCCACGCGAGACGCCAGCGCACAGCGACCGCGCCGCAGATGGCGCCACACGCCGAAACCCGCAGGTCGTGCGGCGGGCGCACCCGTTGCACGCTCTTGCCCCGAGGGAAACGGCTGGAGCCGATGGAGGTGCTTTGCATGAACCAGCGCGAGCACGTAGCGGTCCTGATCGTCGACGACGACCAGGAGACGCGAGAGCTCATGGAGCTACTTCTCAACCGCGCAGGCTATTCGACGCGCACCGCCGCCAATGGCCGCGAGGCGCTCGAGCTCCTGCGCGTGATCCGTCCATTCTTGATCCTGCTCGACGTCCAGATGCCCGTCATGGACGGGATGGAGTTCCGCGAGCACCAGCGGCGTGATCGGGCGCTGCTCTCGATCCCGACCGTCGTGCTGACCGGTGCGGCGGTCGAGCCGCTGCTCGACCTCGCGGTCGATGCCGCCCTGCGCAAGCCGGTCCGCGGTGCCGACCTGCTCGCGATCGTCGGTCGGCACTGCGACCGCAAGCCGCCCGCCGCGGCCCCACCGTCCTCCGGCGTCGCGACATTCGTGTCGGAGTCCGGCGACTCGGAGCCAACGCGCGCCGGCTAACGCGGCGAGATCACGCGTGCGCCGGTGGCGCGGCGCGTGGAATGCGGGGGCCCTGTGCTGTGGCCCCTCGTCGTCATCCTCGCCCGCGTCCTCGGCGAACCGGACCTCCCGGTTCCCGAGGTCGAGGACCACGCCGTCTTCCTCCTGAAGCGCCATGACGTCATGGTCGGCTGCGCTCCCGACGGCATGCCCGGCGACGCCGGCGTCGACGCGCCGCTCGACGATGCCGCGAACGACGCGGCGATCGATGCACCCGATGGGGGTATGCCGGCCGATGCCGGCGTGTCCCCCGACGCCGGTGCCTGCTACACGATCGAGGGCGACGCGATCACGATGATCGTGAAGCCGTCGCTCGAGATCGATGCGTCGACCGGCACGCGCTTCGCCATGCTGTTCGTGACGCCCTCCCGGCCGTTCGTCGAGGCGATCCCCGATCCGTTCCCGATGCTCGAACAGCGCACCGCGCCGGTGATCGTCACGAAGGAGGTCGAGATCGAGGATCCCTCGCTCGGCCGGGTCTGCGGCGATGGCTGCGGCGGCGCCGGTCCCAGCGGCGGCGGTTGCGCACCTGCGGCCGAGCCGTGGAATCCACCGGGCGTCGGCAGCAACGACACGACACCCGGTGACTCCGGCGTCCCGTTCGAGATGATCGGTCCGTACCAGGTGCTGCGCGTGCAGCCCGCCGATCGCGCCGAGCTCGTCGGCTGGCTCGAGCAGGCGGGCTTCGACTACGCGGCCGACGACGTCGACGCGGTCGTGCCGTACATCGCGCGCGGCTATCACGTCGTCGCGGTCCGCCTCGCGGTCGCCCAGTCGAGCGAGGTCCCGCTCTCGCTCACGTGGGCAGGCAGCGAGCTGCGCCTGCCGCTGGCGCTCGCGGCCGCGCGCTTCGTCGGCGCGACGCTCACCGTCTACATCGCCGCCGACGGCTCCTACGCGTTTGCTCCCGCCGCGTTCGCGTTCTCGGAGCTCATCGGCTACGACAACGCGGGCTACGTCAGCAAGCAGTACTACACGATCCCGGCGATCGCCTCGCCCGATGAGGACCCCGTCGCGGTGCGCCAGGTTCCCGACGTCCACTTTCACCAGACGATCGAGAAGACCGTCGAGGTCCGCGTCCCGGTCTCGGTCTCCTGCTACGACGACGACGGAGGGTGCTGCAGCGATTGCAGCTCCCACCGCCGCGTGCGCTTCGACTGGGTGGTGCTCGTCGTCGCCGTGACGCTGGTCGTCCGGCGCCGGCGCCGTCGCTAGCCGCCGGTCGGACGCGGCCCGATCGGGGCCACGGGCGGCTGGCTCGGGTTCCAGATGTTCGTCTGCTGGTACTGGCCGCTGTCCATCAGCGTGAAGCCGACGAACAAGCACGCGCCGAGCAGCGCGCTGACGAACACGACCGAGTGGAACAGCCGGTCGTAGCGAAGGTGCATGAAGAACAGGATGACGAGCGTCGCCTTCGTCACCGCGATCACCATCGCGATCGCGAGGTTGATGTTGGCGCCGAAGTCGATCTTCGTCGCGAGCACGGTCACGATCGTCAGCACCAGGAGCGTGCCGCCGGTCGCGATGAGCGTCTTCATCGTCGCGACGTGAGAGATGCCATGACCGTGCGCAGCGTGTCCGTCGTCGTGGTGTTCGGTTGCAGCCATGGTCGTCCTCAGTGGATGAGGTAAAGGAGCGGGAAGAGGAAGATCCAGATCAGGTCGACGATGTGCCAGTACAGCGCGGCGAAGTCGACCGGTCCGAAGTAGTCCGGCGTGAAGTGACCCTTCAGCGAGCGGATCAGCAGCCAGATGAACACCACGATACCCGCGATGACGTGGATGCCGTGGAGGCCCGTCATCGCGAAGTAGATCGAGAAGAACATGTTCGTGTGCTCGGGCGGCGGGCCCATCGACTGCAGCTCGTGGAGATCGTGGCTCGTGAGCTCGTGGCTCTGGCCGATCGTCGCCTTGCCGAGCTGGAGCTTCTGCTGCGTGTCGGCGAGCGCGTCGGCGTGCTCGACCGGCTTCGGCGCGTCCTTGCACTCGGCCTTGATCACCGTGTCGTGACCGCGCTCCTCGTGATCGCCGTACTCGACGAGGATGCCGACCTGCGGGCGACTCGCGGCGCCCTTCGAGCGGGCCGATGCATCCGTGAGATCGGCGCATACCGCCGGCTGGTACGACGTCTTCCAGCACGGGAACTTGTGACCGCCGTGATGGCTCTCGCCCTCGGCCTCGCCCACCTTCGAGTCAGCCTCGTGGTGACCGGGCGTCCAGACGGGGCACATCTCGGTGATCGGCTTGCGCGACAGCTCGGTCTCCGTGACCTTGCCGTCGGCCCCGCGCGACATGCGGACCTTGACCTCGCTGACCGTGCACGACGCCTGGACGTCGGGCGTGTGCGGGTCCTGATCGATCTTGCTGCTCTCGAAGCAGCCATCGACGGCCTTGCCCGCACCGAAGTCCCACTTCGGTGTCCCCTTGCTACCGGGGCATTCGTTGCTCTTCGTGATGAACTCGTTGCCACCCGGGCTGACGCACGGATCGAAGTAGCGGCCGAACAGAAGCTGCTCGTGATACTTGTGGCTGTACTCGATGTACTTGATCCCGAGGAAGCCGAACGCGCATGCGATCGTGACGACGATGCAGAGGATCAGGCCCTTCCGCTGACCGAGCTGCGCGCACCGGACCGCCCACGCGGCCGTGAGGCTCGAGAAGATCAGGACGCCGGTGTTGATCGCGCCGTACTTCACGTCGAGGTACTTGTGCGCGTAGCTGTAGATCTCGCCGTGGTGCACTCGGTACAGCACGTACGCGACGAACAGCGCGGAGAAGAACAGCACCTCCTGCGCGAGGAACAGCCAGATGCCTAGCTTGCCGCTGTCGAACTGGTGCTGGGCGTCGTCGTAGTGGTGCGCGATGAACGGCGAGCCGTGGTGGCCGTGGCCGTGGTCGCCGCCATGCGCGTCGTGGGCGGTGCTCATTTGTTGCCCTCTTCGTCAGACTTCTTGTCGGCGTCGGTCTTGGCCTGGTCGGCCTCGCGGTTGACTTCGTCGACGGCGGCGACGGCGAGCCCCTTACCGGCGTGCTCCTCCTTCACCTCCGTGTCGGTCTTCCCGATCGGCGTGCCGCGCGTCGAATCCTCGTGGCCCCGCTCGGCCTTCGCCTCCTGGAGCTTCTTGTGGATGTCGGCGCGGAGCTTGTCATCCTCGGTCGCGCCGCCGGTGTGATCGGCCGCCTGGCCGCGCTCGCGCGCGATCAGGTCCGCCTTCGCGTCGGACTGCTCGATCGGCGTCACGCGCTCCCACAGGTCGGGCTCGACCTCGACGAGATCGTCGTAGTTGTAGAGCTCGTGGAGGACCGGCGGATGCTCGAAGTTGTAGAGCGTCGGCGGCGTCGGCGCCTGCCACTCGAGCGAGGTGGCGCCCCACGGGTTACGCGCCGCCTTGCGGCCGTTCCTGAACGAGGACACGAGCGACACGACGGTGACGAAGATCGAGATGCCGAGGACGAACGCACCGATCGTCGAGAGCTGGTGGAAGATCGTGTAGTGCGGGTCGTAGTCCCAGTAGCGACGCGGCATGCCGCGCGAGCCCATGATGAACTGCGGGAGGAACGTCAGGTTGAACCCGAAGAACACGCCGAGGCCGCAGATCTGGCCGATCCGCTCGTTGTACATCCTGCCGGTGAACTTCGGCCACCAGTAGTGGAGCGCGCCGAGGAACGCGACGAGCGTCGAGCCCATCATCACGTAGTGGAAGTGGGCGACGACGAAGTACGTGTCGTGCAGGTGGACGTCGACCGACAGGATGCCGAGGAAGAGGCCGGTCAAGCCGCCGATCGTGAACAGGAGCAGGAACGACAGCGTGTAGATCATCGGCGTCTTCATGCGGATGTCGCCCTTGTAGAGCGTCGCAACCCAGTTGAAGACCTTGATCGCCGAGGGGATACCGACCGTGAACGTCAGCGCCGAGAACACCATGTTCGCGAGGCGGGACTGGCCCGACACGAACATGTGGTGGCCCCACACGAGGAACGACAGCAGCGCGAGCGACACCGACGAGTACGCGATGAACCGGTAGCCGAAGATCGGCTTGCGCGAGAACACCGATATCATCTCGCTGATCACGCCCATGCCCGGGATGATCATGATGTAGACGGCCGGGTGCGAATAGAACCAGAAGAAGTGCTGGAACAGCACCGGGTCGCCGCCCATGTTCGGGTCGAAGATGCCGATGTGCGCGAAGCGCTCGACCGCGAGGAGGAGCACCGTGATGCCGAGCACCGGCGTCGCGAGCACCTGCATGATCGCGGTCGCGTAGATCGCCCACGCGTTGAGCGGCAGCTGGAACCAGCCCATGCCCTGCGGGCGGAACTTGTGGATCGTGACGAGGAAGTTCAGTCCCGTGAAGATCGACGAGAACCCGAGCAAGAACACGCCTGACACCGCGAGCAGCACGGGCGTCTTCGACTCGAGGCTGTACGGGGTGTAGAGCGTCCAGCCGGTATCGAGGCTACCGAACGGGATCGTGAGGACGAGCATCAGCGCGCCCGAGATCCACAGGTAGAACGAGGCGAGGTTCAGGCGCGGGAACGCGACGTCGGGCGCGCCCAGCTGGATCGGCATGATGATGTTGCCGAGCGCGGCCGGGATGCCGGGAATGATCACGAGGAAGACCATCACCGCGCCGTGCAGCGTGAAGAACTGGTTGTACGTGTCGCCGGACACCAGCTGCTTGCCGGGCAGGAACAGCTCGGTGCGCACCAGCAGCGCGAAGATGCCGCCGACGATCAGCGAGATGAGGATGCCGCACAGGTACATCATGCCGATCCGCTTGTGATCGAGCGTGAGCAGCCAGCTGCGGAGTCCACGGGTGACGTGAAGGAAGTCGGGCTCGGTGGTCGGGCCCTGCGGAAGTCGTTCTGCGGTGGTCGCCATGTCAGTTCCTCACTTCAGCGACTTGATGTAGGCGATGAGGCCTTCGATTTCTTTTTCCTTGAGCTGGCCTTCGAACGAAGGCATCGACGGCGGGAAGCCGGGACGCGACTTCGCCTGCGGCGACATCAAGGACTCGCGGATGTAGGTCTCGTCCATCGGGATCTTCGAGCCGTCGGACAGCGTGATGATCGTCCCGAAGTCGTGCGCGAACGACGGGCCGACACGCGGCGTACCGTCGACGGTGTGGCAGGCGTTGCAGCCCTTCTTCTCGTAGAGCCTCTTGCCGAGCTCGACGGGCGGAAGGTTCGACGACTCGGCCTCCTTGTCGGCGAGGTAGCGCTCGTAGTCACCGGGCGCGTGGACGACGACGACAGCGCGCCTGAGACACGCCTTCGTCTTCGGATCCTCCTGCAAGCACGCCATCTGCGCGTGGCTCGTGCCGCAGTACTCCGCGCACGTGAGCCGGTACGTGCCCGGCCTCGTCGCGTTGAACCACACGTACGTGTAGCGGCGCGGCACGATGTCCTGCTTGACGCGCATCGCCGGCGCGTAGAACGCGTGGAGCACGTCCTTGCTCGTCATGACGAGGCGGACCGGCGTGTTCACCGGGACGTGGAGGTCCGAGTCGGTGACGCCGTTGGCGTGCGTGAACTGCCAGTTCCAGCGCCACGCGATCACGTTGATCTCGACCGCCTTGTTCGGCGGCGTGACGACATGGATGTACGAGCGCCAGCCGTACCAGAACAGGAACACGACGATGATCGTCGGGATCACGGTCCACGTGATCTCCATCGCGTCGTTGTGCGCGGCGGACGGCTGCGACTTGTGACCCGGGCGGTGGCGGTACTTCCAGCAGAAGTAGACGACCGCGAACGTGATCGCGATGAAGAAGAACGCGGACAGCGCGAGCACCGCGTAGAACATGAGGTCGGAGTCGTCGGCCGCCGAGTTGACCGACTTCGGCATCCAGAACGTGCCGTCCTCGTCGATCTCGCGGTTCGCGAGCTTGTCGTACCAGGCGATGCCGGGGCTCGCGGCGGGCGGCGCGGGGATCGCGCCCGGTGCGGCCTGCGCGCCCTCGGGACCGGTGCCCTGTGCGGCGCCCTTGTCCGCCGGGTTCACCGG
>JAEWJO010000558.1 GCA_023386455.1 Pseudomonadota bacterium | reverse complement strand
CGCCCGCACAGCTCCCGGTGACGCCGGCGGCCTATCCGCCGCGCCGCGTGGTGCGCCTCCTCTCGGACACCGGTGAAGGCACCGAGATCTACTCGGCCACCTCCGATCTCGACGACGAGTCCGCCGAGACGATCAAGGGCCAGCAGAAGTCGCCGTTCGCGAAGGCGACCGACAGCGCGGCGCGCGCACCGGCGACCGTCCTCAAGGGCGCGGGCGCACCGAGGCCGACGCCACCGAAGGCGGCAGCCAGCGAGACGGTGGTCGCCGCCGCGCGCCTGAACGCCGACGAGCCGACCCAGTTCGCCGCGCCGGCGTTCGGCGAGCACACCGAGATCGTCCGCAACGCGCCTCCTGCGCCCGACGAGGAGGACAGCCAGAACGTGTTCGAGACGATCGAGCGCGACATGCGTATGCCGATGCCGAGTGGACCGATGGTCGTGCCGACGCGCATCCAGTCGTCGGCTGCCTCCGGCGCGCGCCCGCTGCCGCCGCCCCACGGCTCGCCGTTCGGCGTCGCGAGCCCGATGATCGGCGCGCCCGCCTCGCAACCGAGCCCGCTGCCGCCGACGATGTTCGGCGCGCCCGGGAGCGCCAACGTCGCCGTGCCGGTGCCGCTGTCCGGCATGCAGCCGCGCCAGCTCGGCGAGCCACCGCGCCCGCTGCCGGCCGATCTGATCCGGCTGCGCCGCCGCAAGCGTCTCGTCGTCATCGGTGGCCTCGGCGGCCTCAAGTTGCTGTCGTTCATGATCGCCCTCGCCGCGTCGAGCGGCGGCAAGCCGGCCGCGAAGGCCGCGCCGGGGGATGCCACGCAACCCGCGGTCCGCGCCGATGCCGCGGTGCTCCCGATCGCACCGCCACCGCTCGATGCCGCGCCCGCGCCGACCGTGCCGATCTCCAACGAGGGCAGCGCCGCCGGCGAGGCGTACCTCGAGGTGCGCACGATCCCCGACGGCGGCACGATCAAGGTCGGCGACCAGGTCCGCGTCGCGACCGCCGAGAGCGGCACGACCGGCGGCGGTACGACGGCGCAGCTCGTGCTCGCCGCCGGCGAGCTCGACGTCGTGGCCGAGCTCGCGGGCTATCAGCCCGAGAAGCGGCGCGTCCACCTGATGCCCGGCGAGCACCAGAAGATCGAGATCGCGTTCACGAAGAAGATCGAGAAGGGTCCGGACCGCGGACGACCGATGGGCCGCCTCAGCGTGCGCACGACGCCGTGGAGCGACGTCTACAACGGCGGTAAGAAGCTCGGCCAGGCGCCGTTCGCCGACGTCGAGCTACCCGCGGGCACGTACACGCTGACGTTCAAGAACCCGTCGCGCCCGGTGATGACGAAGACCGTGAAGATCGTCGCCGGCAAGCCGACGAAGCTGAACTTCAACCTGCCCTGAGCGGGGACGATCTCAGGGCTCGAGGCCCGTCGCCCACGAGTACTTCGGCTTCGTGTTGAAGTGGTGGGTCGCGTTGATCACGCGCACCGTGCCCGACTTCGACCGCATCACGATCGACTCGGTCTTCGCGCTGTCACCGAAGAACCGCACGCCGTCGAGGAGGTAGCCCTTCGTCACGCCGGTCGCGGCGAACATGACGTGGCCCTTCGCGAGCTCCTCGTGCATGTAGATGTGATCGGCATCGGTGATGCCCATCTTCTTGCCGCGCGCGAGCTCCTCGGGGCTGCGCCAGCGCAGGCGGCCCTGCAGCTCGCCGCCGACGCACTTGAGCGCGGCCGCCGCGATGACGCCCTCGGGAGCGCCGCCGGTGCCGAACAGGATGTCGATGCCCGAGTCCGGGTTCGCGGTCATCACAGCGCCCGAGACGTCGCCGTCGCCGATCAGGCGGATGCGCGCGCCGGCCTGGCGGACCTCGCCGATGAGGTCGGCGTGGCGATCGCGGTCGAGGATCACGGCGGTGCAGTCCTCGACCTTCTTGCCCTTGGCCTTCGCGACGCGCTGGAGGTTCCAGGTCGCGCTCTCGCGCAGGTCGATCACGCCGCGCGCCTCCGGGCCGACGGCGATCTTCTCCATGTACGTGTCGGGTGCGTTCAGGAACTGGCCGTCGTCGGCGATCGCGATGACGCTGATCGCGTCGGGAGCGCCCGTCGCACACAGGTTCGTGCCCTCGAGCGGATCGACCGCGATGTCGACCTTCGGTGACGCCTCGCCGTTCTTCCAGCCGGCGCCGACCTGCTCGCCGATGAACAGCATCGGCGCCTCGTCGCGCTCACCCTCGCCGATCACGACGGTGCCGCGGATGTCCATCGCGTCGAACGCGCGCCGCATCGCCTCGACGGCGACGTGATCGGCGAGCTTGCGATCACCCTTGCCCATGAGGCGCGCCGACGCGAGCGCGGCGGCTTCGGTGATGCGGACCACTTCGAGTGCGAGGTTGCGGTCTTGCATGGTCAGAGGTGTACGACGCGGGTCGGGGGACTTCAATGCGGCGAGCCCATCGACTCGCGTCCGTCTCACGGAGCGGGTCCGGCGGGACCGGCTAGGTCGGCCGCTCGGTGACCAGGTCGCGCATGAACTGAGGCAGCGGCCGGGGCTTGCCGTTGGGGCCGATGATGGCGTGCCGGGTGTAGCCCTCGGCGACCACGTCCGATCCGCGATAGATCACGTACTCGAACCGAATCGACGCGGGCCGCATCTCGGCGACCTTGATGTCGACCTCGAGCACGTCCTCGTAATAGGACGGCCGCTTGTAGTTGCAGTGCGCCTCGATGACGGGCATCGCGACCTGCGCCTCCTCGAGGTCCTTGTAGCTCTTGCCGAGCCAGCGCCAGTAGGCGGCGCGAGAGCTCTCGAAGAACCGCAGGTAGTTCGCGTAATAGACGACGCCCATCTGATCGGTGTCGCCAAAGATGATCCGGATCTCGTGACGCATGATCAGCCGGCGATCCGCAGGATCTGCGCGGGTCCCTTCACGACGTTGAGCTTGTCGATCACGTGGAGCGCCTGCCTCACGTCACCCTCGCGCGCCTCGTGGGTCAGCACGACGACGTGGACCGGATCCTTGGACTTCGCGTCCTGCACGACCTGCTCGATCGAGACGTGGTGCGCGCCGAGCACCGTCATCAGCTGGCCGAGCACGCCGGGCTTGTCGACGACGGCGAACCGCACGTAGTACTTGCTGCGGACATCGTCGAGCGGCAGGAGGGGACGCTGGGCGACCGGACGCGGCCGTTGCGGACGAGCGCCGCCGGCGGCGCGCGCGAAGATGTTGCGGCCGATCTCGATGATGTCGCTGACGACCGACATCGCCGTCGGCAGCATGCCGGCGCCGGCGCCGTAGTACATCGACGGGCCGAGCGCGTAGCTCTGCACGTAGACGGCGTTCTTCGCGCCGCTGACGTCGGCGAGCAGCCAGTTCGCCGGCACGAGCGCCGGGTGGACGCGCGCCTCGATCGCCTCGCCGTGATCGCGCGCGATCGCGAGCGGCTTGATCACGTAGCCAAACTTCTCCGCGTACTCGAGATCGATCGGCTCGATGGCATCGATGCCAAACGTCGGGATCTTCGCGACGTCGATCGTCGTGCCGAAGCACAGGCTCGCGAGGATCGCGAGCTTGTGCGCCGCGTCGCCGCCGCCGACGTCGAGCGTCGGGTCGGCCTCGGCGTAACCGAGGCGCTGGGCGTCGGCGAGGATCGGGCCGAACGCGCCGCCGGTGTCGGTCATCGTCGACAGGATGTAGTTCGACGTGCCGTTGACGATGCCCCACAGCGCCTCGACGCGATCGCTCGCGAGGCCCTCGCGGAGCACGCGAATGATCGGGACGCCGCCGCACACCGCGGCCTCGTAGTACACGTCGACGCCCGCGGCCTCGGCGGCGCTGAACACCTCGGCGCCGTGCTCGGCGAGCAGCGCCTTGTTCGCGGTGATGACCTGCTTGCCGCGCGCGATCGCCGCGAGCACGACGCGCTTGGCCTCGGTCGTGCCGCCGATCAGCTCGCACACCAGATCGATGTCGTCGCGCGCGATCACGCTGTCGACGTCCGTCGTCAGCAGCTTGCGGTCGACGTCGACGACGCGGTTCGCCTTGTCGGGATCGCGGACCGCGATCGCGCGGACCTCGATGCGCGCACCGAGGCGCGTCTCGATCGCCCCGGCGTTCTCGGCCAGGAGCTTGACGACGCCGCCGCCGACATTGCCCAGGCCCAGAAGCGCGACGCCGATCGTCCGGTGGCCGGTCATCTAACCGCCTCGCTTGTACGAGTAGTGCTCGGTGACGATCAGCCAGATGTCGGCGTCCTTGCGCAGGACGACCGTGAGCGCGCCGCTCTCGGTGACCGTCGTGACGCCATCGCCGAGCTCCCGGGTCATCGCGGCCGTCGCGGTCGCGGCGGTCGGGCCGAGCGCCGTGACCTGGATGTCCTTCAGCCGGATGTGGATCTCCTTGGTGCGCGCGAGCCGGTCCTGCAGCGTGCTCTCGACCGAGGTCCAGCCGACGAGCGGCACGCCGTCCTGGACGACGACGAGATCGAGCTCGTGCGCGTAGAGCTTCGCCAGCGCCTCGAAGCTGCGTACCTCGTACGCCTGACGCCATTGCTCGATCGTGGCACGGGCGCCCGCCACGACCTCCTTCGGCGTGAGCGGTGCCTTCGGCGTCGTATCGCCGCCGCCGCGCGGACAGCCGGCGGCCCCGAGGACCAGCGCGACTACGAGGATCGCACAGCTGCTTCGCAGCAAGTGTCTCATGTGCGCCTCATAACACGCGCCCGTGCGGGAGCGCTCGCTGGACGCCTCTCGAGATGGTGACCAGAGTTTAGGCATGGCGCTCGAAACGTATCCGAACGACGAAAAGCAGGCGACGCTGACGATGTTCCTCCTCTCGATCATGTCGGTCATCATCACCGGGTTGATCGTCGCGGGGGTCCTTTCGACCCGCGCATGCACGGTGTAGTGTCCGGCGCATGACCGAGATCGTCTGGCTCCACGCTCGCGAAGTTCTGGATTCCCGTGGCAACCCGACCGTCGAAGCCGAGGTCGGCCTCGACAGCGGTGCACTCGGCCGCGCGATCGTCCCCTCGGGGGCGTCGACCGGCGAGCACGAAGCACTCGAGCTGCGCGACGGCGATGCCGGGCGCTACCTCGGCAAGGGCGTCACGAAGGCCGTCGACCACGTCCGCGACGTGATCGCGCCGACGCTGATCGGCATGGACGCGTCGAGCCAGGCCGAGATCGACGCCGCGCTCATCCAGCTCGACGGCACGCCGATGAAGTCGAACCTCGGTGCGAACGCGATCCTCGCCGTCTCGATGGCCGTCGCGCGCGCCGCGGCGAACGCCCACGAGCTGCCGCTCTACCGCTACCTCGGTGGCGTCGGCGCGGTCACCCTGCCCGTCCCGCTGATGAACATCATCAACGGCGGCGCGCACGCCGACAACAACCTCGACATCCAGGAGTTCATGATCGCGCCCGCGGGCTTCGATCGCTTCGAGGACGCGCTGCGTGCCGGCGTCGAGGTGTTCCACAACCTGAAGAAGCTGCTGTCGTCGCGCGGCAAGGCGACGAACGTCGGCGACGAGGGCGGCTTCGCGCCGAGCCTCGACTCCGGCGACGACGCGCTCCAGCTGATCATGGAAGCGATCGGCAAGGCGGGTTACGAGCCGGGCAAGCACATCTTCCTCGCGCTCGACGTCGCCGCCAGCGAGCTGTTCGACAAGAAGGCCGGCACGTACACGTGGGAGGGCAAGCAGCGCAAGGCGGCCGACCTCACGAACATCTACGCGCAGTGGGCCGAGAAGTACCCGCTCGTGTCGGTCGAGGATGGCCTCGCCGAGGACGACTGGGACGGCTGGAAGGCGCTGACCGACCGGCTCGACGGCAAGGTCCAGCTCGTCGGAGACGACCTGTTCGTCACCCAGACCGCGCGCCTCAAGCGCGGCATCGACGGCGGCATCGCGAACTCGATCCTCGTCAAGGTGAACCAGGTCGGCAGCCTCACCGAGACGCTCGACGCGGTGCGTACCGCGCAGCACGCGGGCTACACCGCGATCATCTCGCACCGCTCCGGTGAGAGCGAGGACAGCTTCATCGCCGACCTCGCGGTCGCGACGAATGCGGGCCAGATCAAGACGGGCTCGGCCTCGCGCAGCGATCGCATCGCGAAGTACAACCAGCTGCTCCGCATCTGCGACCAGCTCGGTGACGAGGCGCGCTTCGCCGGCACCGCCGTCTTCAACCGCTGAAGAGCGGTGTCACGGCCCGCGTGAACGCGAACGTTCGACTACCGGGCCGGATCGAAGCGCGTGACCTGACGCAGGAATGACGCGTCGAGGTACTCGCGCTTGATCACCTCGGCCATCTCCTCGGCCGTCGCGAACCGCTCGTAGTCGATCCGGATCACCGGAATCACCTTCGAGATGCTCGCGATGAACTCCTGGTAGCCGTCGTACAGCGCCTGGAGATAGCCGAGCTCGATCTTGGCCTCGACGTCGCGGCTGCGCATGCGGATGCGCTCGGCGCTGCCCTCGGGCGAGACATCGAGGAACACGATCACGCTCGGCTTGCACATGAAGTTGCTCATGTTGCGGAACAGCGACACGTACGTGCGGTAGTCGCGGTCGTCCATGAGCCCGGTCTTCGCGAGCATCTTCGCGAAGATGGAGTCCTCGTAGATCGTGCGGTCCTGCACCGCCGACCGGCCGCGCCAGATGATCTCCTGGTGCTGCTGGAAGCGCCGGTTCAGGAGGTAGACCTGCATCGCGAACGAGTAGCGCGCCGTCTCCTGGTAGAAGTCGGCGAGGTACTCGTTGTCGGCGACCGGCTCGTAGTACGTGTCGATGCCGAGGTGCTGGCCGAGCGCGGCCGCGAGCGTCGACTTGCCCGCGCCGATCATCCCGGCGATGCCGATGAAGATGTTGCCGAACACGTCGGGCGCCTCGGCGCGGGTGTGGCCCGACAAGCCCGAGAGGCGCGTGGGGCCCGAACCGGCGGCAACGGGTGTGGCGTGGGTCGGCTCCTCGGTGACGACGGTCTCGGTCTGCACGAGGGCAGCCTGCCAAACTGCTATGACATCGCTGGCAGCACTGCCATGCTTGGCAGCGCTCCCGACGTGCATTCGCCAGCTTGGCGCGGCACGACCCTTGGAACAGCGCACGCCATCATGAAGACCACGACGCTCGCCATCCTCGTTGCCCTCGCCCCTCTCTCCCTCGGAACCGCTTGCAGCAAGAAGGACAGCGCCTCCGCACCGGCCGTCATGTTCGATGTCGACGGCGTCAACGCGCTCGTCCCCGCCGACCTGAAGGACAAGCTCGTGTTCGAGAAGCGCGACATCCTCGAGGAGCGCGGCCGCAAGGCGACGACCTATACGGTCGTGGCGCCGAAGGGCTGGCAGCCGCGAATGAAGGGCTTCGCGTCGCTCGAGCCGGCCAAGGATGGGCCCGACCTCGGGTTCATGACGTCATTTGGCGTCGGCGGGAACTGCGACGGCCTGTGCAAGGCGAAGAACTGGGCGGAGACGGCCGACAAGGTCAACTTCAGCCAGTTCAAGGACGACAAGGTCGTCGACGAGAAGACGACGAAGACGAGCCGCATGCTGATCGCCGAGAAGGGCGAAAACACGTACGTCGTGTACGCGTGGTGGAGCGACGGCGCGCCTCGGTATCACACGTGCCAGGCGACGCTCGAGGCGCCGGTGAAGGGCGCCGCGAAGGCGTTCGCGAAGGCGTGCGAGGCCGTCGCGATCGCCGGCGAGGACTAGCGCCGGCCCTTGTAGCCCATCATTCCCTGGATCACGCCCTCGCTCGCCTCGGCGACCTCGCCCTCCTCGCGAAGCCGATCGGCGCAGTCCGCACAGACCTTGCGGGCCTTGCCCCCGACCTTGACGCTGACGAGCTTGTCGACCTCGTCCTTGCACTCGCGGCACTCGGGCATGACTACTTGCCGCCCAGCACGTTGCGCGCGATCACGACGCGCTGGATCTGCGACGTGCCCTCGTAGATCTGGAGCAGCTTGGCGTCGCGCATCAGCTTCTCGACCGGGTACTCCTTCGTGTAGCCGTAGCCACCGAAGATCTGGACCGCATCGGTCGCGCAGCGCATCGCCGCGTCGGCGCCGAACGCCTTCGCGTAGCTCGACACGATGCTCGACAGGTCGCCCTGGTCGACGAGCCACGCGGCCTTGTGCGTCAGGAGGCGCGTCGCCTCGTACGCGATCGCCATCTCCGCGAGCATGAACTGGATCGCCTGGTGCTGCGCGATCGCAACGCCGAACGTCTTGCGCTCGAGCGAGTACGCGCGGCTCTCCTCGAGCGAGCGGCGGATGACGCCCGCGGCGCTCGCCGCGATCCACGGGCGGCTGCGATCGAACGTCTTCATCGCGACCTTGAAGCCGCCGTCCTCGGTACCGACGAGCGCGCTCTTCGGCAGCTTGACGTCCTCGAAGATCACGTCGGTCGTGTTCGAGGCGCGGTGACCCATCTTGTTCTCTTTGCGGCCGGCCTTGACGCCCGGCGTGCTCGCGTCGACGACGAAGCACGCGATGCCCTTGTGCTTCATCGCCGGATCGAACGTCGCGAACACGGTGTAGAAGCCCGCGACGCCGCCGTTCGTGATCCAGCGCTTCTGGCCGTTCAGCACGTACTCGTCGCCGTGCTTCGTCACGCGCGTGCGCATGCCGGCGACATCGCTGCCCGCATCGGGCTCGCTGCAGCAGTACGCCGCGAACGTCAGCTCGCTCGTCAGCCGGCCGAGGAACTTCTTCTTCTGCTCGTCGCTGCCCGCGATGAGGAGCGGCATCGAGCCGAGCGAGTTCGCAGCCATCGACGTGTTGACGCCGGCGCAGCCGAACGCGACCTCCTCCTGGACGAGGCAGTTGTCGAGGCAGCTGCCGCCGAGGCCGCCGTACTCCGCCGGGACCTCGATGTTCATGAGCCCGGTCTCCCAGGCCTTCTTCATCACGTCCCGGGGAAACTCGCCGGTCTCGTCCCAGTGACCAGCCTTGGGGATGATGTCTTTGCGCGTGAACTCGCGCGCGGTGGAGACGAGAGCGTCCTGTTCTTCGGTGAGGCGGAGGTCCATGACCCCGCGACTCTAGCCGACGACGTTCACTGATACGAGATGGTGTAGACGCCCTTCGCGGCGCCGGACGGCGGCCGAGGGAACTTCCAGCCCAGTACGGCCTTCAGGATGCAGCCCGCGACCTTGGGGTTCTTGATGCTCGACGCCAGCTGGCTCTTCACGACCTTGCCGGTGCCGTCGATCTGGAACGAGACGGTGACGTCGCCGTGGAGGTTGGTCCCGCTCTCGCATTTCGCGAGGGAGGCGCTGTGGTCCGAGGCGACGGCGGCGACCGTGGCGTTGGACAGGCTCGCGATCACGGGAGCCTCGACCTCCTTGGGAGGATCGGGCTGCTTCGCAACCGCGGGCGCAGGCGGAGGAGGCGTAGGCGTAGGCGGAGGCGGAGGCGGAGGCGGCGGGGCGACGACGACCGGTGCAGGTGCAGGTGCAGGTGCAGGTGCAGGTTCTTCTTCGCGCTCGACGGCGGCGACGCGACGGGCGGTCGCCTTGCGGGTCGGGTGAGCCCTCCTCGTGACGGGTGCCGGCTCCGCCACCGGGGCCGGCTCCTCCGAGGCGGCTTCGAAGCCGGCGACGCGAACGGGCGGAGGCTCGGGCACCGCGATCGGCTCGATGGTCGGGCTGGGCGCCGGCGCGGCCGGAACCTCGGGTGCAGGTGCAGGCGCGGGTGCCGTCGCTGCCGTCTGCGTCGCCGTCCTGGCCATCCGCGGCTTCACGACGAACTGAAATGCCGCGATGCCGCCGACCGCGAGGACGACGGGGATCGAGAAGTAGAGCAGCTTCCTGCCGCCGGACGCGGGCGGTGTCTCGGCCTTCTCCCAGCCGAGCCGCATGCTCGTGCGCGTGTCGCGCGCGGGGATCGCAGGCATCGACGCGGACTTCGAGGCCGGAGGCGAGCCCGTCAGCGACACGGTCGGCGCGCTCGGCCGGTTCTTGCGCTGGCTCTGCGTCCGGTCGTGCGCGAGCTGAGCGGCCTCCTCGGCGACGGTCGCCGCGATCAGGTCGCGCGGCATCTCGGTCCAGCTCGCGTGCGACGACGCGGCGGTCGGCGCCTCGACATCGACGTTGCTCGTGCCGGTCCGGATCGGCGCGTCGTCGAGCCACGGCTCGGGCTTGTCGCCGAACATCTTGCGCATGTACGTCGCGAGCGCGGACGTCGACGCCTGCAGGTTGGCCTTGATCGCGAACTGATCGATCGCGACACGCAGCTCGTCCGCCGTCTGATAGCGGCGCGCCGGGTCGCGGTCGAGCGCCTTCATGATGATCGACGACAGCTCGTTCGGCAGATCGGGACGGCGCACGCGCGGCAGCGGGACCTTGCCGTTCACGATCGCGTCCATCAGCAAGTAGTCGTTGTCGCCCTTGAACAGCCGCGTGGTCGTCGACAGCTCGTAGAGCAGCACGCCGAGCGCGTAGACGTCGCTGCGGCGATCGATCTCGTCGCCCTTGCACTGCTCGGGCGACATGTACGAGACCTTGCCCTTCAGCGTGCCCGAGCGCGTCTCGACCTGGCGCGTGCGCGCCTTCGCGATGCCGAAGTCGACGACCTTCACCGAGCCGTCGAAGCCGACGAAGATGTTCGACGGCGAGACATCGCGATGGACGATGTTGAGCGGCTTCTTGTCGTTGCTCTTGCGCTCGTGCGCGTAGTGCAGACCGGCGGCCGCGGCGCTGACGATCGCCGCGACGTAGCCGAGCGGCATGTGCGCCTTGCTCCTCGAGACCTGCGAGAGCAGGCGGCGGAGATCCTCGCCGTGGAGATACTCCATCGCGAAGAAGTAGCCGCTCGCGTCCTCGCCGATGTCGAACACCTGGACGATGTTCTGGTGGTGGAGGTTCGCGGCGACGCGCGCCTCGTCGAGGAACATCTGGATGAAGCGCTTGTCCTTCGCGTGCTCGGCGCGAATGCGCTTGAGCACGACGTGACGCTCGAATCCTTCGATGCCGTCCGCTCGACCGAGCAGCACGTCGGCCATTCCCCCGGACGCGAGATGCCTCAGCACCGTGTACCGACCTAGCTGCTCTCCACCCATCGAGCGGATCGTATGAAATCGTCGACGAGGTCACAAGAACGACGCACTGACGCGATCTGTATGCAAGACTTCTCAGCCTACATGTCGGAGACCTTCGGTTCGTGGCGGCTCGAAGCGCTCGTCGCCGTCGGTGGTCTGGGCGAAGTGTGGCGCGCTCAGAACGCGACGACGATCGCCGCGGTGAAGCGCTTGCACACGCACCTCGCGCGCAACGACGAAGC
>JAEWJO010000464.1 GCA_023386455.1 Pseudomonadota bacterium | reverse complement strand
GGCCCGCACCGCGCAGCGCCTGGGGCAGCAGGTGGCGCGCCTGGAAGAACGGCCTGGCGACGGCGAGTGCGGCCTCGAGGTGCGCGACCGCGCCGGCGGCGTCGCCCATCGCGAGTAGCACCTTGCCGTGGAGCAGGTCGGCGAGGCCATCGTCGAGCCGCGACGCTTGCTCGGCGATCAGGGTGCGGGCCTCGACGAGCGCGCGGTGCCGGACGAGCGTGGTCACGATCGGCACGAGGACCGCGGCGGCATCGCGTGCCGCGGCGAGTGCTCCGCGCGCGGCCTCGAGCGCGGCGTCGGTCGCGTCCTGCTCGACGAGGCGCGTGAACTGCGCGATCTCCGCTCGCGGAAACCGCGCGCGCACCTCCCGCGTCGCCGCGCCGGCGAGCTGCTCGTACAGCGCGACCGCGTCGGCGAGCCCCGCGACCTCGGGCGCGTCGCCCGGATCGTGGTGCACGAGCTGCTCCTCGTACGCGGCGGCGAGTGCGTGCTCGTCGAACGGCGCGCCCCACGCCGCGCAGATGGCGATGACCGCGTCGATCACGTGCTCGCGCGAGCGCTCGAAGTCGATCACCGGATACCGGTGGCGGGCGAGATCCGCGGCGAGCGCGCGGTTGTGTGCAGTCCACAGCGCGATGCCTTCCGCCAGCGGCGTCGCTCGCCAGCTCTCGAGCGACCGCGCGACGGCGAGCGGGTGCCGCACGATCGCGATCACGCGAAAGGGTACGCGCGCTGCGCGCCAGAACGGCAGCGCGATCAGCGTCCGTGGATCCTTGATCAGCGCGGGCCGACCGTCGATGCGTGCACTCAGCAACCGGTCGCGCGCCGCAGCGTGCTCGTCGGTCCAGCGCACCTCGGCCGGCGGCGACAGCCAGTGACCGCCGCTGTACGCGAGCACCGCCTCGTCGAGGCGAACCGCGTCGAGCATCTCGTGATGGCCGCGTGCATTGTCCCAGTTGCGCACGGCCTCTCCGGCCGACGCGAGCCCACCTGCCGCGAGCATCCCCGCGAGACAGCTCGTGCCGCTGCGGTGCATGCCGAGCACGAGGATGGCCTGGGACTCGCTCACGGGCCGGCGAGGATACGGCATGCCTCGGAAGCATGATCGCCACGGATACCTGTAACCAACCGCGCAACGCGGGTCGCACGGAAGTGCAGCCTGCCGTGGGCAGCGCCGTCGCAACATCGCGAACGCGCGTGATCGAACGACGGTCCGCCGCTTGCTATCGTGGTCGACGGTGGTTCGTCTGTACCTGTCCCTCGCCGTGCTCGCGGCCTCCGCCTGCGGCGACTCGCCGTCCTCCTCGCCCATGCCCGACGCCGCCGCGCCGGGTGACGGCCCGGCCGCGGATGCGCTCGACGAGCGTGTCGACGATCCGTGCCCGCCGACGACCGCGTGCCCGGCGGCACCTGTGCTCACTCGCGGTGCCGGGCTCGTCGCGACCGATCGCTGCGCGTTCCCGCTCGCGCGTGTCACGCCGGCGGTCGATCCGGCCGGCCTCGTCGCCGCGCTGCCCGCGAGGCTGGCGCGCGTCACGCTCGGCGATGTCGTCGCCGACGCCAACCGCACCGCCGACGTCGTCACGGCGGGGCAGGTTCCCGGCAGTGCGCCCGGCATCAAGGCCGCGTTCAAGTGGAACAGCGGCGACGAGGCGGTCGCGTACTGGATCCCGCAGGGCATCACCGGCAGCTTCGATGGCACGCCGACGGGCAAGGTCGGCGATCGCCGGATCGCGCTCGTCAGCTGGTACTACGATAAGGATGCCGATACCGCCTCGACCGTCGAGAAGGGTGTGCGCATCGCCGTCGTCGACGTCACGAACCCAGCCGACGTGAAGTACCGGTTCGCGCTGCTCGTCGAGCCGACGGGGACGATCGCGGCGCCATCGTTCAAGTCGGTCGTGATCCATGCGGGCGGCCTTGCCTGGGTCGGCGACCGGCTCTACGTGCCGCAGACGGGCACCGGCTTTCGCGTGTTCGACCTCGCCCACATCATCGAGGTCGACAGCCTCGATGACCGCATCGGCTACGACGCGGCGAGCGGCACGTACGCCGCCCACGGCTACCAGTACGCGATCCCGCAGATCGAGCGCGTGTCCTCGACGCACGCGTGCCAGTCGGTGTTCTCGTTCGTCGCGTACGACCGCACATCGACGCCGCCCTCGCTCGTCACCGGCGAGTACGATTCGGCGGCGATCACCGGCCGGCTCTACCGCTGGCCGCTGACCGCCGGCGGCGCGCTGGAGGTGACGAAGAGCGACCGCGTGATCCCGTCGGCCGCATACTTCATGGGCGAGAGCCACGTGCAGGGCGCGCTCGCACACGACGGGACGTGGTGGCTGTCGTCGAGCCGGCCCGCCGGCAGCGGCGGCGAGCTCGTCCGGACGAAGGAGGCGACCGCGAGCGTGCGCCTCGGCTGGAACGACTCGCCCGAGGATCTCGCATACGACCCGCAGCGCGACTCGGTGTGGACGCTCAGCGAGGGGACGAATGCGCGGTACGTGTTCGACACCGCGCGCTCCGCGATCGCGCCCTGAGTGGTAAACCACGCGTCCGCCATGGACGCGCAGAGCCCGCCCTCGACCCAGCTGCGGCCCGGGCTGCGCCTGGACGACCGCGTGCCGTTCCCGGCCGAGCTGCCGATCTGCGCGCGACTCGTCGACATCGCGAACGCGATCGACGAGCACCAGGTGATCATCATCGCGGGCGAGACCGGCTCGGGTAAGACGACCCAGCTGCCGAAGATCTGCCTCGCGATGGGGCGGGGCGCGACCGGCCAGATCGGCTGCACGCAGCCGCGCCGGATCGCGGCGAGCAGCGTCGCGTCGCGCGTCGCGCAGGAGCTCGACACCCAGCTCGGCGAGGTCGTCGGCTTCAAGGTCCGGTTCACCGACAAGGTGCGCCGCGACTCGCGGATCAAGTTCATGACGGACGGGATCCTGCTCGCCGAGATCCAGAGCGATCCGCTGCTCCGCGGCTACGACACGATCATCATCGACGAGGCGCACGAGCGCAGCCTCAACATCGACTTCCTGCTCGGCTTCGTGAAGCGCCTCCTGCCGCGCCGCCCCGACCTCCGCGTGATCATCAGCTCCGCGACGCTCGAGACCGACCGGTTCGCGGCGTTCTTCGGCGGCGCGCCCGTGCTCCAGGTGTCGGGGCGCACGTATCCGGTCGACGTCCTGTATCGCCCGTCGACCGACGACGAATCCGACCTCGCCGAGGTCGTCGCGAACACGGTGAACGAGATCGCCGAGATGGACCCGCGAGGCGACATCCTCGTGTTCCTGCCGGGCGAGCGCGAGATCCGCGAGGCGATGGGCGAGCTCGAGCAGCGCGCGTTGCCGCACACGATGCTGTTGCCGCTGTACGCGCGGCTGTCGGTCGGCGAGCAGCAGCGCGTGTTCCAGCGGATCGGCCAGCGACGCGTCGTGCTCGCGACGAACGTCGCCGAGACGTCGCTCACGATCCCCGGCATCATCTACGTCGTCGACGCCGGCGTCGCGCGCATCAACCGCTACAACGTGCGCACCGGCGTGTCGCAGCTGCTCGTCGAGCCGGTGTCGCGCGCGAGCGCCGACCAGCGCAAGGGCCGGTGCGGCCGCACCGCGAACGGCATCTGCTTCCGCCTGTACGACGAGCAGGACTACCTGTCGCGGCCGGCGCACACCGATCCGGAGATCAAGCGCGTCAGCCTCGCCGGCGTGATCCTGCGGATGAAGACGCTGCGGCTTGGCGACATCGAGGACTTCCCGTTCCTCGACGCGCCTCAGCAGCGCGCGATCAGCGATGGCTATCGCGTGCTCGAGGAGCTCGGCGCGCTCGAGGAGTCTGGCCAGCTGACCGAGATCGGCCGCCAGCTCGGCAGGCTGCCGCTCGACCCGCGGCTGGGACGCATGATCCTCGGCGGCCGCGACGAGCGCGCGCTGCGCGAGGTCGTGATCATCGCCGCGGCGCTCGGCCTCCAGGATCCACGCGAGCGGCCGCTCGCGGCGCAGCAGCGCGCCGACGAGTCGCACCGCAAGTTTCGCGACGAGGGCAGCGACTTCGTCGGCTACCTGAAGCTGTGGACGTTCTGGCAGGACGCGAAGGCGCGCAGCTCGCGGCGCCAGCTGCAGAAGGTCTGCCGCGACAACTTCCTCAACTACAACCGCATGCGCGAGTGGGAGGACATCCACGACCAGATCGTGCGGGTGATGAAGGAGCTCGAGCTCGCGCCGAACGCGCAGCCCGCGTCGGGCGACCAGATCCACCGCGCGCTGCTGCCGGGCCTGCTCAGCCGTATCGGCATGTGGAACCAGGAGGCGCGCAACTACGTCGGCGCCCGGCAGACGAGGTTCGTGATCCATCCGTCGTCGGGGCTCGCGAAGAAGCCGCCGCCGTGGCTGATGGCCGCCGAGCTCGTCGAGACCTCGCAGCTGTTCGCGCGCACCGTTGCGCGGATCGATCCGGTGTGGCTCGAGGAGGCCGGCGGCTCGCTCTGCCGCAGGAGCCACGGCGATCCGCACTGGGAGCAGAAGCCGGCCCAGGTGATGGCGAAGGAGCAGGTGACGCTCTACGGGCTGCCGATCGTCAAGAACCGCTCGGTCCCGTACGCCCGCTACGACCAGGCGCTGTGCCGCGAGCTGTTCATCATGCACGCGCTCGTCCGCGGCGAGTACGTCACGAAGGCGCCGTTCATGGCGCACAACCGCCGGCTCGCCGAGGAGGCCCAGCACGCGCGCGACAAGGCGCGCCGCAGCGACATGTTCGCGGACGAGTGGGAGATCCACGAGTTCTTCGACATGCGCATTCCCGACGATGTCTTCAGCGGCAAGACGTTCGAGGCGTGGCGCGTGAAGGCCGAGGCGCGCGACCCGAAGATCCTGTTCCTGTCGCTCGCGGACATCCTGCTCGACGAGACCCACGAGCTATCGGTCGAGCGGTTTCCGAACGCGCTGGTCATCGGCGGCACGACGCTGCCGCTCGCGTACCGCTTCGAGCCGGGAGAGGGCGACGACGGCATCACGATGACGGTACCGCTCGCGGTGCTCCCGCAGCTCGATCCGGCGACGATGGCGTGGACGATTCCCGGCTGGCACCAGCCGAAGATCCTCGCGCTGCTCGAGTCGCTGCCGAAGGCGCAGCGCAAGACGCTCGGGCCCCTCGACGAGCGAGCCTACGAGCTCGCGTCGAAGCTGCGGCCGTTCGATGGCCCGTTCCTGCCCGCGCTCGAGCGCGCGATCTACGAGCTGACCGGCGAGCGCGTCGCGCGCGAGGCGTGGGACCTGCGCGCGGTACCCTCGTACTTCGACTTCACGTATCGCGTCGTCGACGATCACGACAAGGTGCTCGGCGAGGGCCGCGACCTCGCAGACCTCCAGCGCACGCTCGGTGGCCGCGCCCGCGCACAGTGGGATGCCGCGCGATCGGCACCGTCGGCGTCGTCGCGGACGAGCTTCGAGCGCACCGGCCTGCGGACGTGGGACCTCGACGCGCTCCCCGAGTCGATTCCGCTCGACGTCGGCGGCCGGCGCGTCCTCGGCTACCCCGCGCTCGTCGACGCCGAGCATCACGTCGACCTGCGCCTGCTCGAGTCGCAGCCGGCCGCGACCGCCGCGACGCGCGAGGGGCTGCGCCGCCTCTACATGTTCCAGAGCGGCACGTCGCTCGGGCGCCTCGACGCGTTCGTGCCGGCATCGCTCGCGAAGGACGTGCGCCGTCAGCTCGTGCTGCGCGCGCTCGACGAGGCATTCCAGCTCGACGAGCCGCCGCCGCGCGACAAGCGGACGTTTGGCGAGCGCCTCGCCGCTGGCCGGACGCAGCTGCCGGTCTCGATCGCCGAGCTCGGCCGACTCGCGACCGAGGTCGCCGGCGAGCTCGCGAAGGTGCAGCTCGCGCTAAAGCCGCTCGTCGGCAAGCCCGGCATCGCGCGCGCCGTGGTCGACGACGTGCAGAGCCAGCTCTCGCACCTCGTCACGGCCGACCTGTTCGCGCGAGCGTCGCGCGCGCGGCTCGCTCACATCGTGCGCTACCTGCGGGCGCTCGGCGTCCGGTTGCAGCGCCAGGCCCACGATCCTCCGAAGGACCAGCAGAAGGCCGCGCAGGTGATTCCGCTGTGGAGCGCGTTCGTCGCGCGGCGCGCGGCGCTCGTCGCGAAGGGCCGCTCCGTCGACGAGCTCGCCGAGCTGGACGAGTTCGGCTGGCTGCTCCAGGAGCTGCGCGTCCAGGTGTTCGCCCCCGAGCTGAAGACCGCGGTCCCGATCTCGTTGCCTCGTCTTCAGGAGCGATGGGCGTCGCTCGCCCGCTGAGGTGCTAGCCTGATGGCGTGCTCATCGCCGTCGAGCGCTTGCTCCTCAAGATCCGCCAGCCACGGTCGCGCGCGGACGAGCTGATCGCGCTTTCGCGACGTCTGCGTGCCGAGCGCGCCGCGGAGGTCGGCGACGACGAGCGCGCACTCGCGCGGGAGGTCCACGCCGCGAAGCTCGCGGTCTCCGCGGAGCTCGAGGCCGTCACGTCGTGCCGGTCGTGTGCGACGGGGCTGCCGTGGCCGAGCGGCGCTCACGACGGCGGCGCGTGCTGTTCCGGCGTCACCGCGGATCTGTTCGACGACAACGAGCTCGCCGTGCTCGCGCTCACCTCCACCCGGCCGGGTGACCTCGTCGCGCCGCGTGGCTCCGACCCGCACGCCGGCTGCGCGTTTCGCGGTCCGCGTGGCTGCACGCTCGAGGTGACGCATCGGCCGGGCAGGTGCGTGCATTACGTGTGCGACGCCTTACGGCGAGAACTTCACACCCGTGGTCAGCTCGAGGTTGTCGAGGCACGGCTCGCGGATCTGAACAGGACGATGCAGGAGTTCACCGTCGTACATCAGGCGCGTCGCGATCGTGAGGTGGTCGGCCCGATCCTCGACGCCATCGCGGCAGCGCGCGACGTCTGAGCACGCATCATCGGCTACCATCACTTCATGAACATGAAGTGGATGTTTGCACTCGCGTTCGTCGTCGCCTGCGGTGGCAGCCAGAAGGATGTCGTCATGCAGGGCTCGGATCTCGATCTCGCTCGCGTCGCGGGCGAGTGGCACGGCGACTACAAGGGAACCGAGAGCGGTCGCACCGGACCGGTGAGCTTCTCGCTCCAGGTCGGCAGCCACACCGCCGAGGGCGAAGTGATGATGGGCGGCTCGACACCGCTCAAGATCGAGTTCGTGAAGGTGAAGCAGAACGAGATCAAGGGGACGATCGCGCCGTACACCGATCCGACCTGCGCGTGCCAGGTCGAGACCGCGTTCCTCGGAACGCTCGGCAGCGACGAGATCTCCGGAACGTTCGAGACGAAGGTCAGCGAGACCGGTCAGCTGCAGACCGGCACCTGGCACGTCGACCGCAAGCGCTAGGAGGTGAAGCGCGAAGCGCTTCGGGACCGTCCTCGTGCCGCTTGCCGGCCTAGCGCGCCGCGAGCCGCGCGGTGTGCGCGATCACGATCCCGAACACGACGTGCATCGCGACGCTCCACGCGACCCAGCTGTGGTCCGCGAACGACGGCTTGCCCGCCGCGGAGAGCGGCAGCACGACGAAGTTCATCACGCCGTACAGCAGCGCACCGTAGAGCGCGCCGAGCGGCCATGGATGGCGGACGAGCGCGGGAACGCGCCGCGCCACGACGTGATACGCGAGCGTCATCAGCGTCGCGATCAAGAAGTGCAGGGCGACGCCGAGGACGACCGTGTTCGTGCCGCCCTTGACCGCGTCCTTGCCGAGGACGCCTCGCGCGATCGACTGGCAGATCCGCGCCGCGGGTACGCGGCCGTGCCAGAACAGGATCGCGAACGCGAGATCGAGCGTGCCGACGATCGCGCCGCCGGCGAGGACATGACCGGGACGCATGCGCATGGGCGCATCATAGCTACTTCCGCGCGCGCGAACGCACCTGCGCGATGGCCCGCTGCAGATCGGGCTTGCCGGCGATGAACTCGAGGTCCGACGCCATCGTCCCGGCGACGAGCAGCACCTCGTCCGGCTCGTGCGCCTGGATCAGCGAGTCGAGCATCAGGATCGCGGCGAGCTCGGCGCGCGCGTTGTCGCGATGGTTCGCGACGAAGTCGTCGAGGAGTGTCGCCGCCTCGTCGAAGTGGCGATACTTGCGCAGCGTGATCGCGGCCGCGAGTCGCATCGTCCCCATGGCCTCGTCGGGGTCCTCCGCGATCTTCACGTAGGCGGCGACCGCGGCGACGAGCTTGGCGTCGGCCGGATCGAGCGGCCGCGCGCGCGGCGCGGTCCGTGGTGCCTTCGCGAGCGTGACCTTCAGGTCGGCCGGGATGACTG
>JAEWJO010000417.1 GCA_023386455.1 Pseudomonadota bacterium | reverse complement strand
TGGGGACGCGGCGGCAAGGTCTTCGCGTCGCGCTACAGCTCGAGCCAGATCAAGACGCGGCGCTACGCGCGGAACGCGCTGTCGTACGTGCTCAATAACTGGCGTCGCCACCGCGAGGACTTCTTCGCCGGCGCCGCGCGCGCGGCCAAGCTCGACGAGTACTCGAGCGCGATCTAGTTCGACGGCTGGACGAAGACGTATCGGCGGCCGGCCCACTACGACCCGTTGCCGGTATCAGCGCCGAGGACCGACTTGCTCGCGTTCGGCTGGCGCCAGCACGGCCTGCTCGATCCGTTCGAGCGGCCCGGTCCGATCTGGTAGTCGGCGAACGAATCAGGTCAACATCGGAGGGAGCGTTACCAATGGCAGCTTTCAACTGGGTCAACGTCGCCGCGAACTGCCCCGGCTGTGGAAACGCGACACGCTGCTTCGACCTACCAGGGCGACGAGACTGGACGGTTCCACGATCGCGAGTACGAGCTAGGCCAGGAGATGGCCTGGTGGCCTCGTGACGCTCAGCGTTTCGACTCGTGGCGAGCGGGACGTTGTGCTCGAGGTGACCACTCTGCAGATGTGGAGGAGGAGGCCTGCTACGCGACGTGCGAGCGCTGTGACGCGAACGTGTACGTCATTGCCGTGGGACGCGAGATCGACTGGCCTGACGGTTACCTGAAGTAGCCGGCCCAGCGGCGACCCACGCCCGCGCGACGATCGGCGTGGGCCCTGACCTGACGAAACGCTTCGCCGGGCTGTCGCCAAGCGCGACGAGCGCGCTCTCGTTCGACGGCTGTCGGTGCAGGTGGCCGGCGCGCACGTACCGCCGGACGAAGGCGTATGGGCGGCCGCCCGACAACGACCCGTTGGCGGTATCAGCGCGGAGGACTGCCTTGCTCGTCTTCGGTTGGCGCCAGCGGGGCTGATCGATGCCTTCGAGCCGCGGTACGCGAATTGGTGATACGTCGGGAATCGTCGCGACCCTACCTCCGAGGACCTGCACCAGGGCACTTGATCAGGACGCGCCGGCGAACAAGACCGGTGGGGCCGTGCCCGAGCTCGGCAACGTCGCGGTCACGTATACCTCGACAGGCGCCGCAGCATCGAACCGCTGTTCGCGCAGGTCATCCGTCCGTGCCATCACTCCTCGCGACCTTCCCCCGTGTGACGCCGCCGACGATCGCAATCCGAATGATCTGCGATGCGCCGCACGACTGAACATGTAGTCCCGGTCGGCCCTCACTGCGTCGAGCTGCTTGCTCCTCGCGCAGGGCATGCCTGCGCTGCTATCGCTGCTCGGGACGTTCGCCGCGCGTCACGCCGGCCTGATCGAGCCCTTCCAGCGGCGGGGCCGACGCTCACTGCGTCGAGCTGCCAGCCGTTCGCGCAGGGCATGCCTGCGCTGCCATCGCTGCTGGTGTGTCCGTCTCGACGCGCCACCGACGACGGATACATCGGCATCGAAAGGCCCGTTGGTGAGCTCGTCGAAGACTCGATGGGATTCGCCAACTCCGTGATGGATGGCTCCACGAACTGGTTCCGCACAGCTACTTTGTCCGTCCGGCTCGACACGCGCGCATGGAGCGTAAGCATCAGGTGTGAGCCGCGCGGCGCCTTTCGATGACTGCAGCCTCGAAGTCGAAGGATCGATCGTGTGTGACGTCGATCGCTCTGCGACACCTCGAACGGAAATGCGTCACCGCCTTTGCCCGTGCAAGGTTTGCTGCGTTCGACGATACTCGCCGCGGATGCAGCGCCCATTGCGTTTCGTGCTCATCGGCATCGCGAGCGCGTGCAGCGGCAGCAGCACATCGACGCCGCCGGACCCGGATGCGTCGTCGTACGTCCCGCCGGATGCAGCCTGCGCCGATGGGGGCAACCTGTACAAGGGCGCCATCATGGACTCCGAGTCGGCCACCGAGGTGCTCGCGGGTGCGACCGTCGTCGTTCGCGACGACCCGAGCCGTTCGTCGATCACCGACTCCATGGGGCGGTTCGCGCTCTGTCCTCCTCCGCTGTCGACGCCCACGTTCATTCTCGACATCACGGGTGCCGGACCCTTGCTCGGCGGCACGATGATCGAGGGGGCTCGCCCATTCGAACGCCCGTACCTGCCGACGTTCACGCCCGAGGAGCTCGAAGCGGTGCTCGACCGCGCCGGTACGACGTACGACGCAAACAAGGGCGTCGTGATCACCGTCGCGTTCAGCGACGGCGTGAGGCTCGACGGATCCTTGCTACCGAAGCTCAGGTATGACGACGGAGCCTGGGTCGTCGCGGCGTCCGGTGACGTGACGCTGTTTCCCGACGTGACGCCCGGCATGCACTCGTTATCGAACGCCGGTACCAGCCGCTTCGACGTCGATGTGGAGGCGGGGCAGATCACGTGGGTGGGGCTTCCTCCCATCTACCTCTGACGTCCAGGCGGGCTGATCGCGTCGAGAACATCGCAGCGGCGCAGGTGATGACGAGGCCGCAGCATGATTCGGCGACCCGTGTCGTCGAGCCATTGCCATCGTGCTCTCCATTAGGCGCTTCGTCGGGTGCTCGTGCGCTATCTCGATGGAAATCACTTTCGAGCCGTCCCCATCTCGATCCAGCACGACCATCTTCGCCTGCTCGCGGAGGCAGCTAACGAGAAGGCACTCGCGCAGCACGCAGAGCTTCGCGATCAGTGCGGTGAGGCGATCAAGGATGCCTGAGGACGCGGCGGCAAAGTCCTTCGCGCCCGCTACAGGCGAGCCGTCAAGACCGGGCGCTACGAACGCAGCGCGGTGTCGTAGGTGCTGACGCCACCGGGAGGCCTACCTCGAAGGCGCCGCGCGCGCGGCCAAGCTCGACGAGTCCTCGAGCGCGATCTCGTTCGACGGCTGGACGACGACGTATCAGCGGCCGCGCCACTACAGGGCGTTCCAGGGACGCATTACGATGGCTGCGGCGCTCGCGGAAGACGCGTGTGGCGCTCGGTGCATATTGATCGCGAGGAGCGAGCCTGCAGGATACCCGCGGAAAGGCGTCCTACTTGAAGCGGGCGTCCCGCTCGCTGAGGGGGACGAGGGGTTCGCCGTGCGCGACGAGCTGATAGGGCTCGAGATCACCTGCGGAGCCGTGGAGGTCAAGGAGAACGTCAGGCTGCCGTAAGCCGATGCAAGGACGTGTCGACCGAAACCGTCGAATCGGCCTCGGTGCGCCGACCCTCAAGTCTCCACCGTGCTCGGGTTTTCGCGCTAAGGTCGGCAGGATGTCCGACGTTGACGTCTTCGATCAGTTCAAGGGAACGAGCACGTACATTGCCTCCGACGAGCTGAGGCACGCGGTGAACGTCGCGGTCGCGCTGAAGCGGCCGCTTCTGCTGCGCGGTGAGCCGGGCACGGGCAAGACGCTGCTCGCCGAGAATTTGTCCCAGGCACTCGGCCTGCCGCTGATTCGCTGGCACGTGAAGTCGACGACGAAGGCCAAGGACGGCCTCTACGTCTACGACACGGTCGCGCGGCTTCACGACTCGCGCTTCGGCGGCGACGTGAAGGACATCGCGAAGTACATCAAGCTCGGGCCACTCGGCGAGGCGCTCGCGTCGCCGTCGCGCGTCGTGCTGCTGATCGACGAGATCGACAAGGCCGACATCGAGTTCCCGAACGACCTGCTGCTCGAGCTCGACGCGATGCGGTTCCGCATCGACGAGACCGGCAAGGAGATCGCCGCGCAGGAGCGGCCGGTCGTCATCATCACGAGCAACAACGAGAAGGAGCTGCCCGACGCGTTCTTGCGGCGGTGCGTGTTCCACTACATTCAGTTTCCGGATCGCGAGCTGATGGCGCAGATCGTTCGCGTGCACCATCCCGACATCACCGACCGCGTGCTCGACAACGCGCTCGAGATGTTCTTCGGGCTGCGCGCGACGCCGCGGCTGCGCAAGAAGCCCTCGACGTCGGAGCTGATCGACTGGATCCTCGCGCTGAAGAAGGCCGGCGTGGATCTGGCGAAGGTCGGGCATGGGATCCCGTTCCTCGGGACGCTGCTGAAGACCGAGGCCGACGTCGAGCTCGTGCAGAAGCGAGCCAAGGCGTAGCGCGATGCTGATCGATTTCCTGTTCGAGCTGCGGCGACACAAGATTCCGGTGTCGACGCACGAGTGGATGGCGCTGATGGAGGCGCTCGCACTCGGACTCCACGAGTCGTCGCTCGACGGGTTCTATCGGCTGTGCCGCACGATCTGCGTCAAGGACATCGCCCACTACGACGCGTACGACGAGGCGTTCCTGTCGTACTTCAAGGACATCCACAAGGGCGGCATCGAGCTGACCGAGCAGCTGCGGTCGTGGCTCGCGGATCCGCAGGCGTTCGCGGGTCTGACGGAGGAGCAGCGCAAGGCGCTGACCGAGCTCGACATGGACAAGCTGCGCGAGATGTTCGAGCAGCGGCTGAAGGAGCAGAAGGAGCGCCACGACAAGGGCAACCGCTGGATCGGAACGGGCGGCACGTCGCCGTTCGGGTCGGGCGGGCAGAATCCGACGGGCATGCGCGTCGGTGGGGGCGGTGGGCGCAGTGCGATGGCGGTCGCGGACCAGCGCATGTTCAAGGAGTACCGCCGCGATGTGGTGCTCGACGTGCGGCAGATCGATGTCGCGCTTCGCGGGCTTCGGCGGCTGGGCCGCGAGGGCGCGGTCGAGGAGCTGGATCTCGACGACACGATCGACAAGACGGGGAAGAATGCGGGCGAGCTGGAGATCGTGTTCCGGCCGCCTCGGCGCAATCGCGTGAAGGTCGTGCTGCTGATGGACGTCGGCGGCTCGATGGATCCGCACAGCGAGCTGATGAGCCGGCTGTTCACGGCGGCGTCGCGCACCGGACGGTTCGCGAAGTTCAGGAGCTACTACTTTCACAACTGCGTCTACAACTCGGTCTACGAGGACGCGCAGTTCCGCAAGGCGGTGCCCGTGGCCGACCTGCTCGCGAACAGCGATCGCGACGAGAAGCTCGTGATGGTCGGCGATGCGCTCATGCACCCGGCGGAGCTGCTCGACGCGAGCGGGGCGATGTATCTGTACTCGCAGACGCGGGCGTCGGGCATCGAGTGGCTCAGGCGGCTGGCGCATCATTTTCGGAGCGCGGCGTGGCTGAATCCCGAGCCGGAGCGGTTCTGGTCGGGCACGACGATCGAGGTGATCGCGAGCGTGCTGCCGATGTGGCCGCTGACGCTCGACGGCATGAACCACGCGGTGCGGTATCTGGTGCGCGGCGGCGAGAAGCCGCGCATCGGCGACCCGTCGAAGTGGGTCAAGGCGATGGGCTAAGAGTTGTCCCGCAATTCAAGTCTCAGATTGTGTAGGACCGCGACGGCGTTCAGGGTGTTCGCCACGTGGCTTCCCCGCCTCCGGTGGTCACGAAGGACGCGCCAGTCCTTGAGGCGCGCGAG
>JAEWJO010000392.1 GCA_023386455.1 Pseudomonadota bacterium | reverse complement strand
CGTGCGCGACGCGCTCGCGCGCCGCAGCGCCGCCGTCGCCGCGATCGAGGCCGATCGCGAACGCGAGTGCGCGACGCAGCGGCCCGGGCAGCGTCGCACCGGCCGTGGTCGCTCGCTCGACGAGCTCGCGCTCGATCGACGCCGTCTCGACGTCGGGCTTCGTCGCGACGATCGCGAACGCATCCGGCGCGACCTCGAGCCGCACCTCGCGGCCGTCGACGAGCCCGGCGTCGACGAGCCACGCGCCGATCCGCGAGGCCTCGTAGACATCGCCCTCGCCCGTGTACATCGCCATGTTGAGCGCGAACAGGAGACCCTCGATCGGCGCGGCCCTGCCCTCGTCGATCCGCAGGTCCTTCACGACGACGATGCCACCGGGTGCGAGCGCACGCGCGGCAGCGACGCAGTAGCTCGCGCACCGCATCGGGCCGTGCAGGTGCAGCACGTTCGCGAGCAACACGGCGCTGTAGCCCTCGCCGACGTCGGCGACGCTGAGCTCGGACGCGACGTAGCGCACGCGATCGCCGAACCGCGCGAGGTGCCGACGCGCGAGCTGGATGACCTCGCGGAAGTCGACGAGCGTCGCGCGAGCCTCCGGATCCGCGTCGAGGAATGCCGCCGTGTATGCGCCCGCGCCGCCGCCGAGATCGAGCAGCATCGGCGGTCCGCCACGCGGACGGTCCGGACCACACAGCAGCGGGGCAAGCTCGCGCGCCGCGGCGGCGCCGGCGACCGCGAGGTGCTCGTGCAGCCGTCGCTCGTGGTCGCCGCCATCGACCGGCAGCGCCGTGTCCGTGCGAATGACGTCGGCCATGAGGCCCCAGCCGGTGCGCGGGACCACGGGGCGCTCCGGCACAGCGCCGCGCGCGTAGCGATCGCCGGCGCGCACGAGCACGCCGAGGGCGGCGAGCACCTCGACGAGTGCGCGCATCCGCCGCCTTCCGGGTCCGACGCCGATCGCGTCGGCAAGCTCGTCGCAGGTCAGCGGTGCGCCGAGGCCGTCGACGATGCCCAGCTCGTACGCGGCATCGATCGCGGCCGCGCGCAGAAAGTCGCCGCTCGCGCCGAGCGCGGCGCCGAAGACGTCCACGGCCTAGCGCCTCCGCCGCTGCGCTGCCGCGATCATTCCTTGTCGGGATTGAGATGGATGATCTTGCCGATCGCGACGAGGTCGCCGTCCGCGGTGAGGCTCATGTCCTCGCTGCTCTTGATCTCGACGCGCTTGGACTCGATCTGCACCGACTCGCTCGCCTTGAGCTGCAGGCGCGCCACGTCCATCTGGAGGACGGGGCCTTCCTCGGTGAGGCGGATGCGAACCTCGAGCATGCCGGACTCGTTCCGGATCTCGACGAGCTGATCGCCGTGCTGCTCGCTGACGACGAGCCTGCGACCGTTGCGCAAGTACACCTCGCGCTCCTCGCTGACCTCCTCCGTCGTCGTCTGGAGGTTTTCGCTGGGAGGTCGCGACATGAATCGAGGCTATCACATACGATGGAATCGGCCCTCGCACGCGACGTCGCCCATGGCTCTGGATCTCCTGGTTTGCCCCGCTTGCCGCACGTTCGGTCCCGACCGGATCGACGTGAAGACGCTCGAGCCGAGCGGCGAGGATCTCCTCGCGTGCGAGTGCGGACGGCGCTATCCGATCGTCGACGGCGTTCCGATCGTGATGGCCGATCCGTCCGGGTATCTCCGTGCGGAGATGGCCACCGTCGTCGAGCGCGACATGTCGCCGGAGCTCGCGGCGGCGCTCGTCGAGCACGGGCCGGACGACGCGCCCTACGCGCGCATGCTGGAGCACCTCTCGATCTATCTCGACGCTCACTGGGGCGACCGCGCCGAGCCCGCGCCGGGTGGACCGGGCGGGTTCGCGCTCGCGCCGTTCGTCGAGCGGATCGCGACGCTGCCGCGGGTCGAGCTCGCGGCGGAGCTCGGGTGCAGCGTGGGCCGGATCACCGCGGAGCTGCCGGCCGACCACGTGATGGCGCTCGACATGCACGCCGGTGCGGTGCGGAGGGCGCGGCGCCTGCTCGATGGCGAGCGCGTTCCGTATGCGCGGCGGATGATCGGGCGCACGTACATGCCCGCCGTCGCGACCGGCGCCCGGCCCAAGGCCGCGAGCTGCAAGCTCGTCTGCGGCGATGCGCTCGACCCGCCGTTCGTGCCCGGTGCCTTCGACCGTGTCGTCGCGCTCAACATGCTCGACTCGGTCTCCCACCCGCGGCGGTTGCTCGCGGTGATCGACAAGCTGACCCGGGTCGGTGGCGAGGTCGTGCTCGCGTCGCCCTACGCCTGGCAGAGCCAGGTCATGCACGAGGACGAGCGGATCGGTGGGGCCGACCCGGCCGCCGCCGTGGCCGAGATCCTGCGGAGCGGCCTGAGCGCGCCCTACCAGATCGAGGACGAGTCCGAACTTTCGTGGACGTTGCGCAGGGATGCGCGGAGCGCGGTCACCTACCAGGCCCACTACCTCCGGGCGCGCAAGGGAACCTAATTGCGCCTGCTCCCGTATAATCGCTGACCACGGTATGCCGGCGCCGCAATCCTCCGCGATGAAGCAGCTTGCGAGACTCAAGTTCTCGCAGAACCAGATCATGGTGCCCGACAAATGGCAGCAGCCGTCGGGCGATCCGGCCGGCGCCCATTACGACAGGGCGTTCAAGCCCGAGGAAAAGTCGACGACGCCTGCCGTCGCGGCGCCGCCGCTGTTCACGGCGCACTCGATGAACAAGTACCACACCGATGTTCAGAAGATGCTGACGAGCAAGTTCGGCTCGTACATCGACGGCATCTGCGACGCGATCTGCTCGGCATGGAGCACGTGGCAGTCGGCCGCGACGATGGTCGGCGTCGTCGTCAACGCGGTGACCGCGACCGGCGGCCAGGTCGTCGGTCCGCCGCTGACGCCGCTGATCCTCGCGCAGGGTCCGAAGGCAAACCCGTCGGAGCTGAAGTACACGAACGTGATCGCCAACGTCATCGGCACGGCGTGGCTGTCGTACACCGCGACGATCAAGGTCCCCGGCCTGCCGTGGTATCCGGCGTTCGCCGCGTTCCCGTCGCCGGTCGCCCCGCCGACGCCGAACGTGCCGAACCCGGTGATCGCGCTGACGCAGGTACCGGTCTCGGTGAAGGCGGCGACGATGAAGCCGCAGATGATCGGCCAGCTCGGCGATCCGCAGGCGATGTATCACAAGGAACTCTTCGACTGCATCTGCGACGCATTCGAGAAGTGCCACACCATCTGGCAGAGCTCGACGATGGTGACCAACGTGCTCGGCACCGGTCCCATCCCGACGTTCGCCCCGCCCTACGTGCCCGTCGGTCCGGTCGTCGGCGGCGTCGGCACGATGACGCCAGGAGGCTTCGTGTAATGCCCGGTCAAGGACGCCTCGGAGACGCCTCGCAAGTTCCGGCCGATGCCCACGGCTGCCCCGCGTGCCCGCACCCCGCGGTCGGTCCCGCGATCATCGGCTCGCCCGACGTGAACGTGAACAAGATGCCGGCGCTGCGCGTCGGCGACAAAGGCGTTCACGCCGCGTGCTGCAACGGCAACAACTGGGAGGCGCAGGCCGGCAGCGGCACCGTCTTCATCAACAACAAGGCCGCGCATCGCATGGGCGACGCCGACAAGCACTGCGGTGGCATGGGCAAGCTGATCGCCGGCTCGGCGAACGTGATGGTCGGCGGCTGAGCGCGCTCAGTTCGGCTCGTTCGACACGAGCCGGAACCACAGCGAGCGCGGCGTCGAGCACTGCCGGCAGTGGACGTCGACGCGGCGCAGTCCGGACGCGATCGACACGTGCTCGTCGAGCCGGAACGTCCCGCCGCACAGCGGGCAACCGAGCGCCGCCGTCCGCACCTCGACGACGGCCGCCGAGCCCACCTTGATCGGGCGCTCGGGCGAGCCACCCGGCGACAGCGATGCGAGCAGCTCGCGATCGCCGGCGAAGTCACGCGCGAGGGTTCCACTCATGCCTCGATCGTAACGCGAGCGAGATTCCCGGGCACCTCCACGTTGTGGCAGGTCACGGCGCCGGTGGAGGAGCCGGCGTCGGCGCGCCGGCGAGGACGAGCGTCGCGATCTGGGCGCGCGCGTCGGCGAGGTCCTTCGTCAACGCGGAGATCTTCGCCTCGAGCTCGGTCGCGCGGCGCTCGAGCTCCGTGAATCGCTGGTCACCTTGCTTGCGGTGACCGGGCCAGCGGGTCGAGCTCGGCGGCGGCCCCGACACGCAACCCACGACAAACAACACCACCATGAATCGACGCATACGCTCACGATAGCCGATCCGAGATTCTCGGTGGGCACACGCGATGCACCGATCGAGAGCATGGGTTACGCGAGATCGGGACGAGACAAGCGAGACCTGACGAAGCACGAGACGCTCTACGAGGATCCCGAGTACGAAGGGATGCGCGCCGGCACGGCGAAGCGCGAGCAGAAGGTGACGCGCAGCGTCCTCGCCGGCGGGACGTCGCTCGAGGCGCTCGGCGGGCTCGTCGCGATCGTCGTCTGCATCGTCGGGTTCTCCCAGCTGCCGTTTCAGATGGCCGGCATCGGCGCGATCGCGATCGGCTTCGCGCTGTTCGCGCAGGGCGCGTCGATCGCAGCCCGCTGGCGCGACACCGCCCGCCGGGTCGAGGGCCTGCGCCTGCCGCCGCAGGAGATCGCCGGCGGCGTCAGCACCGAGGTGTTCGGCGGGCTCACCGGCATCGTCCTCGGCATCCTCGCGCTCATGGGTGTGAAGCCGCTCGTCCTCCTGCCCGCCGCGGCGATCGTGTTCGGCGGCGCCCTGCTCCTCGGCGGCGCCGCCCAGCCCGACCTCGTGTTCCTCGCGCCCGAGCGCAACCCGAGGGTCGCGCGCACGACCTACAACGCGATCCAGACCTCCGGCGGCGTCATGGTCCTCGTCGGTGTCGCGGCCGCCGTCCTCGGGATCCTCGGCGTCCTCCGGGTCGGCCCGGTGCTGACGCTGGCTCTCGTCGCCTACCTCGCGATCGGGGCGAGCCTCGTGTTTGCGGGCGGCGCGCTGACCGCTCGGCTGCTCCGGCGCCTCGCCTGAGCGCGGCATTTTCCGTAGGATGCCGGCCTCGTGACCGAGGTCGACATCGTCATCGTCGGAGGCGGCCCCAGCGGCCTGTCGACGGCGTTGCACCTGCAGGCAGCGCGTCCCGCGACGAAGCTCGTCGTCCTCGAGGCCGAGGCGTATCCGCGCGAGAAGATCTGCGCCGGCGGCCTCGGTGCGCGCGGCCTGCACATCCTCGAGAGGCTCGGCGTCACCGTCGAGTGCCCGATGGTCCCGCTCGACGCGATCGCGCTGCGCGTCGGCGGCAAGACCATCGTCACGCGAGATCCGGGGCTCGGTGTCGTCGTCCGCCGCGTCGAGTTCGATCACGCGCTCGCGAACGCGACGATCGCGAAGGGCATCGACGTCCGCGACGGCACGCCGGTCGCGCGCATCGAGGTCGGCGAGGACCACGTGCTCGTCGAGACGAAGGCCGGCGAGACGTTCCGCGCGAAGGCGGTCATCGGCGCCGACGGCGTCGGCGGCATCGTGCGCCGGGCGATCGGCCTGGGCCGCGGCGAGCTGCGCGCGCAGGTCGTCGAGCTCGACACCGAGGATCTGCCGAGCGATCTGCCGCGCGACACGGTCGTGTTCGACTTCACCGCGACCGACATGCACGGCTACGCGTGGGACTTCCCGACGCAGGTCGGCGGTGCGCCAAAGGTCTGTCGCGGCGTCTACGTCCTGCACCACAAGGGCCCCGACTCGCCGAAGTTGCGGATCGACCGGTACCTGGCGAGCCGAGGCCTCGAGCTCTCGCGCTACCGGCTGAAGCAGTTTGCCGAGCGCGGCTTCGAGCCGGGCGCGAGCATCTCGCGACCGCGCGTGATGCTGGTCGGCGAGGCGGCCGGCATCGACATCGCGACCGGCGAGGGCATCGCGCAGGCGATCGAGTACGGCATGCTCGCCGGTCCGTACATCGCGCGCGCGCTCGATCGCGAGCGGCTGTCGTTCGACGACTGGCGCGAGCACATCGACGGCCGTCACCTCGGCAAGCAGATGAAGATCCGGCACCTCTGCTACCGCGCGTTCTACGGCCACCGCCGGCCGACCGTCGAGCGCGTGCTGACGCAGGTGCCGTCGCTGTTCAAGGTCGGCGTCCAGGACTTCGCCGGCCATCCGCTGTCGAAGCTCGCGATCGCGCGCGGCGCCGGGCAGTTTCTCGCGGCGATGGTGCGCGAGGGTCTCCGCTCGCCGGAGTGAAAGCCCGCTACGATGCCGCGGTGAGCGAACCGCGATGCGCGAAGCAGGTGATCGTGATGCGCAAGGACCTCGGCATGCGCAAGGGCAAGATGATCGCGCAGGGCGCGCACGCATCGCTCGCGGTGCTCGTCGATGCCGGCACCGTCGACGACGGCACGTTCACGCTCCGGCTCGACGCGGCGATGCAGGCCTGGCTCACCGGCCGGTTCACGAAGGTGTGCGTCTCCGTCGACTCCGAGGCGAAACTCGACGAGGTCGTCGCGCGCGCTCGCGCGGCCGGCGTTCCCGTCGCGCTGATCACCGACTCGGGCAAGACCGAGTTCCACGGCGTACCGACGAAGACCTGCTGCGCCGTCGGTCCGGCGTGGACCGAGGACGTCGACGCGATCACCGGCGCGCTGCCGCTGCTCTGAGCCAGGCGTCGGCCGCACGCGCGACCTCGGGCGCCGCGGCGCCGACATCGATCGCGACCGGGTCGCCCGTGATCTTCTGGAGCGCGCGCTGCGCGTAGTAGCGGACGAGCGGGAACTCGTGCGACAGCATCGGCACGAGCGCGGAGACGGCGCTCCGGTCCTTGACCTCGCCGAGCACGCCGATCGCCGCGGCCTGCTCGTGTGGCTTGCCACGGGCGAGCGTCGCACGGAGCGCGTTGACGCCGAGGTCGTCGCCGTAGAGCGCGCGCAGCGCGGAGCGGTCGTACTGCTTGCCCCACCAGTCCTCCATCGTCATCACGATCTTCTCGACGCTGTAGTCGGCATGGCACAGGGCGCACTCGAGCGGCCGGTCGCCGGTGACCCGGCGGGTCTCCGTCGGCGAGCCGATGCGGTGGTAGCGAACGAGGCCGTAGTCGAGCCCCATGTTCTTCTTCGCCATGTGACACGCGATGCACGCGGTCCCGGCGCTGCCCTCGGCGTGGTGCGTGTGGTGCTCGATTGCCTTCGCACTCGCCATCTGCTTGTGACAGCCGGTGCACAGCGTGTTGCCAGCGGGGGTCCCCATCGCGGCGAGCGTGGCAGGCTGATCCTCGACGTGCGGATCGTGGCAGCCGGTGCACGCGAGCTGCGTCGAGCAGCCACCGAGCTGGAAGTCGCGACCCTCGCCGGAGTTCGTCGAGCTGCCACCGGGGTGCTGGTCGAGTCGCGCGGCGCCCTCCCACGTCCACTCGTAGCGCGTGAACAGGACGGTGTGGCACTTCGCGCAGATCCGGTTGATCCACTGCGCGCGCGTGCCGGTGTGCCCGTTCGGCGGCGTGATGCCTACGAGCGGGCTCCTCGGCTCGAACGTCGGCACGACCGACGTGTCGATCGAATGCTCGCGCGCGCCGTTGTGACAGGCCTCGCAGCCGACGCCGATCTCGACGAGGTGCGGCCCGTCGAGGTAGCGGCGCATCGCGTTCGCGGCGGCCGGCAGGATCGCGCGCAGCC
>JAEWJO010000314.1 GCA_023386455.1 Pseudomonadota bacterium | reverse complement strand
CGTTCATCGCGCGCGACGACGGGCTCGCGCCGCAGCTGTTCGTGCCCGCCGCGCCGCCGCCGCCGCGCGCCGACGAGTTGCACGTCGTCACGAACTCGTCGCCGGCGCCGCCGATCTTGCCGACCATGTGCGACTGCGTGTCGACGAGCTCGGCATCCTGCCCCGGCGAGCCGAACCCGCCCGGCGCACCCGCACCCGCGACCAGCTGGACGCGCGCGAGCGCGACCGTCGCCGCCTTCGCGTGGATCACGTAGCTCGAGCGCCCATCGCGGCCGGTCGCGCCGCCGACGCCCTGCGCGTTCGGGGCCTGGAGCACGAGGTCGGCCATCATCACCGGCACGATCAGATCGTGCGCGCGCACGGCCATGTACTCGCCGTCGCCGCCGGTGCCGGTGTCCTGCTTGCCGACCACGACGACGCGGTTCGCCGGATTCGAGTACGGCGCGCGGTGCCAGTTGAAGTCGTAGCCGCCCCACACGTTGACGCCGCTCTGGAGCACGACGACCTCGTTGTACGTGCCCGCCTGGACGTAGACGTTCGGCCGCGACGTCTGCACGCCGCGCACGATGCCGAACGAGATCGTCTGGCACGGGGTCTGGTAGGTCAGGCCGCACGTCCCGCTGTTGGTGCCGCCGCCGGCGACGAAGATGCCCTTCGTGATGTCGCCGTCGATTCCGTCGCAGTTCTCGTCGCCGTAGCTCGCGTCGGGCGCATCCACCTGGGACGGCGGCTGGCACGCGCCCCACCCGGTCGCGCCGCCGCAGGTGCTCGTGCCCGCGCATGCGGTGCCGAGCGGCGTCGTGATCGTGCACGCGTCGGTCGCGCCGGACTGCATCGCGGTGTTGCAGTCACACGCGCCCGAGTGCGGAACGCACTCCTTCAGGATCGACGTGCCGACCTGGGTGTCGACGCAGTCGTAGCCGCTCGGGCACGACACCGACGAGCAGTCGCGCGCGCAGTAGCTCCGGCCCGTCGCCTCGGTCAGACACTTGTCCATGCCGATCTGCGTGCACTCCGTGTCCTGCTGGCACGGGCTACACAGCTGAGTCGTCACCGGCACGCAGACGTACGAGACCTGATCGGGCTCGATCGCACCGAGCACGCCGAAGCAGCCCCAGCCGTCGGGACACGTGCCGCACAGATCCGAGCAGACGCCACCGGTCGAGACGAGGATGCAGACGTCCGACGCGCATTGATCGCCGTCGGTGCATGGCTCGCCGAAGCCCTTGTTCGGCGCGTCGACGACATCGATCGGTGGCGCGGCGTCCTCGGGCGGCGTCGTCGACGCGTCGACCTCGCAGGTGCCCAGCGCGGGATCACAGTTGTCGCTACTCGAGCTCGCACACGCGGCGAGCGCGCAGACTCCCCAGACCAGCATTGCCCTCATCGCCGTCGAAGCTACACGAGCCGCCGTTCGCTCCGATCGACAATCCGCAACACGCCGCACGAGAATCGCGAGGCAGGGATCCGCGGTACACGAGGTCGAAAGCACGTCAGTTGGCAGCACCGCCTACGTAGTCCACCGGACGGCGCGGCCGCCCACTCGGACGCACCCGCGTGCCGAACCCGCACATTGTTGAGGCGCGACGTGCAGCTAGCTTCGGAAGTATGACGAGAGGAACACCCCACGTCTTCCTGGCGCGCATGCCGCGAACCCTCATGTGACCCATGGCCGGCCACTCCGCGAGCGCCGACACCCAGCTGCTACCGGGCAGGCACGCGCGATATCCGCTGCCATATCTGTCCGGTGACCTGATCGCCGGCCTCACGCTGTGGGCCGTGTTCGCGGCGCAGGCCCTCGCCTACGCGCGGCTCGCGCACGCGACGGCGACCGCCGGGCTCGTCACCGCGATCGCGGGCGCGCTGATGTACGCGCTGCTCGGATCGAGCAAGCGGATCTCGATCGGTCCCGCGGGCGGCATCGCGGCGATCGTCGGTGCCGCCGTCGCGAACGTCCCGGCGCAGCACCTGACCGCATCGCTCGCGATCCTGACGCTCGCGACCGGCGCCTTCCTGTGTCTCGCCGGCCTCTGCGGCATCGCGTTCATCCAGCGGCTGTTCCCGACGCCCGTGTTCGTCGGCTACCTCGCGGGCACCGGCGTCACGATCCTCGTCGGCCAGGGCAAGGATATCCTCGCCGGCAACCACCTCTCGATCGCGATCGGCGCGACCGCGATCGCGGCGGTGTTCGCGCTGAAGCGCTTCGTGCCGAAGCTGCCGGCGCCGTTCGCGGTGCTGGCAGCGGCGACGCTCGCGAGCATCGCATTCGGCCTGCGCGATCGAGACGTCGCCGTCATCGGCAGCACGCTCGGTCACTTCGCGACCCCGGCGCTGCCGGCCGGCCTCGGGTGGTCCGACGTCCGCGCCCTGCTCGCGCCCGCGCTCGGCCTCGCGATGATCGTCTACGTCGACGCGCTCGCGAATGCGAGCATGCTCGCGACGGCGACCGACAGCCCGGTCCGGCCGCGCCGCGAGTACTTCGCGCTCGGCGCCGTCAACCTCGTGTCCGGCATGTGGGGCGGCTTCGTCGCCGGCACGAGCTCGTCGCGCAGCATCGTCGCGATCCGCGCCGGCGAGAAGACGAAGCTCGCCGGGGCGATCGCGGGCGTCTTGCTCGTGCTGACCGCGCTGTCGGTCGTGCGCTTCCTCCAGCCGATGCCGCTTGCCGCGCTCGCCGGCGTCGTGTTCGTCGCGGCGCTCGACCTGATCGACTGGCGGCGGATGCGCGAGATGCTGCACCAGCGGCGTGCCGACTTCGTGATCGCGCTGATCGCCGGCCTCGCGGTCGTGTTCGTCGGCATGGTCGAGGGC
>JAEWJO010000287.1 GCA_023386455.1 Pseudomonadota bacterium | reverse complement strand
CGGCCTGTCGACGTCGGTGCCGGACCGAGCGACTCGACCAGCGACCACCGCCCGCCGAAGCTCGCGTGCGCGGACATCTTCCGCGCCGTCGGCGCGGCCAGCGAGCGCAGCGGCGCGAACGTATCGTTCGTGACGACGCCGGCCCACACGAGGTCCCACAGCGCGACCTGGATCGACGTGCGCTCGGCAGGATTGGCGGCGCGCACCGCTTGCTCGATCCCGACGAGGAACGACGCGCCGGCCTGCTGGAGGTGCGCGACGATGATGTCGTGAACCTCGCTGCGGTTCGCGATGTCCTGTGGCGCCGGTGCGAGCTCGCGGGCGCGCTCTCGCCGCAGCAGCATGATCCGGCCGTCCTTCGTGCCGAGCGCACCGGCGCCGACCCAGGTCAGCTCGCCCGCGGCGCCGAGCTCGTCGAGCATGCGCGGGTGGTAGTCGAGGATGCGCGCGGGCAGGATCCGCTGCTCGAGCTCGGAGAACGGCAGCGCGACGCCTTCGAGCCGGATGATCGCGTCGCGCAGCGCGAGCGCACCGCGGCGCGGTTGATCGAGGCCGTGCCAGCGCGGCAAGAACGCCGCGTACGTCGAGCTGCCGACCGGCGCGACCTGCGCGCGCAGCTTCGCGAGCGTGCGCCGCCGCAGCTGGCGCAAGACCTCCGGATCGCAGCTGTCGAGGCCCATGCCGCCGGGTCGCAGCTCGCCGCGCACGAGCTGGGCGCGCGCCTCGAGCAGCGCGAGCACCGGCTCGATCTGCGGCGCAGGAATGCCCCAGCGCGCCGCGGGGCCCTCGGCCGTGAACGGTGCGTGCGTGCGCGCGTAGCGCGTGACCAGGCTCTCGACCGGCGACTCCCCGCGCGCGAGCAGCGCCGCCGGCACGCCCTTCGGGATCACGATGCCGAGGCCGTCGCGATAGCGTGCCGCGTCCTCGGCCGCGATCAGCCGCTCGACGCCGGCGATGCGGACGCGCGCGATCCGGCCCGTCGAGACGAGCTTCTCGACGTGCGCGGCGACGACCGGCCCGGAATCGACGCCCTCCGCCGTCTCGTAGCGCGCGGCGATCTCGGCCTCGGTGAGGTCGCCGAGCCGGCGCAACAGGTCGTGAACCTCGTCGAGGTCGCGCGCCTTGCGGCCGTCGGCGAGCTGCTGCAGCTCCGCCTCGACCTCGGCGAGCACGTCGGGATCGAGCAGGTCGCGGAGCTCGCCGCCGCCGATCAGCTCGCGCAACAGATTGCGGTCGAGCGTCAGCGCCTGTGCCTTGCGCTCGGCGAGCGGCGCGTCGCCCTCGTAGAGGAACGCGGCGACGTAGTCGAACACGAGCGACCGCGCGAACGGCGACGCCGACTCGGTGACCGCGGGCTCGACGCGGATCGCGCGCGACCGGACCTGGCGGAGCACGTCGACGAGCGCCGGCAGGTCGAACACGTCGCGCAGGACCTCGCGGTACGTCTCGAGCGTGATCGGGAACGCCGGGAACCGGAGCGCGACGCCCATCAGCTGCTGCGCCTTGAGGCGCTGCGCCCACAGCGGCGTGCGCTGGCCCGGTCGCCGGCGCGGCAGGAGCAGCGCGCGGGCCGCGTTCTCGCGGAAGTGGCTCGCGAACACGCTCGAGCGGGCGAGCTCGTCGACGAGCACGCGCTCGACATCATCGGGATCCGGGATCAGCTGGTCGTCCTCGGGCAGGAGGTCGCCGTCGGCGAACCGCAGCGCGATGCCGTCGTCGGTCCACAGCGGATGGATCGGATAGCCGAGCTGATCCTCGAGCTGGCGCGCGAGCACGAGCGCCCACGGCGCGTGGATCCGGCTCCCGAACGGCGACAGGATGCACACCCGGACGTCGCCGAGCTCGTCGCGGAAGCGCTCGATCGTGATCGCCTGATCGGTCGGCACGCTGCCGGACTGCGCGCGCTGATCGGCGAGGTACGCCATGAGGTTGCCGGCGGCGAACGTGTCGAGGTGGTACTCGCCCTCGAGCCAGCGCTGCGCGGCGCCGGCGTCGGCGACGAGCTTGCCATCGAGCTCGCGGCAGAACGCGCCGAGCGCCTTGCCGAGCTCGACCGGGCGGCCGGGACCGTCCGCACGCCAGAACGGCATCTTGCCGGGCTCGCCGGGTGCCGGGCTCACGACGACGCGATCGCGCGTGATGTCCTCGATCCGCCACGTCGTCGCGCCGAGGATGAACGTCTCGCCCTTGCGGCTCTCGTTCACCATCTCCTCGTCGAGCTCGCCGACCTTGGGGCCTCGCTCGCCGACGTGGACACCGTAGAGCCCGCGATCCGGAATCGTGCCGCCGGACACGACGCTCAGCAGGCGCGCGCCCTTGCGGCCGACGAGCACGTCGACCTGGCGGTCCCACGTCAGGCGCGGCCGCAGCTCGGCAAACTCGTCGCTCGGATAGCGGCCGGCGAGCATGTCGAGCACGCCGACGAGCGCGGCGCGCGACAGATCGCGATAGCTCGCCGCACGCCGGATCACGCGCTCGAGCTCGGCGACCGGCCATGGGTCGGCGGCGACCATCGCGACGATCTGCTGGGCGAGCACGTCGAGCGCCGAGTCGGGCACGCGGATGCTCTCGACCTTGCCGGCGAGCATCTCGTGCGCGACGACCGTCGCCTCGAGCAGGTCGCCCCGGAACTTCGGCAGGATCCGCCCGCGGCTCGTGCCGCCGACATGGTGGCTCGCACGGCCGATTCGCTGGAGCCCGCGCGACACCGAGCCCGGCGACTCGACCTGCAGCACGAGATCGACGGCGCCCATGTCGATGCCGAGCTCGAGCGACGACGTCGCCGTGATCGCACGCAGCCGTCCGGCCTTGAGCGCCTCCTCGATCTCGACGCGCTGGTGCCGCGCGACCGACCCGTGGTGCGCGCGGACGAGCTCGACGCCCGGCTCGGCATGACCCTGCTGGACGGCCAGCTCGGTCAGCTGCTGCGCGACGCGCTCGGCGAGCCGGCGCGAGTTCACGAACACGATCGTCGAGCGGTGCGCGAGGATCTCGGCGAGCAGCCGCGGATAGATGAGCGGCCACATGCCGCCGGCGTCCTGACCGGGCGCGCTCGGCGTCGCGAACCCGTTCGCGTCGACCTTCTGCGCCGCGGCGGGCGCGGGGGCCTCCATGTCGGCCGTCGGCACGACGATCTCGAGATCGATCGCCGGCCTGGCGCTCGCGTCGACGATCTCGACCGGGCGGTCCCCTCCCAGATATTTAGCGACCTCTATAAGTGGCCGCTGGGTCGCCGACAGGCCGATCCGCTGGGGCTCGGAGTTGCCGGAGCTCGTCACGAGGTGGCTCAGCCGCTCGAGCGACAGCGCGAGGTGGATGCCGCGCTTGGTCGGCGCGAGCGCGTGGATCTCGTCGACGATGATCGTGTCGACCGAGCGCAGCCGGTCGCGCGACCGGCCCGCGAGGATGAGATACAGCGACTCGGGCGTCGTGATCAGGATCTGCCCCGGATCCTTGCGCTGGCGCTCGCGCTCCTTGGCCGACGTGTCACCGGTGCGAACGTCGACCGTGATCTGCGCGCCGGCACCGAGCCGCTGCAGCCCCGCGAGCGGCGCGCGCAGGTTGCGCTCGACGTCGTAGGCGAGCGCCTTGATCGGTGACACGTAGACGACGCGGGTGCCGGCATCGGCCGCCGCGGGCTCGCGGCTCAGTCGATCCAGGCACCACAGGAACGCCGCGAGCGTCTTGCCCGAGCCGGTCGGCGCGAGCATCAGCGTGTGCTTGCCGCTCGCGATGCTCGCCCAGCCGCGCTCCTGCACGGGCGTCGCCGCCGCGAAGCTCTGCGAGAACCACGTACGCGCCGCGTCGCCGAACCGAACCAGCGGGTCCACAAGCTTCTATAGCAAGCTCGTGCGCGGCCGGGGCGGGGCGATAACGGTCAGGACTCGAGCACGCCGAGTGCGGCGACCAATGCTGACAGCATGCTGTCCAGCGGCGAGCGATCCCACAGCACGATCGCGCCATCGATCGCCGGTGGCTGGATGACCATGCCCTGGGGCCACGGACGCGCGTCGGGATGGGCGGGCGGCCGGACGAGCGGCAGGATCTCGGTCGCCGGCATGTCCCAGAAGTCGACCGATGGCGACTCGAACGACAGCGTCATCGGCCCACGCGCGAGCGATGCCTCCAGCGAAGCGAGCGTGACGTGCGGGCGACCGCAGTCGTGGTGCGCGCCATCGCGCAGCGCGATCACCGTGAGTCCCAGGAGGCCGAGGCTGAACAGCGTGGGCCGCAGCTTCGGTACGAGGCTCGCGAAACTCGCCATGCCTCGCCAACCAGGCAGCAGCGGCGGGCATTCCCGCGGTCAGCGCGGGACCTCGGGCCGTGGTTTCCAGCACTTCGGATACCCAGGAGTTGACATAAGACCGATTCTGCGACGTGACCTGTGGACCGAGCCGGTGCCCGCGCCTGCCGCCGCGCCGGCCCAGAAACCAGCTAGCGCTGGAACTGCTGGGCACGCGCCGCGAGCGCGTTGATCTCGTCCTGCGTGAGACCACTGGACGCCTCGATCGTCACGGTCGACGCGCGCCCGGTGCCGACCTCGACCGCGGAGACCTCGAGGATGCCATCGGCATCGAGCGTGAAGCTGACCTCGACCTTCGTGCGGCCACGCGGCGCGACCGCCAGATCGCCGAGCACGAACCGGCCCAGGCGCCGGTTCTTGGACGCGTGCTCGTGCTCGCCCTGATAGATCTCGATCGCGACGAACGTCTGGTTATCCTCGGTCGTCGCGAACACCTTCTTGGCGCGCGTCGGGATGCTCGTGTTCGACTGGATCACGACCGACATGCGGTCGCCGGCGACCTTGACGCCCATGTCGTGCGGCGTGACGTCCAGGAGCACGACCTCCTGGAGCTCGCCGCCCATGATGCCCGAGTGCACGGCGGCGCCCATCGCGACGATCTCGTCCGGGTTGACGCCCTTGCTGCCGGGCCGGCCGAAGATGCGCTCCGCCCGCTCCTGCACGGCCGGCATGCGCGTCATGCCGCCGACCAGCAGCACCTGGTCGATGTCGGCCGGCGTGCAATGGGCCTCGGCGAGCGCGCGCAGACACGGCGCCTCGAGGCGCTCGAACAGCGGCTTGCACGCGCGCTCGAGCTGACCGCGTTCGAGCTCGCGCATGAGGTGCAGCGGGCCTTCGGGACCGGCCGCGATGAACGGCAGGTTCACGTCGGTGGTCATCGCCGATGACAGCTCGATCTTCGCGCGCTCGGCGGCCTCCTTGAGGCGCTGCAGCGCGACCGAGTCGCCGCGGAGGTCGATGCCGTTCTGCTTCTGGAACTCGTCGGCGAGCAGATCGATGATGACGCGGTCGAAGTCGTCGCCGCCGAGCGTCGTGTCGCCGTACGTCGAGAGCACCTCGAACACGCCGTTCTCGATCGCGAGGATCGAGATGTCGAACGTGCCACCGCCGAGGTCGAACACGGCGATTCGCTGGTTCTGCGTGTGATGGAGCCCGTACGCGAGCGCGGCCGCGGTCGGCTCGTTGAGGATCTGGCGGACCGTGAGCCCCGCGATCTTGCCGGCGTCCTTCGTCGCCTGGCGCTGGGCGTCGTCGAAGTACGCCGGGACCGTCACGACGGCCTCGGTGACGGCCTGGCCGAGGTAGTCCTCGGCGACCCGCTTCATCTTCGCGAGCACGTGCGCCGAGATCTCCTGCGGCGACCGCGGCGTGCCGGAGATGTCGACCCACGCATCGCCGTTGCGCGCGGCGACGACCTTGTACGGCAGGCGCCGCGCGAGCGACGTGACCTCGGTGTCGGTCGCCTTGCGGCCAATCATCCGCTTCACGCCGAACACCGTGCGCTGCGGGTTCGTGACCATCTGCCGCTTGCTCGCGGCACCGACCACGACCTCGCCGTCGGCGTTCCACGACACCATCGAGGGTGTCGTGCGCCCGCCTTCCTGGTTGTGAATGACGACCGGTTCCCCGCCCTCGAGCACGGCGACGCACGAATTCGTGGTGCCGAGATCGATCCCGATGACACGCCCCATGATTCCGCGGAACTATAACACCGCGGCTCAGCGCCGGCGCGTCAGCTCGGCCATCGCTTGCTTCGCGAGCTCGAGCTGGGGATCTAGCTCCAGCGCGCGCTGATACTCGAGTGTCGCCTCGTCGGGTCGGCCCTCCGCGTGGGCCTCGCGGCCGCGCGCATAGCACAGCAGCGAGCGGTACTGCTTCGAGTGCGGAACCTTCACCGCGAGCGTGCTGAGCGATGCTTTCGCCGCGCTCCAGTTCTTGTCGTTGAGGCTCATCAGCGCCTCGCGCAGCGCGTGCCGCTCGTCGAATGCGGGCGCCGTCTTCGGCAGCGGCTGGGTCGGCAGCGCCGGGATCTTCGTCGACGACTCGCGCGTCGCGGGCCGCGACGACGGCGGCTGCGACGGCGTGTTCGCGCGCGACGGCGGCGTACCGGGCCGCTGCGGCGGTG